>DUMB01000096.1 GCA_012840085.1 Clostridiaceae bacterium
GGGCGGCAAAGGTGGCAAAGGCATTGTAGCTTGAACGAAGTGAAAGCCAGCGTCTTTAGGCGCTGGCCGGTAACTTGCCCTTATAGGGCTGAGCAAACCACCCGTTTTACGGGTGGTCATGATTTATTCATTATCTTTTTGTTGCTGGTTCTCTAGTATTTAATTTGCATTACTTTCTTCATCCTTTTTAGACATCAATGGCATCAAAGAAAAGCACAAATGTTGAAGGCCAGCAGTATGAATTAAAGTGAATTGATGGTTTTTGTTCTTCCCGTTACTCATGTTTCTGTATATGTGACTGGAACGGTTGGACAATACAATACCATAAGTGCAGGTGGAGATCATTCAATGGCTATAAAAAACGGCGGGATATTTTCAAAAAAGCTGCGGCCCGGAAGTTTATATTTTTTTATGCAAAAAATAGAATTTTTTGGTTATTTTTTGAGGGATATATGTTATAATGTGTATTAATAATTATGCTTATTAACATAACATAAATAAAAAATACACAGATTACATATAATAGGAGAGATGTGATATGAGAAGTTTTTTAATGAAAAAGAGCATCAAGTTGCAAGTTACTGTTTTATTCCTAATTATTGCATTAATACTTCTCAATTTGTCTGCAGCATTGCTGTACAATCAAACAAAGTCACTGATAATAAGAGATACAACCAATAAGGCGTATAATGCAGCGGAGCAAGCAAGTAGACTAATAGATATCGACGAATTCGTAAAGATTAAGACTATGGAAGACGAAGCTACTCCTGCCTATATTAAAATGAGGGAAGAACTTGCCAAAATTCGTGAAATATGTGGTGCAAAATATGTTTATACCATGAGGAAAAAAGACGAAGGGAACTTTATGTATGTAATTGACGGCTCCTCCGATGAGGATTTTTCACATGTAGGTGAAACTGAAGAAACTATACCAGGATATGAAACAGCATGGAGCGGTGAAGTTTATGCAGATAAAAATATTGTCCAGTATGAAAATTGGGGAACTATTCTCAGTATTTATTATCCATTAAAAAATAATGACGGAACTGTTGTCGGATTTGTAGGAGTTGATTACAATGCAGAATTTGTACATGAGGGACTTATCAATTTTAGAACCATATGCATCATAATCATGGCCATATTCTCTGTGATAATTCTTATATGCGGATTACTGTTGTCCAATAGCATTTCAAGACCGATAATAAAAGCAGTTGCCTATTCAAAACAATTAGCAGATTTAAATCTTGGAATGGAAGTTTCCCAAAAAGATCAAAAGCGGAATGACGAGCTCGGAGACCTGTTGCAATCTTTACATAGCATTAAAGAAAGTTTTAGGAGTGTTATCAGCAAAATAAGCTATTCATCTGAACAACTGGCGGCAACTTCACAAGAAATGGCTGCCTCATCAGAGGAAACATTAAATGCTATAGAGGAGGTCTCAAGAACTGTTGAAGAAATCGCCAAAGGCGCCTCAGAGCAGGCCCAAAGTACGGAAATGGGTACTTCAAAGGTGGTATTGTTAGGAAATATCATTGACAAAGATATCGAACAGACTAAGAATATCAGCGATATTGTAAATAATGTTACTGCTGTTGTTCATGAGGGTCTTGCTGAAATTGAAAAGCTTATAAAGATCAACGAAGAGAACAACATAGCTAATAAGACTATTTCTGATGTAATAATAAAAACAAGCAATAGCGCGCAAAAGATAAGCCAGGCCAGCAACATTATTACTTCTATTGCGGAACAGACCAATCTTTTGGCTTTAAATGCCGCTATAGAGGCTGCAAGAGCGGGAGAATCCGGAAAAGGCTTTGCGGTTGTGGCAGATGAGATAAGAAAATTGGCGGAGCAATCAGCAAACTCCACAAAAACAATAGGACAAATAGTTGAAGAACTGCAAATAAATTCACTAAATGCAGTAAGCGCTATGGAAAAGATATCCGAAATCACAAAGGTACAGACCGAAAGCGTTACAAAGAGCGGGGAAAAATATAAATTGATTGATGATGCGATGAAAGGCTGCCAACAAGCAGTAAGGGAATTGAACTCATTAGGGCAGGAAATGGTTGAAATGAAAAATGTCATATTAAATACCATGGAGGGGTTGTCTGCAATTGCAGAGGATAATTCAGCGGCTACCGAAGAAGTAAGTTCCCTGACATCACAACAAGCTGAATCTATAAGAGTTCTTTCAGAAGCCAGTGAGAATTTGTCTCAGCTTGCTCAGGATTTGCAAAGCACTGTTTTGAAGTTTAAAATGTGAAAAGATTAACATACATCACCATTGTATAATACGATGTATAATGCGAGCCGGCCTACATACACCGGGAAAAGCAATTTTCGCTCCTTGTTACACATAATGCCGGCTCGAACCATATGGGCATAAACAGACTGCTGAAAAATGGATGATAAAAAATTTATATTAATTGATTGAAAAAGGGAAAAGGTAAGGTCTGTGAGACATATACTTTTTTAGATGAAAACTTTTATTTATAAGGGGTATCTATGAAAAAAGCAATCAGTTTATTATTAGGAATTGTATTGATAACAAGCATAATCTTTTTATCAGCTTGTGGAGAAAAGAAATCCGGGGAAAAGAAATCCATTACAGATACTCACATGCCTGAAGAGAAAAGCACGGAAGAATTGATAACAGAGCAGACAGTACCTGACCCGGAAACAGATTCCCCGTCAGATTCGCAGGAGAATTCAGGCGAAGTATTAAAAATTCAACCAGAAAGTCCGGACGAAGTGTTGAAAATTATGGAGATGCCTTTTGAAGACGGAAAGACACTAACATTATTTGTGATTGGAAAAAAAGCAGAAGGTGATATCGGGCTGTACGGTGTACGTGAGGTTCGCGTCTATGAAGGGGAGAATCTGCTTCAATCAATTCTTGTTAAGGAAGCCATAGATATCGATGGTGTTGATGGAATTGATGAAGGCTATACGTCATGTTTTTCAAAAGTAGATTCAGCGGCATTGAAAGATGTTAACTTTGATGGATATTTGGATCTGGAGGTTTGCGGATGGACTCCGAACAACAGTATCCCGTATTATTACTGGTGCTGGAATAATGACACACAGCAGTTTGAGTATGGTTTTTGCTTGCAATTAACGGGAATAGATGAAGAAAACAAACTGCTAATAGCGTCGTATAAGGTAGAGAATGGTTTATATTACACTGACTATTATCGTGTTAACGAAAAAAAACAAGCTGGAGCTGGTAAAAAGAGAGATAGAAGATCTCAGACCAAACTAAAATGACGGCAAAATTATTCTCAGAACTGCTTCAGGAAGAAATAAAACAATTAACATATTATAAAAAGAAATTAAAGAACTTAACCTATGACAAAATTGAAAAATTAATGAGAGGACAATAACAATGAAAGAGATACAGAAAAGGTTATTCTTCATGGCGGATAGTAAGTATGCAGAATTCCAGGCTAAATTGATTCCCACTGTACCACCGGACAAGTTTATTGGTGTCAGGGTTCCGGTGTTACGCAAGTTCAGCAAGGAATTTGAAAAAGATCCTATGTGCTGCGAATTCCTGAATACGCTGCCTCATGAGTATTTTGATGAAAATCTTCTTCATTCTGTTCTGCTTGGGAGAATCAAAGATTATGACAAATGCATAGCGGCAGTTGAAGTATTTCTGCCATACATTGATAACTGGGCTGTATGTGATACGCTAAATCCTAAAGTATTCAGCAAGCATAAAAATGAGCTTCTTCAGAAAATCAAAGAGTGGGCCGCTTCTGAGAAAACATACACATGCCGCTTTGGTATAACTATGTTAATGACGCATTATCTCGATAAGGATTTCAAAGAGGAGTATTTGGAGATTCCGGCAAGTGTCACAAGTGAAGAATATTATGTCAGAATGGTGGTAGCCTGGTATTTTGCAACCGCTCTGGCAAAGCAGTGGGATGCAACAATTCCGTACATTGAAGGGCGCAGGCTTCCGGAATGGACACATAACAAAACCATTCAAAAGGCTTGTGAGAGCTACCGGATAACGGATGAACAAAAAGCCTATCTTAAGACTTTAAGATAGAAAAGGTTCACTTTTTCGAAAATTGACCTTTCCCACTTTAATTATATCATATAGAAAATCGTAAATGCAGACTATTACTTCTAATTTTCCAGTGCTATAATGCAATAACATGCGAAAGAATGTTATCAAAATTATCAAAGATGGAATTTTTAAAAGAGTTACTATTTAAGGAGGTAACTATATGAGCTCCTATGTGCTTGATTTTCAGGACATTGACAAAACAAAAATCATGGTTGTTGGTGGTAAAGGCGCTAACCTGGGCGAGCTTTCCAGGATTAAAGGAATACACGTACCGGAAGGCTTCTGTATTTCTACGGAAGCCTTTAAAAGAATCATTGAGGATAAGTCGTCGATTAACGAATTGCTGGAGCAGTTATCACTGCTAAAGGTTGAGGACCGGGTTGAAATTGTTGAGCTTAGCCGTGAGATTCGCAAGGTCATTGAAGGAATAGCCATTCCTGAAGACATTAATGAAGAGATCACCTGCTTTCTCTCAAGGATTGGAGAAAAAAGTCCCTATGCAATACGATCAAGCGCAACTATAGAGGATTTACCTACGGCCTCATTTGCAGGCCAGCAGGATACGTATTTGAACATTGTTGGAAAAGAAGCAATCCTAAAGCATATCAAAAAATGCTGGTCATCACTGTTTACCGGAAGAGCAATAACTTACCGTCTTCAAAAGGGCTTCGACCATCGTAAAGTTCAACTGTCTGTGGTTGTTCAGAAGATGGTCTTTCCGCAGGCATCGGGAGTTTTGTTTACAGCCGATCCCGTAACTTCCAATAGGAAGGTGCTATCTATTGACGCCGGCTTCGGACTTGGTGAAGCTTTGGTCTCCGGCCTGGTTAATGCTGATATCTATAAAGTGCGTAACGGCAAGATCATTGATAAGAAGATATCCACCAAGAAGCTGGCTGTTTATGCTTTAAAAGGTGGAGGTACTAAAGAACAGGAAATTGAGCCTGAGCTGCAGAATAGGCAAGTGCTGACGGACGGGCAGATTTTGCAGCTTGAGCGCATAGGCAGAAAGATTGAAGAGCATTTCGGCTGCCCCCAGGACATCGAATGGTGTTTGGCAGATGATACATTCTACATTGTCCAGAGCCGGCCAATTACAACTCTGTACCCAATCCCTGAAGCGAATGATAAAGAAAATCATGTTTATGTATCTGTCGGCCATCAACAGATGATGACCGACCCCATGAAACCATTGGGATTGTCTTTTTTCCTGTTAACGGCCAATGCACCCATGCATAAGGCCGGTGGAAGGTTGTTTGTTGATGTTACACATATGCTGGCCTCACCTGACGGCAGAGAAATTCTGTTAGATACAATGGGACGTCACGATCCGCTCATAAAAGACGCTCTCATGACCATAATAGATCGGGGGGACATTATAAAACCGTTGCCAAATATTGAGAAGGAACAGAGTCCCGGAAAAAGCAATAGAGGTATGCCGTCTTCGGGTTTTCAAACACAAATTGAAAACGACCCGGCAATTGTTTTTGATTTGATTAAGAGAAATCAGACATCATTAGAAGAATTAAAACATAACATACAAACGAAATCAGGACCGGATCTATTTAATTTTATTCTGGAAGACATCCGGAAATTAAAGAAGAGTTTGTTTGATCCGCAAAGTATGGCTGTGATTATGACTGCAATGCATGCTTCGTCATGGATCAATGAAAAAATGTACAATTGGTTAGGCGAAAAAAACGTAGCAGACAGGCTTTCTCAATCTGCACCAAACAATATTACTGCAGAAATGGGTCTGGAGTTGCTGAAAGTCGCAGATGTGATACGTCATTATCCGGAAATAATTGATTATTTACAACATGTAGAAGATGATAGCTTCTTGGATGAACTGGCTAAGTTTGATGGTGGGAAGGAAGCCCGGGACGCTATCTTTGATTTCCTCAGCAAATACGGAATGCGATGCAGCGGAGAGATTGATATTACTAAACCTCGTTGGAGTGAAAAACCAGCTACACTTATCCCTATGATTCTCAATAATATCAAAAACTTTGAGCCTGGTGCCGGCAGGCGAAAATTTGAGCAGGGGCTTAAGGAGGCTTTGAAAAAAGAACAAGAGTTGTTAGCGAGATTGAGGCAATTGCCGGATGGTGAGCAAAAAGCCAAAGAAACAAAAAGAATGATTGACCTGATCCGGAATTTTACCGGCTATCGTGAATATCCGAAATACAGCATGGTTAATCGTTACTTCGTTTATAAACAGGCTTTACTGAAAGAAGCTGAACAACTTGTTCAAGACGGTGTAATAAATGAAAAAGAAGATATATATTATCTCACTTTTGAAGAACTTCGCGAAGCCGTATGCACAAAGAAACTGGATTACCGGATTATCAGCAAACGAAAAGAAGAATACGAATTATTTGAAAAACTAACACCCCCACGTGTCATCACGTCTGACGGTGAAATCATTACAGGCAGGTACAAACGAGAAAATATCCCGGCAGAAGCTATTCCGGGTCTGCCCGTTTCTTCCGGAGTTGCAGAAGGACGGGCACGTGTCATCTTAAACATGGAAGACGCTGATTTGGAAGATGGGGATATATTGGTAACTTCCTTTACTGACCCTGGCTGGACACCGTTGTTTGTATCCATAAAAGGCTTAGTCACTGAAGTTGGCGGCCTGATGACCCATGGGGCTGTTATAGCACGGGAATATGGTTTGCCGGCAGTTGTTGGAATAGAAAATGCCACCAAACTGATAAAAGATGGGCAACGAATTCGCGTGAATGGAACAGAAGGGTATATAGAAATCTTGTAACGGAGAATACAAGGGGATAGAAAGTGATGAGTTGCTTTTATTTCCAATTTAAATGGATAATGATATAATATGTTGTATATTTAGCCACAAGTAATTTAGCTCAGGTAATATAAATCATTGAATTGCATGAAAAATACAGTATAAAGCCATTATAAGAGGAAAAGGGAGAAAGTATTATGGTATTTGTATGTTACCCGAAATGCACCACCTGCCAGAAGGCCAGAAAGTGGCTTGAAGCAAACGGTATAGCCTTTGAAGAAAGACATATTAAAGAAAAGAATCCTTCAATCGAGGAATTGAAGGAGTGGCATAAAATGAGCGGTTTGCCGCTAAGGAAGTTCTTCAATACCAGCGGCTTGCTGTATAAGGAATTGAAGCTGAAGGACAAGCTCCCGGCCATGAGTGAAGATGAACAGTATAACCTGTTGGCATCAGACGGCATGATTGTGAAGCGTCCTATTCTCATCGGTGACGGATTTGTTCTGGTAGGTTTTAACGAAGCTGATTGGAAAGCGGCTCTTGGAATCGAATAACCAGCCTTGATAACCGATTTCAAGACCATCGGAATTGATAAAACAAGCAGGTAAGTTACTAATCGTAGTTGCTGATATCTTATCGAAGTTGCTAATATCCTATTGGCAAAATTAATTATAATAAAGAATCGGAGAAATGAGGAATGGAACTATTAGCGAAAATTGCAAAACCTAGACCTGCAGGAACCATTCAAAACCAGGAGATTACGGAATTTATCGGATCATACCTGGAAAGCTTAGGGTATAGAACGAGAAAGGTACCCTTTAGCTGTAAAGTATGGGAATCAAAAGAATCATTTTTACTGATTGACGGAAATAAGTTGGCATTACAGGCAAGTCCCTTTTCACAGCCGTTTGCCGGCACAAGAAGGGCTATGGTTGTAAGAAATCTGGAAGAACTTGAAAGAGCGGAATGTGAAGGCAGAATATTATTTTTGACAGATGATTTGGCGCAAGAATCATTACAGCCTAAGGATTATCCATTCTATTATCCGGATGAGCATAAAGCAATTATTGATTGCCTGGAAGCCAAAAAACCTTGTGCAATTATAGCTGCTACAGGTGGAACGCCTATGAGTGGTCTTAAGCCCTTTCCTGTAATTGAAGATGGAAATTTTCATATTCCTGTAGCCAGCCTTGATAAAGAGATTTTTTCAGAAATAGAAGATAAAGTATTGGAAAAAGATATGGAACTGTCTATTGCCTCGAAAAGCAATGTTGCAACAGCATATCAGCTGATTGCATCAAAAAAAGTTGCTGATCCTAAAGGTACAATTGCGATTTGTGCCCATATGGACAGTAAGTACAATACAGACGGTGCGCTGGATAATGCTTCCGGAGTGGCAACAATGCTTTATGCTGCAAAGGCCATTGAAACTGAAAGATATGACATTGATATTGTTCCCTTTAATTCCGAAGAATACTATGACCCGCAAGGAGAACTTATCTATTTGGAAGATCTTCAGAAAAGGGGAAAAGAAGTATCGCTTCTTATTAATATTGACACAGTAGCACATGTAGGATCCCAGATGGCAGTTGCAACTTTTAATTTTGATGAGAAAGAACAGCTGGAACTGGATAACATAATGCGAAGTTGTACCAATATCGTTGGCGGTCAGCCTTGGTACGCCGGAGACCATTCAATTTTCGCCTTTGGCGGAACAAAATGTGTTTTGATTTATGCATCAGATTTATTTGAAGGATGTTTATCCTATACCCATTGTCCGAAAGATACAATCGACCTGGTTGATAAAAAGTTAATTGAAAATGCAGCAGAGTATATATGTAAAGTAGTGAATACTTATAAATAGAAAAGCAGAAAATGTATCGTAACCCAATTTTGAATTTGTCTGGTGGCATTTTGCTGCAGATTATTTATAGAAAGGGGAAGTAACATGGAGTACAAAATCTTAGGCAGGAAAAATGATATTGCACTGATTATAACTGATGAGATTGTTATCAAAGATGCCCAATCCGCATTAGATCTGATTGCGGCTGTACAATATGAAACCGATTGTGATAAACTTATAGTCCATAAGTCCTGTGTGGCTGATGATTTCTTTGTTTTAAGCACGGGAGTTGCAGGCGAAATATTGCAGAAGTTTATCAACTATCGCAAAAAAATTGCCATTGTCGGAGATTATTCAAAATACACAAGCAAAGCTCTTAAGGACTTTATATATGAATGCAATAAAGGAAACAGCATCTATTTTGTACCGAGCGTAGATGAGGCACTGCTTAAGTTAGACAACGCTGAATAAGCTTTAGTTGAATGTACCTGATATGCAGCGGCTAAATTCAGCGGTCAATTGATGTTATGTCTGGAAGAGGCCATCTGAATCCCGGGAGGTACTGCTACGTCAGCGGCAGCATGGAAGGTAAGAGAGGAATTATTATGGATAGAGATTATCTGGAACTGAAGAAATGGCTTGAGGAGACGAAAGACGAACCCCTTGAAACAATGTCAGGTTTCTTTGAAGCCCGTATCGACTCATATGAAGAACACATGGCACGGTGGCAGGGCCATTATAAGTGGATGGCAGAATTATTGCCTGCATCTGTTGAAAGCCTTTTGGATATCGGATGCGGAAGCGGTCTTGAGCTGGATTACATATTTAAACGCTTCCCCAATTTGCAAACGGTTGGAGTTGACCTATCCAAAAAGATGCTACAGAAGCTATACACAAAGCATCATGATAAAAATTTATCTTTGGTTTGTGAGGATTATTTTACATATGATATGGGAAAAGAGCGTTTTGATGCAGTTGTCGCTTTTCAAACTTTACATCATTACACCATCGAAAGTAAGGAAATTCTGTTTAAGAAAATATTCGACTGCCTGAAGCAAGGCGGCGTATATCTTGAATGCGATTACATTGCTACATCACAGGAGATAGAAGACCTCGCATTTTCTGAATGCAGGAGACGGCGGTTAAGAGATGGAATAAAAGATGATGCTTTTGTGCATTTTGATATACCTTTAACTCTTGAACACGAACTGAACGCTATTAGAACAGCAGGATTCAGCATAGTTGAACTAGTGGGGTTTTTACCGGAAGATAATCATACTGCGATGATCAGAGCTATAAAATAATGATTAGTGGCTCTCCTGATACTTACACATATCCAATAACTCCTGGCTTAAATTCTTCAACTGCTGTATGGATTGTGAAATCATGTCAATAGACTCGTTTTCTGAGGAAATGGTAGATACAATTTCCTCCGTAGCTGCTGTATTTTCTTCGGTAATTGCTACAGTCAATTCGATTTGCTCTTTAAGCTTATGGAATTCATTGGTAGTTTGCCAAATAATGTCCGTGCTGTTTTTCAGCTGACGGTTAATCATGTCAAAGGATTCTTTCATAGAGTTAAATGACTTGGTAATTTCTTGCAACAAAAATTGTCCATTCTCGACAGCTTGCTTGCCTTCATGAGATTTCTCCTGAGCAGCTTTTGATTTTTCGAATATTTGATGTGTGACCTTCGTAATACGGGAAGTAATTTCACTGCTCTGTTCGGCAAGTTTGCGAACTTCGTCGGCCACAACAGCAAACCCTTTTCCTTGCTCACCTGCGCGGGCTGCTTCAATCGCTGCATTTAAGGCCAACATGTTGGTTTGCTTGGCAATATTTTGGATACCGAGTAATAAGGAATCAACCATCTCAAGGCTTTCTTGCAATTCATCCACAGTTGATGTGGCAGTCTGGACCGAATCATTTAAGGTATTCATATATACACTGACCTGATTAACCCTGTGCCAGTTTTCTTGCATATTGAGGTTCATTTCCTGAGATTTTGCCGCCACCTCTTGTGATACTGCTGCTGTTTTATCCATGTTCTTTAATGAGAACAGAACTGAGTCATTGATTTGTGTAATATTTTGTGCTTCGCAGCTGATAGCCGTAGCCATTTGTTCAACTGCCCCTAAAATAGACCGGCTGCTTTGATGGATTCTATCCATGTTCAGCTTTACATTATTAGTACTATCATTCAGCTTTACTGCACTTTGATCGATTGTATGAATAAGATCTGTCAATTGCTGAACAAGCTTTTGGGCTTCCTGTTCTTTTTGAATAGAGTTCAAAATTAGCTTGTTTCCCGCGTCCGCTAAAAAGTATAAAGCAGCCAGGGCACCACAAACTACTGAATATACTGTAATGAACAACGGTATATTGTATTCAGGGCCTAAAAAGCTGGTGGGGACACAAAGATATAAAATAATAATAAAAATGCTAACCACTGCACCGAAAATTAATATCAACTGTTTATCGAAATAAAGAGCGATAATGATTACAGTACAGAATAATATATAATGCTTGTTTAAGGCGAATTTATCAAGAAAAAACAGCGCAAAAACAGTAATGAAGGGTAGTAGTGCGAAAAGCAAGCCTTTTACTTTATCAGGAGTTGGAATAAAATAGTTGAGAGTGGCTAACCCGCCCACAGCAACTCCGGCAATAATATAGAGCTTACTGGCTCCAAACCCGCGCAAGTAGATTAATGGAATTACTATTAAAGCAATAAGGCAAAAGATTAAAAATAAATTAATTTTGTGTACCTTTTTACAGTGAAAAGTGTAATTCATTGTTTATCTCCTGCCATGAAGTAATGCATGCTACATACTAAAGCTGCTATAAATTAATGCTGCAAATATTATCATTTTTTGATTATTCTATAATTTTTTAATTACATTTTCAATAACAATTTTAATAACAATTTCAATAAATAACAATTTTGAACTGAGGATTAAGTTTTAGTATAACCTTGATTTTACTGGATTTACCTAAATATATCCGTCTTGCTGTTTTTAGGATAATTGTCCTTGCGGCCGGGGTCATGTGGTTCTATAATTGTTATATTGAAATAAACGACAAATATGATAATGATATATATCATTATTTATTGAGCACGCCCCATTGTTTAATCCCGGTGTGAATGTTAAAAAGATAACGATTTGAAAATAACTGACTGTGTTGATTATTGAAGGGGTTCCGGGGCTTTTACGATTACCGGTATATAACGTTCATACTTTGGTTATTATGCCTGCGTTTATAAATTCAGTGGGATGACGAAATACAAAACCATAATTTGAAATACAAATTATGACTTAAGGAGGGGTATATATGAAAATAGAAAAAGTCACTCTTGAAGATGCGTCGGAACTGCTTTCAATATATGAACCTTATGTCAGGGATACTGCAATTACATTTGAATATGATGCGCCGACTTTAGAGGAATTTCAGAGCAGAATCATAAATATATCATCAAAATACCCTTATATAAAGGCAGTAGATAATGGTGAAATATTAGGATATGCATATGCCAATACTTTTAAGGATCGCAAAGCATATGACTGGTCTGTGGAAACATCCATCTATGTTAAACAGGGCAAGCATAAGATGGGCATAGGAAGGTTACTTTATAATAAATTGGAAAAATCTTTAAAAAACATGGGAATTCTAAATATGAATGCATGCATAGCTGTTCCTGTGAAAGAAGATGAACACCTTACCGACAATAGCTACCAATTTCATAAAAAAATGGGCTTTACTCTGGTAGGAAGATTTCATAAAATAGGTTACAAGTTTAATACCTGGTATGATATGATTTGGATGGAAAAGATGATAGGAGAGCATTGTGATTTCCCACCAGAAGTACAATTCGGAAAATGGACTATTGCAGAGGATGAAGATTAAGATAAACAAACAGAGCTATCTCGTTAACCGGCACAACAAGTTTTATTTACAATTATAAAGAGAGCGAGGCGAATGTATCATGTGGCAATGCCCTAAATGCAAACGGGAGTTCAAGAACACAAACCAGAAGCATCAATGCGGAGAGTTACCGAAAACAATTGATGCTTATATTGCTGCACAGCCGGAAGAAGTTCAGCCATTTTTAAATCAAGTGCGAGATACGCTCCGTGCCGCACTCCCGCATGCGGAAGAGCGTATATCATGGAGTATGCCAACTTTATGGCGTAAACGAAACATAATCCACTTTGCGGCATTCAAAAAGCATATTGGGCTGTACCCCGGTGATAAGGCTGTTGAGCATTTCAAGGAAAGACTCACGGAATACAAGACGAGCAAAGGCGCGGTGCAGTTTCCGTACAACAAGCCGTTACCACTCCAGCTTATCGCAGAAATAGCGAAATGGTGTTACGATGAAAAATAAAAAAGCAGGAGACATATTAGGCCAAGCCTTTTATGCTCCCTGCTGAGGTGTGTTTGTTGTATAGCTGAGACATACTTGTTGTATATTAATCCTATTCTTCATCCTCATCCTGCAATGCGTCGTAACCTTCCTCGCCGGTTCTGATTTTGATAACATTTTCAACGTCATAAATGAATATCTTACCGTCTCCCATATTGCCTGTGTACAGTGCCTTCTTTACAGTGTCAACCAACGTATCGGTTGGTATCTTGCACACAACAATATCCACCTGAACCTTGGGAAGAAGTCTGGTTTTCACCGGTGCACCACGGAAGTACTCTGTATGCCCTTTCTGCATGCCGTAACCAAGGACGTTTGTGACTGTCAGACCTGTTATGCCGATTTTATCAAGGGCCGTCTGAAGTTGTGTAAATTTATCCTGGTTCGTGATGACGGTAACTTTTGTCATCTTCGCTCCGGGACGTGCACGATTCACTACCGGGATTGCAGCCTCCGGAGATACTGTACCGGAAGAGGGCTTCGGTACTTCAACCGGGCTTATTGGTGATACTTTGTCTCCAATTCCGTTGTCGGTAGCCAAAATAGGAGCTACGATTGCAAAATCAGGATAAGCGGAGTTGCCATGTTCACCAATGTCAAGACCCTGAATTTCTTCCTCAAGACTGACACGGATACCCATTGTTTGCTTAAGAATAAACCACACCAGACCGGACGAGATAAACACAAATATGCCAACAGCAATAATGCCGAGAACTTCTACTCCGAGTAATGACAGACCACCGCCGAAGAATAAGCCGTTGACTGTAGAAAGGCTGGTTACACCTTCCTGGGCAAAAAGCCCTACACAGATCGTGCCGAAAATACCGCAGACCAGATGTACGGAGGTGGCACCGACAGGGTCGTCAACTTTTATCCGGTCAAAGAAGAGTACAGCGAACACGACAATAATACCAGCTATCGCACCAATGATTAGTGAACTTGTAACGCTTACATAAGCACAGCTGCCGGTGATACCTACAAGACCTGCAAGACAGCCGTTGATGGTCATACCAAGATCCGGCTTGCCAATGAAGATCCATGATGTTGCAGTGGCGGTAAGCACAGCTGCAATGGCAGCAGTATTGGTGGTTACCAGGATATGCATAACATCTGCCGGATTTTGGAAGCTCATAGTGGAGCCGGGGTTGAAACCGAACCATCCAAGCCATAAGACGAATAAACCGATAACTGCAAGAGACATGTTGTGGCCTGGGATCGCCTTTGGTTTTCCGTTTTTATCATACTTCCCATGACGGGGTCCAAGTATGATTGCTCCTGCAAGAGCTGCCCAGCCACCAACCGAGTGGACGACAGTATCGCCTGCAAAGTCCATGAAACCAAGGTTGGCCAGCCAGCCACCGCCCCATATCCAGTGACCGACGATTGGGTAAATGAAAAGGGTCAGTACGAAGGAAAATACTATGAAGGATAGGTACTTCACGCGCTCTGCCACAGCACCGGATACAATGGTTGCCGCAGTGCCGCAGAAAACCAGCTGGAAGAAGAATTTTCCCCAGAACGGTACGTTCGACGTCAGAGTATCTTTATAGAAGTCGAGATTGGGATTGCCTAAAATAAACAACTGCTGCGTACCAACAAGCGGGTTATCACCGCCGAACATAAGTCCCCAGCCAAGCAACATGAAGCCGAGCGATGAAACCGCGAATACAATAAAGTTTTTTGATAGGATGTTGACTGTATTTTTTGATCTAGCAAAACCGGATTCGACTGCTGCGAAACCGAGATTCATAAAGAACACCAGAACAGCTGCGAGTAATACCCAAAGGGTATCAACTATCATTGTAACACTCATAAATCATTCCCCCCTGAAAAAATTTAAAGGCGCGTATTTTACTGAGGTATCAATAAAACACACGCCTTTGTGCGATTTAAATTTTGATGATGGACTATTTTGATTATACAGGCAGGTGATGTTACACCTTGCCTAAAATCTCAAAAGTTAATAAGTTTAATAAGTTTAATAAGTTTAATAAGTTGCCAGGTGAAACTCTGTATAAAAGATTACAGTTCTGAAAAATCCAGATTATTTCTCATAACTATCCTCGACATTCCCCCCATAAAACAAGTAAGGACGTTGTTGGTTATTACCAACAGCGCCCTTGCTATTTCTTACTATTATAGCCAATGATTATTTATTTGTCAATAGAGAAATACGATAATGAAATAAAAAATTATTTGCGTTATAGGGGGGAGATAGGATGGATGTACATTCTATGTTAGTGTGTCAATCCTCATAGATAGATGCAGTGAGAGACAAACATCTTTGTATAGCTCTGTCAGATAAGGTAATGGCCAATTTTTTAGCTTATCTAATTGATTTACTGATAAATCAATACATTTATATATTTCCTAAAGGATTAAGACAAAGGATTAATACGCAATTTTAAAAACTCAACCTGAAAAAACTTAAATAGTGCCACACGCTAAAAAATCCGGTTCCAATGTGCAGAGGACAAAATCTGCAAAAGTAATTATCAGTAATTTCACTTACTAACTTGAAAAGCCAATCCCAGGTTGAAAGGCTAATAAAGTCTAATGGAGCGACTATACAAAAGAAGAATTTGTAAAAAAAGAATGCCCCAGGGTTGTCAAGTTGGTTTACAATAGTAAACATAAATCAGTTATGATTAAACGTCATATACAACAAAGCTATATAATACCACTTCTAATAAGACAGAATAAATAAAGTCAACATAAAATTCAATTTTATAAATAAAAGACGGTACAAATTGCAACGATTTTTCATATTCTGAATTGTAATATTATTCATTTGGAGATGATTAATATCTACAGTTATCAGATGCATTGCAAGAGTCCGTACCGTCCAGGAGTATTTAACTGCAGTGGATACTGCTGCCCGCATGCTATGTGATGCGAATCAGAATTGTGAACTTTGGTATAGGGGTCAAGTGCAAACCGGTTTTCAACTAATGCCAAGTATTTCGCGTTCGATTGATGGTATCCAGCTGAATCCTGAACTGGAAATAGTCTTTCTGTCAAAATTCAAGTCTCTGGCTACACCATATATCGATAACCTGCCAACACCTCCACTGCCAAATGGGGTTGAATCTTACTGGAGCTGGCTATTCCAGATGCAGCATTATGGAGTGCCCACCCGGCTTCTTGACTGGTCACGAGATGCTTTAGTGGCACTATTCTTTGCAACCAACCCTGAAGACCATTCCTTGATGCCCGGAATTGATTCGGCAGTATGGGTTTTGAATCCTGTTACGTTAAACAAGGCATATAATTTCAATGAGTTTACTCAGGCAGGATATATCCCAAATGTGGAAGAGGCCGGATTTAATACGCTTTTTGGACCAGACAGTTTGCCGCTAAGTAATCCTAAACCGGCTGCCGCCATTGGTCCGTTAAACAGCAGCCGAATTACTGCTCAAAGAGGCGTATTCACTGTGTTTCCGCACCAAAAAAATCTGATTCCGTTGGAACAGTTTTCAGACAGCAGCACTTTCCTGATTAAGATCTGTATTGCTACCGAAAGCGCCGAAGAAATTTTCGCACAGCTGCAACGCTATGGAATCAACAAGATTGCACTCTTCCCGGAACTGCAATCAATTGCCGGAGAAATCACCCGCCAGGTTATCGCGGAAAAAGTCTAGCTAAATGTTATTAAAAATTGCATTAGCAACAAAAAAGGCAAGAGCGGTGGACTTAAAACAATTTATTTAAATAATTTTTCCTATATAGGCTTGGGGGCATGTCCCAAGCTTTTTTTTGAGACCAGGTATCTGTATAATATTATTATAAACAAATTTAATATAACCTAAAGAGACTATTCACGACGGGCACCTTTAGAGATATGCAGATTAATATGGCCTAAACAGACTATTCGTGATGAGTGCTTTCAGAGATATGCAAAATACCGGTGCTCAAACTGTTTATGTTTAAATAGCATGGAGCAGACTACTGAGTGCAGCTTGACACTGTTTCGCATATCGTTTATATGAATGTGTGATGTTGATTGTCTGGGGTGGAGCTGTGAGTGTTCTGAAAAGGTAACAAATGAAGGAGCTGATATACATGATTGGTGAAAATGGTATACGTATTATTTATGGAGATGACCCTAAGCAAATGGTAAAAGAGTTGCTTGAAGTCATAAGACCTGAGGAAGAGATAGATAAAAACGCACTTATTGGAATCAAACCAAATCTGGTTGTAGCAAAGCCTTCGAGCTCTGGTGCAACAACCTCGCCCGAAATAGTGGCAGGGCTCATTGAATATTTACAATCAAAAGGACACGATAAAATAGTAATAATGGAAAGCTCCTGGGTGGGAGAAAGGACATCGGAAGCCTTTAAAGTATGCGGATATGAGAGCCTGTCGAAGAAATATAATGTTCCCCTAATTGATCTTCAAAAAGACAAATATAAGGCATATGAAATAAATGATTTGAGGATAAACATTTGCGATTATGTTACAAAAGTTGATTATTTAATAAACATACCGGTCCTAAAAGGACACTGCCAGACTAATATGACCTGTGCTTTAAAAAATATGAAGGGCTGTATACCCAATTCCGAGAAGAGGAAATTTCACACCATGGGTTTACACAAACCTATTGCATATTTGAACAAGCTTATAAAACAAAACCTCATAATTGTTGATGGTATGAATGGCGACCTTAACCTTGAAGAAGGCGGTAATCCGGTTCAGATGAACATGATAATCGCGGGAAAGGATCCTGTGCTGATAGACACATATGCAGCAAATTTGATGGGATTTAGTATTGAGGAAATTCCGTATATTGCTATGGCCGAAGGCATCGGTGCAGGTACTACTGATTTGGAAAATGCTGATATTATTGAATTGAATAAGGATAATGGATTAAGAAAATTAACTCCTTCAAGAAGAGTTCAACAGTTAGCAAAGCATATTGTCGAGGACAGTGCCTGCTCAGCATGTTATGGAAGCCTTGTCCATGCATTGGAAAGGCTGGATGAAAAAGGCCTTTTGAATAAATTAAAAGAAAAAATTTACATCGGACAGAATTTTAAAAATAAGCAGTATGACGGGATAGGTATCGGTGCATGTACTTCAGGATTTGTTAAATGTATAAAAGGCTGTCCGCCAAAAGCCAGAGATATTGTAGAATATCTGGAAGGACTTATATAAACAAATGATATGAGCAAATATATAAACAAAATATTTAAGCAAAAGATATAAACGAAAGAGCTATGCTAAAATAATACATATAGATATTTTGCATTTGAGTATTATAAAAAGCAAGAAGTTGTAAATTACGGAAAGGCAAAAAAGTAAATATAAAATTCATGAACCACGACTAAAAAGAAAGAGACCAGGCTGTTTAAAACATGCCTGGTTATGTTTTGCAAATTAAGTCAACGGATAAAAGGTTGCAACGTTGGGTTGAGGGCGTCTGCCAGCCATAAGGGATGCATTTCTAAGATATCAACTGGTAAACAATCAATAGGGAAATAAGCTAAAAGTCATATTATTGAGAAGCCAAATCAATATGATATATTGCCAAAGTTAACAGAATATCTTATGCTTTAATAAAGAGGGGGTATTGGTTTGAAGTTTATTTCATGGAATATTGATTCATTAAATTCAGCATTAACAGGTGCTTCGGAACGAGCCGTATTAAGCCGTAAAGTAATAAACTCCATTATAGAAGAGCAGCCGGAAGTTATTGCCTTACAGGAAACAAAGCTGCCAGGCGATGGACCTGCTAAAAAGCAATTAGAAATATTAAATGATATTTTTCCGGAATATGAAATTGTGTGGAATAGTTCAGTAGAACCGGCACGCAAAGGTTATGCCGGCACCATGTTTTTATATAAGAATAATTTGAAGCCAAGAGCGAGCTTTCCCAAAATCGGTGCACCTGGCACCATGGATTTTGAAGGTAGAATTATCACATTAGAGTTCGATGACTTTTACTTGACGCAAGTATATACTCCCAACGCGGGGGAAGGTTTAAACCGTTTAAGGGAACGGCAGATTTGGGATATAAAATATGCTGACTATCTGGAAAACCTGGACAAAGAAAAATATGTTGTTGCAGCAGGTGATTTTAATGTAGCCCATAGAGAAATTGATTTGGCTCATCCTGATAGCAATCATAATTCAGCCGGCTTTACCGATGAAGAGCGTGAAGGTTTTACTAATCTTCTAAAGAGAGGCTTTACAGATACATTCCGTTATATACATGGAGATGTTACAGGTATTTATACCTGGTGGTCACAGCGTGTTAAAACAAGCAAAATCAATAATTCCGGATGGAGAATTGATTATTGGCTGGTGAGTAATAGGATTGCAGACAGAGTACTGAAATCTGAAATGATTGATTCAGGGCCAAGACAAGACCACACGCCTATATTGCTGGAAATTGACTTGCAGATATAAAGTGTAATTGCAAGGATGCACTTGTGCCAAGAAACATACATTTCATGTATATTACTGATCATATACATTTACAATATGGATAGGGAAAATTTGACCGATGGATTGTTTCTTTGATTCCAAATGACGTTGATAAAAATTCTTATTTCAAAGGTTTTGTTAAGATACCAGGGGGATATGAAATGAGATATACTTACTATGGACAGAAAATAAGTGTAAAGACAAGAATTATTGTTGGGATTGATGGTGCCTCTTCTAAATTGAGAAATTTTATTAACAAAGATGTAAATGTTCCTGAAGATAATGTTGCCATTCAGGAATAGTTTAGATGCTCATATCCAATGCTTATTATACAGCAGTTTTTGATGAAGAAATCAGCGATTTATATTCATGGTTAATGCCAAAAGAGAATTATCTGTTATTAGGATTGGCTCTTAGGCCTATGTATAACCTATTATTAAGACAGTTGGCCATGAGATCAGGCCTGAAATGTATCAAGTAGTAAAGATAGCTCATAGTTACGGCAAACTGACTTTATTCCCGGGAAGGAGCATAAGTAAATGAAACTTGTTTTCAGAGAATGTGTGATGGATGACCTGTTTACACTTCGAGAACTATCCTGTAAGACTTTCGGCGATACCTTTGGGCACATGAATACACCGTCAAATATGAAAGCTTATCTTGAACGGGCTTATAATATTGATAAATTGTGTGGCGAATTATCAAACAGCAATTCGGCCTTTTATTTCCTATATGCCGATGAAAAATTGGCAGGTTATTTAAAATTGAATGAATACAAGGCACAAACCGATATCTTTGACCCACAGTCTTTAGAAATAGAAAGAATATATTTACTAAAAAAATTTCAGGGGAAAGGTTTGGGCAGTTTTCTGATAAAAAAGGCAATTGACATTGCAAATATGCGAAAAAAATCATATGTTTGGCTTGGTGTATGGGAAAGAAACCATAAAGCTATTTCATTTTATAAAAAGCATGGGTTTTATGTAATAGGCACACATCCATTTATTATGGGAGAAGAAGAACAAACTGACTTTATTATGCGTAAAGATTTAATGCTTTAAACTTGAAAAACAATTCATGTGTGTAACGCTTCAGATAATGCTTTGTCAAAAAGTTTGCAGATGGTGATTTGCAAAAGTTTAAAGCTTGATTTGTTTCCCATGAGATTACGTGCTTGAAAGCCACTGCTAAAAAGTTGAAAGCCACAGCTTAAAAGTTGAAAGCTGCGGCTTAAATGTTGCAAGCCATTGCATAAATGTTTAAGTTGCAGCTTGAATGTTGAAAGTTATGCTGAAAGTTTGTATTTTTTCTTTAAACTTGTCTTTTTTCTTTGAAGAAGCAGGTCAAAGTTATTATTTTCCATTGTGACAAAGCAGGTTTGATTCTATTGATTATTAAAAACCGGGTTGATATAATAGTTACATAACTAGTTACCAACATTATACTTATATATTTAAGTTTAAATATCCATAATAGGAGTGAGGAAATGGATACAAATATATATTTTATTGCATCACTTTTTTATTGCAACATCTATAGCTAAGGAGGCAAAATATGAACAAAGTAAATTACAAAAGCACACTTCATGCCTGTTATCTAGGGTACATAACTCAAGCTCTTATCGTAAATCTCCCGCCGTTGCTTTTTGTAGTTTTTCAGGGAAAATTCGGTCTTAACTATACCATGCTCGGAAGCCTGGTCGTGACTATCTTTGTAACACAACTTATAGTTGATGCGCTTGCCATCAAATTTGTCGACAGAATAGGTCAGCGCATGTCGGCGGTGATTGCACATGCGTTTGCTGCTGTCGGTATGATTACCTTGGCTTTTTTGCCTAGGGTGTTGCCGTTGCCTTACATAGGACTCATTATATCATGTATATTGTTTTCAATAGGCGGCGGTCTTATCGAAGTGCTTATCAGTCCTATCGTTGAGAGTCTGCCCGGTGATGCGAAAGCCTCTGCGATGAGCCTGTTGCACTCGTTTTACAGCTGGGGACAAGTTCTGGTAATTATCGTGTCTACTCTGGCGCTGCTTTTTGTTGGCCAGGATTTATGGTTTCTCCTTCCGCTTGTGTGGTCGTTGCTGCCGCTGTTCACTATGTTCAAATTCATGAAAGTGCCGCTTGTGCCGCCTATAGAGGAAGACAAGAGAACACCGCTGAAAACGCTGTTCAGGTCTAAAGTCTTTCTGGTTGCGTTGCTTTTGATGGTTTGCTCCGGTGCCAGTGAGCAGTCTATGAGTCAATGGGCTTCACTTTTTGCCGAGAAAGGTCTGGGTATCTCAAAAACCCTTGGAGATATATTGGGGCCTTGTATGTTTGCTGTAATGATGGGAATTGTACGTACGTGGTACGGGGTAAAAGGTCAAAATATTAATATGCAAAATATATTAGTGGTTTGCTCTGCTTTATGCATAGCGTCATTTGTCATAACAGCCTTAGCACCGATACCGGCAATTTCATTGTTGGGCTGTGCCTTGTGCGGACTAAGCGTGAGCTTAATGTGGCCGGGAATGTTAAGTATAACCGCAGCAGGTTATCCCGCAGGCGGTGTTGCCATGTTTGCAATTCTGGCCCTTGGCGGAGATTTGGGTTGTTCCTTGGGACCGCAGTTTACCGGAATTGTTGCGGATGCCAGCAGCCTGAACTGGGGACTTTTAGCAGCAATAATCTTTCCTACCATTATGTTGATTGGTTTAGTCCTCTTAAAATCCATGCTAAATTCAAAAGAAGCCAAAGAGAACTCTTAATGTGAAAACAAATTGAATACATTTAATGTGAAAATAAATTGTATACATAACTGTAATGAGCAACAAAACTATGAACGACAAAAAACAACCAAGCTATTTTTGCCAGGCAAGTGCTTCAATCTTTCTTGCTGCAGCAAAAATAGCTTTTTTACTTGTCCGGTTTTTCTTACCTGATTTTTTTCTGAAGGGCTTGAAGCACCACTCTAGTGAACGTTAAGCAGCTATTCCGGAAGATGATAATGCAGCACAATTTGTGGATAACTTTACTTTACCGCTTTTCAGCCTTATCATGACCGCTTTTTAACCTTATCGTGGCAAGAAGAGGGGAAGCTGCGTGAAAAGGCCGAAGACAGGTTCTTTTGCTTTGCGCTTTCTGTTTAGAATTGACCAATTCTGGCAGTATGTATACAATCTTATTAACAAAGTTGTTGATAATTTTACTGATAATGAGAGGGCAATGTGGATAACTAAGCTTGAGAAAAACTTGAGAATTACGTGCAATAATTGTTCGCAGAAAGGAGGGTGTTCCTTGAAGAATAAAATTCTGATCGTAGATGATGAAAAGGGCATCGTAACAATGATGAGGAATTATTTTGAGATGTCGGGATATCAAGTATATTGTGCTTATGATGGTAAAGAAGCCCTTGAAAAAGTTGCCTGCCAACCGGACATCATTCTGCTGGACATTAATATGCCCAAGATGGATGGCTTTACAGTTTGCCAGCGTATTCGTGAATATATTACCTGTCCGATCATTTTTCTGACTGCACGTGTTGAGAGCAAGGATAAAATAGAAGGGTTTAGAGCAGGTGCGGATGATTACATTGTCAAGCCTTTTGACATAGATGAATTGGGTGCACGGGTGGCAGCACACCTGCGCCGTGAGAAGCGAAGGCAAGAACAGTCTGTTGTGCGATTTTTTGGAGAGCTTTCTATTGACTACTCAAAAAGGGAGTTAAAAATTAATGGCAATCTTGTCCCATTGACAAAAAGGGAATTTGACATTGTGGAGCTGCTTTCCATGAATGCCGGGCAAGTTTTTGACCGGGAGCGAATTTATGAATCAGTTTGGGGTATTGATGGGGACGGTAACAGTGACACCATTATGGAGCATGTTCGAAAAATCCGTTCCAAATTAGCTGTGTATAATTCACACAATTATATTGATACGGTATGGGGGGTGGGGTATAAATGGAATGGTTGAAGCAAATGAGTTTGAAAAAATCATTCTTTTTCATTACGATGTTGTTTTTATTGGCTGCCCTTATCCTTAGCATCTTTTCCATATTAGGCATAAGCAATATTCTGCAGCATTTCGGGTCGCCGATGGAAATAAAAATTGACGGCAATAATGGCATAATCCCGCCCTCTGCGACGATTAACAGTTCTTTTCCGCTATGGTATGATATTTTAGGAATTCTGCAATTTGTGTTTCCTATTGTTTTTGTAACAGCAGCTTTACTTTCAGCTGTTATTTTATTTTATCACTTGAAACTGAAAGAGCCCCTTGCCCGGTTACAAACGGGAGCGGAGAGAATAATGCAAAATGACCTGGACTTTTCTATTCATTCCACTTCCAAAGATGAGCTTGGTCAGCTTTGCAATGCATTTGAAAAAATGCGCCTGGAACTTTTAAAGAGCAACCGGGAGCTTTGGAGGCAGATGGAAGAACGTAAGCGCCTCAATGCGGCTTTCTCCCACGACCTTCGCAATCCGGTTACCGTGCTGAAAGGTTCGGCAAAAATAGTTAAAAAAGCATTATTCGACGGCACGCCTGCATTACAAAATGTCCGGGATTCCATTTTGCTGATTGAAGAATACGCCGGAAGAATCGAAACATATATCAATGCCATGAGCGGCGTTCAGCGTTTGGAGGAATTGCAATGCTGCCCTGATAACATTAATTACGAAACATTGATTAAGGAATTATCGGATAGCGCGCGTCTTCTTGCAATGAATTCGGACATTAAAGCAACAGTGGTAGACCGGTATGAAAATATACGTAATAAAAATGTACAAAAAAATGTTTGGATTGACAAGGTAATTGTGTTCAATGTAGCCGAAAACCTGATTGCGAATGCATTAAGATTTGCAAAATCTGAAATACAGATCAGCTTAACAGTGGAGGGAGAAACACTTGAACTGTCTGTACAGGATGATGGAACCGGTTTTCCGCAAGAAATCCTTCAGAAGGGAGCAGAACCGTTCCTTCGCGCCAATCAAAACATTGCTAATGCCAATAAAAGCTGTGTTAATGCTAATGAAAGCAATGAAGAGGGTTTCCATTTTGGTATGGGGCTTTATGTCTGCCGCTTATTATGCGAAAAGCATAACGGTTCATTAAAGTTGCAAAATAACTCAAAAGGAGCATTGACAACAGCAACATTTAAAATTTCGAAAACTTGAGCGATTTTTGAGAATTTCCTTATAAACTCTCCTAATAAACGAAAGGAGAGTTTTTTATGATTATTGAAGGAAAAGATTTGTCGAAGTACTACGGGAATGGTGAAAATAAAATAGTTGCCCTGAATAAAGCCAATCTAAAAATCGCATCCGGAGACTTTATTTCCATAATGGGGCCGTCGGGCAGCGGGAAAAGCACATTGCTTCATATAATCAGCGGACTGGATATGCCAAGCTCCGGTACGGTTACCTTTGACGGAAAGAATATTTATGAAATGGATGATAAAGACCTTTCTGCTTTTCGCCGCCGCAAGATTGGCTTCATCTTCCAGCAATTCAATCTGCTGCCTGTTTTGACTGCAAAGGAGAATATCATCATGCCCTTGCTTTTGGACAGGCGTCAGCCGGATGAATCCTATATGAAACAGATTACCGAGCTTTTAGGCATCAGTAACAGGTTATCTCATCTTCCAGGCGAACTCTCGGGAGGCCAGCAGCAACGTGTTGCCATTGCCCGTGCATTGATTGCAAAGCCGGATGTCATCTTTGCTGATGAACCTACAGGAAATCTGGACAGTAAAAGTGGCAATGAGGTCATGGAAATGCTTAAAAGCATTTGGAAAGAACTTGGCAAAGCACTTGTCATTATTACACATGACAGCCGCGTAGCACAAATGGCAGAGCGCCGGTTTACCATTGCAGACGGGGTGCTTTCGGAGGTGACAGCAGGATGAAATCATATCATGCTTTTGCCTGGAAAGAGCTTAAAACTCAAAAAACAACATCCACACTTATTTTAATTGCCATTATACTGTCTACCATGATGACAACAGTTATCGGCCAATCCTGGGGAATTTTGCAGGCCTTAAGGGAGCAGCAGGCTCAAACTATGAATGGAAACCGCTATGCGGCCTTTCACAATTTGACTAAGGAACAGAAAATGCTTCTTGAGGATGATGACCGCCTGTCTTTTGCCGGAAGCAATATAACTCTTGGGACAGCAAGGTTAAAAAACAGCGGCATCTCTTTACAGATTAAAGAATATGATGAGAAGGGCTTATCAATTTATCCGACCGTTTCACAGCTTGTCAAAGGCCGCCTGCCCCAGAAGGCAGGAGAAGTCGCCCTGCCCCAGGATGCACTTGATTACCTGGGTTTCTCAGGTGGTTTGGGTGACAGCATTACTCTTGATTTAAGGATTTCGCTCTTTAAAGATGCAGAGGTATATCACGAATACCAAGCGGATTTTACTTTAACCGGAATTTTGAAAAACAATTATCTTGGCTACAGTTCCGGGATTGTAACCGGAATTGCAGGGCAGGGGAGCGCTGAAAAATTGCTTCCTGAAAAGTATCAAGTCTATTCGGTTGATTTTCGTACAGCCGATAAGCGCAGTTTCCAGCAAACAGTCAATAGTATTGCTGAAAAAATTGAAATTTCCGGCGACCATATTCAATACAACTGGATATATTTAGACGTACTGGGCATCCGCTATGATAAAGAAGGTAGTGATGAAAGCATTGCCGGAGGCTTTTCCTATATGACTGCAGCCGGTATTTTGATTGGTGCATTGGTTTTGCTGGCAGCAGGGCTTGTTATCTACAACATTCTGAAAATTGCGGTAAGCAAACGGATAAAGGAATATGGAATACTGAGGGCAATGGGTGCCCGGCAGGGACAGCTTTACCGCCTGGTTGCTGAACAGCTTGCCCTGCTATGTCTTGCAGGTATCCCTTCAGGTGCTGTTCTGGGAATAATATCAGCGGAGGGCATTACAAAAGCAGCTTCCAGCCTGTTCTCACCGGAAATATTTATGGTGCAGAATACGGAAGAGTTAAATACATTGATCGCACAGAACAGTTCAGGCAGACTGCTCCCACTGCTTGTCAGCGCTGCGATTACTTCAGCATTTGCTTTTATTGCCGCCATGCCTGCTGCGAGATATGCCGCAAGGGTTTCCCCTACTGTAGTCATTAGGGGGATAAAAAGCAAAGTGAAGCGGAGAAACCGAAAGGAAAAGAAAATCCGGAATTTTGAAGCATTTTATGCAAGATTAAACATGAAACGAAATGCCGGCAGAACAGTTATCACAATCTTGTCCCTGGTGATGAGCATTACGGTGTTTGTGGCAATTCAAGCCTTTTCCGGCTTGCTTGATGCTTCCAGGGAGCTGCAAAAGCTTCATTTGGGGGATTACTCCATTACCAATGATTCAACCGGTTTTAAGCCATCTGTTGTGGAGGAACTGAAATCCATGGAAGGGGTTGCTTCGGTATCCACTTTAAAATTTAGCCTGTATACGCAAGAAAAGGATGGCACTTTGCCTGCTGCAGCCGGATTCAAATTGAACCCGGGGGAAACGCTGCAAATTGCAGGGGTTGATGAGGAACGTCTGAAAGCACTCATGCCGTCACTCACAAAAGATGATATGCAAGCTTTGAAGGAGGGAAAAGCCTGCCTGGTCAAAAATCCTGTGATTATAGCTTATGAAGGGAAACAAGGGCCGGCAACTTCCTTTACAGCCGGGGATACTGTTTCAGTTGCAAATAAGGAATTGAAAGTACTTGGCAATTGCGGAATCGTCGGATTGGATAATGAGGGTTTTGTAAATGGCGTTCAAGTGGTGGTGTTTGATAAGGTTTATGACCAGCTGACCGGAAAGGATACTTACACGGAATTGTATCCGGTTTTGGAAGACGGAGCGGACAGGCTGGCTGTGGAAGAAAAAATAAAGGAAATCTGCGGGCAAACAGCCGGAAGCCGGTGGATATCCTATCAGAACACCGATAAACAGTTGGAGGAAAGCTATCAACAGATTAAGCTGATTTCATGGGGACTGATTCTTTTTATCGGGATAATCGGACTTTTGAATATTGTCAATACAACCTGCACCAATATTCACACCCGAATTGGTGAAATCGGGATGCAACGCGCAATCGGCATGAGTACAGCAAGCCTGTACAAGACCTTTCTGTGGGAGGGCGCATATTACGGCATGATAGCAAGCGTTATTGGCTCTGTGGCAGGATATATCTGCACTATTTTTGCAGAAGCTGCGGCAACGAATCAAATCAAACTTGCAGCTTTGCCAATCATACCTATACTTCAGGCGGCCACTGCATCCGTAGCTGCCTGCTTAGCAGCGACATGTGTCCCACTAAGCCAGATTGCAAAGTTGAGTATTGTTGAATCAATTGAGTATGTTGAATAAAGCTATCCATCGAAGGCTTTTTACTTTCTTAATATTTTTTCCATTGGCTTACCTTTGGCCAGTTCATCGATTAGTTTATCCAGATATCGAATATTCCTCATTAAATCATCTTCTATTTCTTCTACACGGTATCCGCAAATAACGCCTTTGATGAGTGAAGCATTGGGATTAATTTGGGGTGCTTCGTTGAAGAAGGCTTCCAAACTGGTCCCATTCTCCAGGTGTTGTTGTAATGATTGCTCATCATAGCCGGTAAGCCAAAAAATAATTTCATCTACTTCTTCTTTTGTCCGGCCTTTTCTCTCAGCTTTTTGTATATAAAGTGGATAGACACTTGAAAAAGGCATTGCAAAAATTCGCGAATTATTCTTCATTGTTAATTCTCCTTGTACAGTTAATATAGTATTAAATCAGCATAATATTAAATCAGCGACATAAGTCGCTGTTTAAACTATAGAATTCTATAGTTAACATAACAACGCTTTTTATAGCTTTTTATATTTCTTATCATTCGATTTTTTAGATAATAAATTATGTACTATATCATTGTATAGCATACCGTACCACTGATTCAATAGAAATGCGATGTAGTAGTTTCTGAATTATAGAAAAGGAGATTTAGTTTCCAGGAAAGCGCGCGCTTTTAGGTCTACCTGGATGCCAGCTCTGATTATATGAATTGATGGGGCGCTTGCTCTCAACTTTATATCAAAACGGAGTCCTCTTTAGTATTGCTACCCAAAAAATGTATGCGGAGCTTTGCCCAGCATTTTTCGCCGTTGTAAGGCTACATCCTGGTAATTTGAAAGGAAGATGGCATTCTGAAGTTCTTGACAAATTAAAGCTTATTTTTTAATATATTGTTGCCAATTAAATACTGTTACCATTTAACAAAACATAGATTAAATAAAGTGTTTAATAAGCCTTTTACTTTTGAGATATGTATTTATAACGTCAGCTGTAACGGCAGAGGTTATCAATATTTATCCATGGAATTAAAAGGATTTTGAACACTTTTTTCTTTACGGCTCAAGTGTAATGCAATATTGAAACTTAATAATGAAACTTAATAATGAAACTTTAAGTATTAATAATGCAATATTGAACAATAAAAATCATGAATTTGTAAAGATGTTGCTTGTGAAAAGGAGTGAAAAACTGATGGCAAGGAGATTTGAGACAAAACTCATGGGTCCTGACAAACATTCATACAGAGAGCTTTTTAAAAGAGCTTCCTGTAATCCAATTCTTACAGTAAAGGATTGGCCTTATGCGGCAAATTCAGTTTTCAATCCTGCAGCAACAATGTATAAGGGAAAAGTACTGCTTCTGGCAAGGGTAGAGGACAGAAGAGGTTTTTCCCACCTGACCAAGGCTGTCAGTGATGACGGCATAAGTAATTGGGTTATTGATGAAAAGCCCACTATTGAGCCTGATCCTGAAAGGTATCCGGAAGAAGAATGGGGGATTGAAGATCCGAGGATTACCTGGGTGGAGGAGCTTGGAAAGTATGTTATAGTATACACCGCGTACTCTAAAGGTGGTCCTCTGGTATCAATGGCTTTGACGGAAGATTTCGAAAATTTTGTAAGGCTCGGACCGGTAATGCCGCCGGAAGATAAAGATGCTGCGTTGTTTCCCAAAAGGATTAACGGTAAATGGCTGCTTATACACAGGCCTATTCCAGCACATACAGAGCCGGGAGCACATATATGGATTTCAATGTCGGAAGATTTAAAATACTGGGGACAGCATCAAATATTAATTAATGCCAGAAAGGGCGGATGGTGGGATGCCAATAAAGTGGGGCTCAATACTCCGCCGCTCGAAACTCCTGAAGGCTGGCTAATACTGTATCACGGCGTCAGACAAACTGCTGCCGGATCTATATATAGGCTTGGGCTTGCTCTTCTGGACCTCGAAAATCCTTTCAGGGTTTTAAGAAGGAGTGATGAGTGGGTATTTGGACCCTATGAATTTTATGAAAGGGAAGGGGATGTAGATGATGTAGTGTTCCCCTGCGGATGGGTCTATAACGATAAGACAGGAGAAATAAAAATGTACTATGGAGCAGCGGATACGTGTATTGCCATGGCTACTACCAATATATCGGATTTGCTGGAATACATCAAAAGATGTCCTGAGCCTAAAAACGCTGATTAATAAAACATATATTAAACAGTTCCTGGTTGTCATGGGAGTATGTTTGATTCTGAATATTATTTATTTTGTCAGTGTTCGCTTAAGGTATGTAAATTATTTGAAGCGGATTATTGTGCAATAATTGTTTATTGGCATAATGGAAATTGTCCGCCGGGAGGCAGAGAGGCCAAAAAATCTGGCTGTTCCTGTATACTGGTGCCTGTAGACCGGAAAGTCACCTGTATATGCTTCGAAGTCCATTTATGTTATAACTCACTTGTCCTGCTAAGCATATTAATGATATCATAATTAAGAAAAGTTGATATCATAATTTTAATAAGAGTTCTCATTCGCAATAAGAATTAAATACGCAATGAGAATCAAATATGCAGTGAGAATCAACATTTGTGGGACAGGATGAAATCTCTTATGGAAAAAAACGATAACTCGAAAAAGACCTATGAGGCCATAATAGATTCAATAAAAACCTATATAATGAACGGCAAAATTAAAGCTGGGCAAAAGTTGCCGCCGGAGCGCGAACTTGCCAAAAAGTTCAATGTCAGCCGTACATCAATCCGTGAAGCGTTGCGTACACTGGAAATACTTGGTGCCATTAAAAGCGTTCAGGGTTCCGGCAACTATATTACAGGAGATTTCGAGAAAAGCCTGATTGAATCCATGTCCATGATGTTTTTACTTCAGCAGATTGACAGTCTCGAGTTTTACCAGTTCCGTGAGGCGCTTGAACTGAAGGCTGCAATGCTGGCAGTCCGGAATATTGATGATGAAAAGATCAGGAAGCTTGAGGAAATTTTGGCGGAAATGGCTCGCTCGGAAGATGAAGCCACCCGGTCGGCATTGGATAAGCAGCTTCATGAAACCATTGCGGCTGCCTCCAAAAATTCAATGATTATACAAATACTTAATATCCTTTCCGAGGTCATCAGCCAGGATATTAAACAAAGACGTTCTGAGATACTAAGTGACCCCCGGAACATCAATCGTCTTCAAAAGATTCATGAAGAAATGGTATTCAGCCTGAAGCAGAGAGATGCACAGGCGACTTATGCCGCATTCACCAAGCATTTCGATATTATCGCAGAATATATCAGAACCAACGAAAATAACCAAATAAATAATCAAATAAATAACCTATATAATGAAAATAGTTAATTACATAACCAATATATCTAAATAAATAACCATATCAATTAAAGAAATAACTATTGTAGACAAGTCTGTCAGCATATTGTAATATATAATTAAGTTACGATATTGGTATGACCAATTGTTTGATATAACATTTATCTTCATGAAGATACCTCATATGAATCTTGTTAATAATATGGCAGTCCGGGTGCCTTTATTTTTTGCACCTAAATTGGTTATACCAATTTTGCTAAATGCATATTTGACGGAATTATACCTAAAATACAACAGGAAAATTATGCCCCAAATACAACGGGAAGCGGAAAATGCTAATTTAAGGAGTGTATGGCATGAATATCACGATATTATTTTTTTTGGCACTTGTGCCAATCCTGTGGCTTATAGTATCTCTTGGAATTTTAAAATGGCCGGGTTATAAGGCTTGTCCCATTGCCCTTGGATTGACAGTGGTACTTTCAATACTGGTATGGAAAATGAGTGTGATTGACAGCCTGACAGCGGGACTGGAAGGTGTTGCTCTTGCTTTATGGCCAATAACCCTGATTATTATTGCAGCAGTTTTTACCTACAATTTATCCGTTCATACCGGCAGTATGGATTTAATCAAAAATATGATTACCGGTGTCACTAGCGATAAGAGAATCCTGGTGCTCATTCTTGCCTGGGGCTTCGGGGGCTTTCTTGAAGCAATAGCCGGCTTCGGAACTGCAGTTGCCATACCGGCCAGCATAATGATTGCGCTGGGGTTTGAACCACTGTTTGCCGCCGTGATTTGTCTTGTTTCCAATACCATAGCTACCGCTTTCGGAGCTATCGGCACCCCGGTAATTACATTGGCTAAAGTTACCGAACTGGAAACCACACAGCTCACCTATGCGGTTGCCCTTCAACTGCTTCCGCTTATCATCCTGCTGCCCTTTGCCCTTGTAATGATCACAGGCAAATCTGTAAAGGCGGTTAGAGGCGTATTTATTGTAACTCTTATATCCGGTGTTTCCTTTGCTGTTCCGCAGCTTTTCATTGCCAGATACCTCGGACCTGAGTTACCGGCTGTTGTTGGTTCTGTTTGTTCCATGGCTTCTACAATAATTGCGGCAAGGCTTATGAACAGGAAATCCAAAGGGTCAAACTCTTCCCAGGAGGAATATCAGATTGAAGCGGCAAAGGCCAGTGGCCGGCAAAAGCCTGTTTCCTTCAAAGAAGGCTTTAAGGCGTGGCTGCCGTTCATACTGGTTTTCATCTTCATTCTTGGCTCCTCAACCCTTATACCGCCGGTAAATAAGATATTATCAGCCATTAAAACCGACGTACCCATTTATACAGGTGAAGGAGCAAAACCCTATACTTTCAGCTGGCTGGCAACCCCCGGAACACTGATTATTATTGCGACTTATCTGGGAGGATTGCTCCAGGGCGTGAAGTTCAGTGAGATAACAAAGCTTTTGGTTAAAACGGTAAAACAGATGACTAAGTCCGCCATAACCATTGTATCCATTATTGCTCTGGCAAAAATCATGGGCTACAGCGGAATGATCGGTTCCATCGCAACCGTGCTTGTTATGATTACCGGTTCTTTCTACCCGCTGATCGCCCCAATTATCGGTGCTTTGGGAACCTTTGTCACCGGGAGTGATACTTCTGCAAATGTGCTTTTCGGCAGACTTCAGGCTGAAGCCGCAAAAGCATGCGGAGCCAACCCATACTGGATAGCTGCCGTCAATACAGGCGGTGCTACTGCGGGTAAGATGATTTCACCTCAAAGCATAGCAATCGCAGTGGCAGCAACAAATCTTCCGGGAAGCGAAGGCAAGATTCTTGGAAGCACCATCAAGGTTTGTATCGTCTATGTAATCATTCTTGGGCTGATCAGCTATTTCTGCGGTCCATTGTTCGGTTATTAGTTTGGAAAGCAGATGAGGGAATTCTTCTGTCGGACAGAAAGTTTGCAGGTGCAGATGTTCTGGTAACCAGCTATACTCTGTCCCAGGGTGTCAGGGAAGCCGGTGAGTTTGATCTTATTCTCTGCGGCAAGCAGACCACAGACGGAGATACTGCACAGGTGGGACCGGAAATGGCGGAGTACCTGAAGATACCAAATGTATCGAATGTCAAGAGAATAGTAAGCGTTGAAGATGATGCCATAACCGTTGAAATGGATATGGCGAATACCGTTGAGATAGCCAGGGTTAAATTCCCATGCCTCCTTTCAGTGGAAAAGGATATCTTTATGCCGCGGCTTCCGTCCTATGTAAAGATGAGGGCGACAAAAGGCAAGGAAATAAAAGTCATGGGCTTTTCAAGCCTGAAGGATCAGGATGAGATGAAATACGGCCTTAATGGCTCGCCCACTCAGGTTCAAAGAATTTTCCATCCTGAATCCAATATTAAGCGTGAGCTCTGGAATGATTCAGCAGAGGAGCTGGCAGACAAACTGTTCAACAAGATTAAAGAAAGCAAGTTTGTTTGATTGGGGGGCAATAAAATGGCAAGATTAGTGATTCATAACGGAAAGATAACCGACAGGGATGCCTTTATAAAGATTTGTCCTTTTAATGCCCTGGAGATTAAGAGCGGGGTTGCCGAAGTCAATAGTTCGTGCAAAATGTACAGGCTCTGTGTCAGAAAAGGTCCTGAGGGGGCTGCTGAAATTGTGGAGGATCTAAATTTTCCGCTTTTTTACTGAATATTGTAACTGCTCTGTTGATAAGCAAATATACCGCGACAGCAATGCCACTAATAGCATTGCAATGCCGCTCAGACACATTGCGGCGCCGACGCAATCATATGAATCAGCCAGATCCCATACACCATTGCAGTCATCAATATTAGCAGGTGTAATTACAAAATCAGTCATAAAACCATCCAGGGCTGCAAGCATATGCAGCTTATAGCCCGGATAAGTTTCTTTCTTAAAAGGACATTTCCCGTAAGTTGCTCCAAAACCCCGGAATGCCTTATGGAACTTAACCCTTCTAAACTTACACACTCTCTGATAGAATACATTCTGCCAAGCTCCATCATGTATTGTGACTCCCTATCATTAGTTTGGCGATTAATGACAGGTTACAATATTATGCTGGAGTTTTTCATTCGCAAATTTTACCTGTAAATAAAGCCAGCACAACAAGTTAAATTATTATATATTTTGTGCATGAGTAATAAATTGTTAGAAGAAAGAAAATTTTCTACAATAGAAGAATTCTCTTATGAACCTGGGCGTTATAAGAACGGAGGCGTTTATAAAATGAAGAGATCGATTTTTATATTATTGATGGCATGCATGCTGTTGGCTTCCGGGTGCAGTTATGGAAACAGAGCAGATAATAAGCAGAAAAATTCTACCGACACCAAAACATCAGACAACAATTCGTCCATTGATTCTTCAAAGCTGTTCTCTTCCAGAGACTTTGAAGCGGGTTACGATGAAAGTACAAGTACCATTATTCAACTCAATAGTGACACAGCAACCAGTACTTCCAGCGCTGTTAAAATCTCCGGAAGCACCGTGACTATAACTGATGAAGGCACCTATATTCTTGCGGGCACCCTCAATGATGGAATAATCATTGTAGACTCGGAGAAAACAGATAAGGTCCAACTGGTGCTTAATAATGTTTCTATTAATAGCGAAACATCTGCACCCATTTATATCCGGCAGTCGGATAAGGTGTTTATTACCCTTGCTCAGGATTCTGTCAATACCCTCACTAATGGCGGGACTTTTACTGCCATTGACGAAAACAACATAGATGCGGCCATTTTTTCAAAGGAGGATTTGACGCTGAACGGCTCCGGCATCCTGACAATTACCTCTCCTGCAGGACATGGTATTGTTTCCAAGGACGAGTTGACCCTGACCGGGGGTACCTATTATATCATCTCGGCTTCCCATGGTTTGGAAGGCAAGGACAATATATGCATTGCCAATGCCGAGATAAATATCACCTCGGGCAAAGATGGAATTCATGCAGAAAACGCAGAGGATACCTCTCTTGGATTTATATATATCCAAAGCGGCACTTTTAATATTTTTTCCGATGGTGACGGCATTGCTGCTTCTGACCGGATGCAGATTGATGACGGTACTTTTTACATTATTTCCGGCAGCGGAAGTTGGAATCCGGAAAAGAAGGGTTCCGATTTCCGGGGCAGCTTCCTGGAAGACGGTGGCCGTCAGGGGAAAGGCTTCAAAGGTGGCAATACTGCCAACAGTACCAAAAGTACTGACACAAAGGATAACAGCACCAGCTGCAAGGGTATTAGAGCAACCGGCAATCTTATTATCAACGGAGGTAGCTTTACCGTTGACACAGCAGATGATGCGGTTCATTCCAATGCTTCAATTACCATTAGCGGCGGCACTTTTCAAATTGCGGCGAATGATGACGGCTTCCATGCAGATGAAACTCTGGCGATATCCTCGGGTACCATCAACATTGCCGAATGTTATGAAGGCCTGGAAGGATTCCATGTGAAAATTTCAGGAGGTGACATCACCATATATGCCAGCGACGATGGCATCAACGCTGCAGGTGGTACTGATCAGAGCGGTATCGGCGGAATACGCGGCAAAGACAAGTTTGGCGGCAGAAGAGGAGGAGGTTCTTCTTCCAACGGCAGCATTGCCATCTCGGGCGGAAAACTGTATATCAACGCCGGTGGTGACGGTATTGATGCCAATGGAACGCTGATGATTTCCGGGGGCTATGCCGTTGTATGCAGCCCAACCGACGGCGATACAGCTACCCTTGACTACGATGTCAGCGGAACTATAACAGGCGGTACATTCATCGGTACCGGCGCATCAAGCATGGCTAAGAGCTTTAGCGATTCCGAACAAGGTGTCATTGCCGTGAGAGTAGGCAAACAGCCCGCAGGTACTGCCATTACTCTGACAGATTCTGATGGAAATACGGTAATTTCTTCATATGCACCTGAGCTTGACTTTGCAGTTGTGATTCTCAGCAGTCCTGATATTGTCAAGGGTAAGACCTATACGCTTACCGTTGGTTCTTACAGCGAAGAATTTACTGCAAGTTAATATGAATTTACCGCACGCTTATCACAAATTAATATAATGAGGTATGACAGGGGCACCAGGTAAAACGATAAAATACTTAACCACGCCCAAAATTGGTTGACATTGCCGGGCGTAAAAGTGTAATATAAAAATAATCAGGTAAGGAGGGCAGAATGAGGAATCAGGCATAAGCGATATTTTTGATATCAATGCTTTGAAAACTAAATTAATAAAGCAAGTTGAAGATTACATAATCCCTTCCGCCTGGCAATTATCTGATATATCGTATATAGCAGATGGTAGCAAAAAGCACGAAGAGGCCGTAAACTGGCCGCATTTCACAAAAAAGCTGACAGGAATTGGAGCATATCAGAGCAAAGAATTCGAAAACCGGTCTATGAAGTATGCATTAAATAAGGTATCTGTTCCGGCAAAGCTTTCTCAGGAAACCTCAAGTTTTATTTTTTACAGAATTGTATATGGCGCTCTAAAAATGGCCACCCTGCAGGACAGCCATTTTTTCAAGGGATTATCAGCCGTTAAAGAGTTTTCGCGTAATCGCCTATTTTCTTGTCCATATTTATTATGTGATTTGTAAGCCAGCTAATAACCATTTTATTGGCATTAAGTATAACCAGAATATTGCCGCCGGTCTCTTCATAATCGCTTTTCAACTTGGCAAGCTCATTAATGAAGCCGGCATGTGCTTTCTTTTGAGCATCAATCTCAGGATAGCGGATTTCTTCCATATAAGCTTCTTCATCTCTGAAGTGTTGCTTTGTATATTCATCCAAGAAATCAAGCATTGTATTAATGTAATCTTTTGCTCTCCGTTCTTTTCCGGCTTCAAACAGTTCATTGGCCTTTTCAAACCATATTTTGTGCTGTTCATCGATATGTTTAACACCGACAGACAAGTTAGGAGTCCATGCTATTGACATATAAACCCTCCTTCTAAATTATTCATATTACATAAATTTTATAGTTTTTCTTGGACAATTTCAATAGATTTCCAGAATAATGACGTATTGTGTCGATATCATGAAAGATACTGTTGGTATAAATTTACTTTCTGCTTCAGCAAATTTGATGTGGTTAATTTATTTTACAGATAGTGGAACTTTTTGTGACATATATATTTCAACATAACAAGCGGTAGTTAATGCAATTCAACATTGAAAAAAACCTTGAAAAACTAAAAATGCCTGCCTGACGGGAAAAAACGCAGGTCAAAAAAGTTATGTTTCTTGAGAGGGAACTTTTTTTTGGAATTGATAACCAATTATTTTTCCAAATTCAACCTGTAAATGTAACATATTATTTAAAATGTTGTTTATGACACTATTCGACAGAAATACAGTTTTTCCTGCCCTGAATTAAAAAAATTTTATTCATTTTTATGATTATTACTGCATTTCCGCCTAATTCAACTGTTATAAGATGTCTAGGCTTAATGTAACAAATTATAATTATTTTCGACAAAATCATACATTTATTTTTATGGCAATTTCAATGGAACTTGACTTTTTAAAATTAAGAATGCTGCTATATAAATAATTGCGCAGCATTTACGAATGTAACATTTTAAATAATATGTTGCATATTTGCTTGAAATACAGTAACTGTAAGGACCAGAGTCCTGAAATACTAATTTAATAAAACACCATAGTAAAACACTATGAAAAAGGCAAACTTATTGAAAAATAAGGACGCAAAGCCACGAGTCTAAGGTGTAAAGCACTATGATAGTCGGGTTGCCAGGGTGTATTTGAATAGTGGTATTTAAAGCCATGGCAAACAAGATTGCTATGGTTTTTTTAGTTACTGTAAATAAATTACTGGCGGATTCTGCCTGTAACCTTGAAAGGAGCAAGTATGACAGCAGTAATGAATTATTAGAGCAAGTTTAAACAGTGAGCAACAGCCGCAGAAACCTAATAGTTGGAAATTTGACAATTAGACAAAGGAGTTGGGGAAACATGCTTCAATTAACTGATGAAGAATTGTTGAGGTATATAAAGAGTTGTGAAACTGAGGTCAATACATTGGCTGAAATTCACAAAGCCTTGATTCAAAAAAACATAAAGTGCAATATTGAAGAACTCCGGCAGAAGGTATTTCTTTTGCACCGCGATGGTTATATAGGAAATGAGCCAACCGTTGACGGTGTGAATATGTACTACATAATTTTCAACCCCGAGGTTGCAAATGAAAATCCTGTAACTTAACCAGAATTAGGATGTACAGTGAATTGGGAAAGATAAAGTTTTTCTGATTATTGTACATTTTACTAAATAAATTCCAAAAAATTTTTAACAAAAGAATTCAGGAGGTCGAATTGCTATGGAAAAAAAACTTGCAAAGCCCTCGAGTGCTGGAAATGAAAAGGGAGCAGCACAGGTATCAGCATCTATAACAGATGAAATGGAGAAAAAAAGAGAACTTGCCAGAAAGCATGCTCAAGATAAAGTGAGGGCAAGGACACTGGCCAAGCAGCAACAATTGGCTGAAAGGATTGCAGTTGCAACAGAGCAACTTGCTTCAGGTATCGAAGAAGCAAGCAGCGCCGCTGAAGAGCTTAGCACAACCATGGCTCAGATTGCCAAAGGGGCAAACGAAGCATCTTCTGCAGCAGAAGAGTCAAGAGCTGCAATCAACCAGATAGAAAAGGCTTCGGATGTAGCCGAAAAGAATGCAAAGGAATCCCTTGAAAGGGTGGATATATTAAAGGAATTAATTGAGAATACATCAAATGATATTGAGCTAATGATTAAAGGAATTCAGGAATCAGCCAACACCAACCTGGAATCCGTGAAACTGGTAGGCGAACTGGAGAAGCAGTCCAATGAGATAGGGGAAATTGTACAGGCGGTGGTAAGAATTGCCGACCAGACCAACCTGCTTGCTCTGAATGCAGCTATAGAAGCCGCCAGGGCCGGTGAGCATGGAAAGGGTTTTGCTGTCGTAGCGGATGAAGTCAGAAATCTGGCAGAGATATCAGAAAAATCAGCCAGAAATATCAGAGAACTTGTAAATGAAATACAGAATAATGTAAAAATCGTTGTGGCTGATATAGAAAATGCAGGCAAGGCCGCCAATGAAGAGGTTGAGAAAGCAAAGAGAACCACTGATGACCTTGTGAAAATAAATGAGGAAATTACCTCAGTACAAGCAGGGGTTGCAGAAATATACCAAAATGCTGTGGATGCAAACAAGGGAGCAAGTGAGTTCCTGGCAATAGCCGAACAGATTGCAGCGGCTGCTGAGCAGCAAAGCAGTGCTGCAGAGGAAGTGGAAAAGTCAATCGGCATGCAGAACAGGGCTTTCGATGAATTAAATGCGGGTGCTTCCGATTTGGCCCAGATGGCTGAATATTTAAAGGTATCTACAGATACGCAAAAATCCTCAGAATCCCTTGCAGCTGCTTCTGAAGAACTGTCAGCTAACGTGGAGGAGGCAAGTTCGACTGCAAATGAGATAATGAAGGCCATGCAGCAGATATCCTCCGGTGCCCAGGCCCAGGCTGAACTAACTGATAGAGCTGCAAAACTTGCAGAAAGGCTTGTTGTAGCAGCAACTCAAATGAGTGAAAGAGCAGCATATTCCGCAGATAAGATAGCAGAACTTCAGAAGCTGTTGGAAGCAAATAAAACTGCAGTTGATAATCTGATTACCGGTATATCGGCTTCTGCAGAATCCAGCATAGTGTCAGCTAAGAACATAAAGAATCTTGAGGAAACCACCAGGAAAATTGATAAGATTGTAGATGCCATAGTAAATGTATCTATTCAAACGAATATGCTGGCTGTAAACGGCTCAATTGAAGCTGCAAGAGCTGGGGAATTCGGAAGAGGTTTCTCTGTAGTTGCCGGGGATATAAGGGCTCTTGCCAACGAGTCTGCAGAAAACACAGACAAAATCAAGGACCTTGTAAGAGGCATACAGAACCAGATTCAAAGGGTTGCAGCTGATATTGACCTTTCCAGCAAGACCTCCTTTGCGGAAGTGGAAAAGGCAAAGAAAACCACTCATAATCTCAATGTAATTGAAGAAAGCATGATAAAGATTCTTGCAGGATCAAGGGAAATCAAGAAAGGTTCGGATGAGTCGTTGGTAGCCCTGGAACAGGCAAAGAAGGGCGTTGACCAGATTGCTATCGCTGCCCAGGAAGCCAGCAGCGGAGCCGAACAGGCAGCAGCAGCGGCAAGTCAGCAGGCAAAAGGCATGCAGGAACTTGCTGAAGCTATTGAAGAGATATCAGGATTGGCTGATGAGCTTCAGAATATGTAAAGAATGGAGGGGATAGTAATGGCTACTGGTATAAACAATGCCAGCTTTAACGAGCGCCAGCTAGTTACCTTCCAGCTTGGAGAGGATGAGTTCGGGGTCGATATCATGGATGTGAAGGAGATCATCCGGGTTCCTGATATCACAAGAGTACCCAATGCTCCCAGTTATGTCGAAGGCGCATGTAACCTGAGAGGGAATGTTCTTCCTATCATTGATGGAAGGACCTGGCTTAATCTGGAGAGAAAATTGAAGGATGAAAACAGCAGGGTGCTTGTCATCGATGTTGGTGGTAAGGCTACCGGAATTATTGTAGACAAGGTGTCGGAGGTGGTGAGGGTAAATACCGTAGATATTGAAGAACCACCGCAAATCGTTAAAAACGTAGATTCCGACTATTTGAACGGTGTTGTGAAGCTGGACAATGGAAACAGGCTTATCATGCTATTAGATGTTGTAAAGGCCTTATGCGTAAATAGTACCGGAAAAGAACAGGTAAACGGACAGGACGAAAATTTGCAAAAAAACATGACAGTGCAAAATAGCTCCGGTACCGAGGCCATCGATGAGGAACAACTGGTTTCCTTCATCCTGGACAAAGAGGAATATGCCATTGGAATCATGGAGGTTAAAGAAATCATCCGGGTACCTCAAATAGTAAAGGTTCCAAACTGCGAGGCCTATATTGAGGGTGTGGTTTCCATACGCAATAACCTGCTGCCCATTATAAACCTGAGGACATATTTCGGAATGGAACACCTGGACCTCAGTGATCATACCAGAATACTTGTGGTGGATATGGGTAATTTTACTGCGGGTATTATGGTAGACAAGGTTTTAGAAGTTTTGAGAGTTCCAACGAGCGTTATCCAGCCTCCGCCGAGATTCTCCACTCAAAGCGGGGAACTGCTAAAGGGAGTGGCAAAGCTTGATAACGGAAAGCGCATGATTCTGATGCTTGAACCATCTAAACTGGTTTCAGCTGACGAGATCAGTGGAATCAGCGGAATTGACGGAACTTATGAACAGGATACATATGAGATGAGTATAACAAGACAAGTGCTTGACGAAGAACAGTTGGTAGCATTCAAAATAGATTCGGAGGAGTATGGGGTTAAGATAGCCAATGTTCAGGAAATCAACAGGATGACCGATGTTACCAAGGTACCCAGGGCTCCTTACTATATAGATGGAATTGTAAACTTAAGAGGGAATGTAATCCCCGTGCTGAATCTTAGAAGGTTTTTCAAGCTCCCGGATAAACAGGCGACTGATGCCACAAGAATTATTATTGTCGATTTCAATGGGAAAAGAACGGGAATTGTGGTAGATTCGGTTTCGGAAGTGCTCAGATTTGAAAAAACACTGATAGAGGCGACACCGGATGTGTTAAGCAGCGGAATTGACAGCGATTATGTGGAAGGCGTTGGAAAACTCGACGGTGGTAAAAGAATGATTTTGATACTGGATATCAGCAAAATACTGAGTTTTAGTGAAGCGTAAGATTTGAAAGGATTACTGAATTTTGGTTTTTAGACGAATGCCAAAGCCGGGCTTTAAAGGAATTACCAAAGTTTAGGTTTTAAAGAAATTACCAGAGTTTAGACTATTAGGAATTAACAAAGCTGAGATTTTTAATGAAATTACCCCGGAGGAAATCACCCGGAAGTAATGGTAAACTTCTACTCCGGGGTGCGCCCCCGTTTTCAAACAATTACGACATAATCATGACAGGTGATGTTTGTGACCGACAGAACAAGAGTGTTGATTGTAGATGATTCAGCCCTTATGAGAAAGGTACTTAAAGAGATCATCATGACCGACCCAAGTCTTGAGGTGGTGGGAACGGCAAGGGATGGACAGGATGCTGTTGAAAAAGTGCATGAGCTGAATCCGGATGTAATTACCATGGATATCAATATGCCGGTTATGGACGGCTTGACTTCCATGCAGTACATTCTGAACGATTATCCCGAACTGCCTGTTTTAATCATAAGTTCTCTTACCACAGAAGGAGCCTTGACTACTTTTGAAGCTTTGGAGCTTGGAGCCTTTGACTATGTGGCCAAGCCTTCAGGGACGGTATCCTCGAATATACATATTATTGGAAGAGAAATTATACAAAAGATTAAGCTGGCGTATAAGAGCGCAAATAGAAAAAGCATAAAAGATAGAGCTAAGAGGCTGAGTTACGCAACTGCAGCAAAAAGAACGGTGCCTGAAATAAAGACAGGCATACAAAAAAGCGAAGGCCTGTCAAAAATAGTTGTCATCGGTGTTTCAACAGGCGGTCCCAGCACATTGATGGAGGTTCTCCCGATGCTTCCTCCCAAACTGAAGGCGGCATTGATTGTAGTACAGCATATGCCTCCGTCCTTTACATCATCTTTTGCCAAAAGACTGAACGGAGCCTGCCAGTTTCCATTTAAGGAAGCAAAGGCAGGGGATGTCCTTCAGGATGGAATAGGCTACCTTGCTCCGGGGGGTTACCAACTGAAGGTGAGAAGGGAAGGAGGAATGCTTCGCATTTCAGACAGTCCCAAAACCCTTTTTATGCCCTCGGTTAATGTAACGATGGAATCTGTTTTAGAGGCATATGGAGGAAAAAATGTGATAGGAGTTCTTATGACCGGAATGGGAGACGATGGAGCGGATGCCATGGTAAAGATAAGAAAGGCAGGAGGCATTACCATAGCTGAGGATGAGTCCACAGCAGTAGTTTTCGGTATGCCAAGGGAAGCAATAGAAAGAGGTGGCGCTGAGATTGTTGTGCCGTCCTACATGATAGCTGATGAGATTGTAAAAGCAGTAAACAGAAAATAGCTCGAAAAACAGAAAACAGACTGAAATGATGGAAACGGCAAAGTATCGTAAAGTTGTCTGTAGAGAGGGTGTGTACATGGACAAGGATAAAACAGCGTTTGATGAAAAGGAACTGGCGACCCTCATTGAAAGGTTGACAGGAGAAAAAGAAAGGTATCAGCAGGAGAAGATTGCACGAAAAATCGGAATGATGAAATATGAAGAGACTGCGGAATCTATTGCCGAACTTCTTTATTCCGATGATGCATATATACGCAATATTGCCATTGAGATATTGGCTTCTCTGGGCGAAAAGGCACTGCCGGTTCTGGAAAGGAAGCTGCAGGATAAGGATAGAAATATACGGAAGTTTTCGCTGGACGCATTAATGAATATAAGAATGGCCAAAAGTTGTGAAATAGCATTGAATGCCCTTGATGACCCTGATGAAAATGTCGTGGAGGCGGCTGTTGAGGTAATTGCGGAACAGCAATATACTGAGGCGTCAGGCAGACTTATCGGCATGTTGAAGAGGACAGACAGCATATGGATTCTAAATGCGCTGATCAGGGCATTTGCCAGGCTTGGTGTAAAAGGTATTGTATGTGAAATTTACGAAAAAATATTAAGCCTCAGAGCAACTACTATTGAAAAAGGTATTCTGGTGAATACACTGGTTAAAAGCATGGGAACCATTGGCTCATCCAAGGATATAGAAAAGGTTTTGAATACATATACGGTTGAATACAGGGTGGATGATTCCAATCTGCTCTTTGGGTTAAGCGGGTTGATAGTGAATAATGACGTATCCATGCTTCCAAAGGAACTTGTTGCAAATATTGACAGAGTTTTCAGGGAGTACAGGGATTACAGCGATGCTGAACTGACACTGCTTTTAATAGCGGCTTCAGTCAAACTGCAGCTTGTGTTTTTCCTGGAGGATATTAAAGAAATAATTTTTTTGCATAAAGGAGAGGAATTCTTTATTGAGAACCTTCTTGACCTCATTTGCATGTTAAATAATATTCCTCATGATTTTATCAGAAAGATGTTGAACAGTGCTGAGCCTGAATTAATGCTGATGGGGCTTAATTTAATATATAAGAAGCATATATGCGGATTTAACAGCATTGTTGAAGAACTGTGTGATTCCGCAGACAGTGAGATATCGAATTTGGCGATAAACATTATTTCGGACCTGGATTGTTACAAGAATATTGGCTTACTTGAGAGTTTAACTGATTTTAATGAAGAAGCGGCGATAATTGCTATTAAAGGAATAAACATGCCGGATGCTAAGTCGGTTGATTTTCTTCTTTCAAAACTTGAACATAAGAGCCGGAATGTCAGAAAGGCTGCGTCGGTAAAGCTGGTTTCCATTACAAGTGAAATATGTATTGAAAGGCTTGAGGATATTGTTAAGCGCAACTTGGGAGAAGAAGGAATTGAAGCGCTGGAAGTTATGTTCGGATTTGACAAAAAACTTGCATGGAAATACATTACCGCCAGACTGGACAGCAGAGATGACAAAGTCAGAACCAGGCTTGTGGATATTGTAGAAGGAGAGAATGACCACAATTATTACAGCTTTATGGAAACAATGATCAATGATCCTTCGGCTATTGTAAGAAAAAAGGTGATAAAGAGTTTGTGCAGGAGGATCGAAGACAGAAGTCTGCAACTGCTGGAAAAATTGTTACAGGGAGAATCGGACATTGGAAACAGGAAGGATATTATTTCAAACATGTATAGGTTTAACAATGATAAAGCGCTAAACATAACAATTGAGGCAGCAGGAAACAGCAATACATTGATCCGTTTGGCTGCTGTGAGGTCATTGGCGTTGTTTGGCGATGAGCGGGCAAATGATGTGATGAGAGAAATGTTGAAGGATCAGGTCTTAGAGGTGAGAGAAGCGGTAGAAGAAGTCTTACGCAGCAGGGTAGAGGTGATTAAATGATTTTAAGCGATGAATTGTTCGACAAGTTTGCCAGGCTGGTTTACATGAGGACTGGAATATATTATGACATCAATAAAAAGTACTATGTCCAGAAAAGGGTTGAAAAACGCGCTGAAGCCCTGGAAATGGAAACATTAAATGAATATTACTATATGTTAAAGTTTTCCGACGACTCGTCTGAGTTTGAAAAACTGGTTAATGACCTTACAGTGAATGAAACGTATTTTTTTCGGGATTTTCCACAGCTTAGAAACTTCGCCGAGGATGTTCTGCCTGTGGTCGTAAGAGAAAAAAAGAACAGTAAAAAAATCAAAGTGTGGAGTGCAGCGTGCTCTACGGGAGAAGAACCCTATACATTGTCAATTATTCTCCAGGAAATGTTGGACAGGCCTGAGGAATGGGATATACAGATCATTGCTTCCGACATAAACACGGAAGTGCTGGAATTTGCGAAAATCGGACTGTACGAGACCAGGTCTGTCAAGGATGTACCGCCTGAATACCTGGAAAAATACTTTACAAAACGCAATGACAAGTATCTTGTTAACCTGAATATCCGTAAGCCGGTTGTATTCAAACGGATTAATCTGGTGTGTGAAGATGAAACGAGCGCTGTCAATGGATGCGATTTTATATTTTGCAGAAACTGTCTGATTTATTTTGATGATGAATCAAGGAGGAACGTAATAAGCAGCTTATATGAAGCTTTAAATCCAGGAGGTTTTATCTTCCTCGGACACTCGGAATCGGTGGGAAGGATATCCTCTGCTTTCAAGGTGCAAAGAATAGGAGGCGCCATTGTTTATTCAAAGCCGAAGTGAAGGAGGGGTATTATGAAGCAGAATAGCGGAAAAAGAGTCCTGATTGTCGATGATTCTGAAATGGTCAGAAATTTTCACAGCTATATTATTAGAATGTTCGGTTACCAGACAGAGACTGCTGAAAATGGAGCAATTGCTCTGGAAAAATTGCTTGCTGAAGAGTACCAGCTGCTTATAACGGATATTAACATGCCCAAAATGGACGGTTACGAATTGATAAGGAATGTACGTGAAAATGGAATTTCTATTCCTGTCATTGTAGTTTCTACGGAAGAAGAATACAGATCAAGATTCAGTGGTGTGGAAGCCGGTCCCAGTTTACATATGGTAAAGCCTACTGACCCTGAAAAACTGATTACGACTATCAAAATGCTTCTTTAGGACTGAGGAGTGCATATAATGAGCGGTGGATTTTATCTGGATGATATTGATTTGACTAAAATGTTTATAGATGAATGGACCGAATGCCTGGAAGGACTTGAGAAGGAAATACTGAAGCTTGAAGTTCATTCTGACGACAGCGAGCTTTTAAATGATATTTTCAGGAGGGTTCACAGTATAAAAGGAGGCTCCTCCTTTGTGGGGCTGTCCGGTATAACAAGGCTCAGCCATGAAATAGAGTTTACGCTGGATGCAATACGAAAGAAGAAAGTATCTGTTAATATGGAACTTATCGATAGTTTGCTGCAGGCTGTAGACTTTTTAAATGGTTACATCAGCCGGATTTACAATAAATTAAAAGAATATGATTCTTCAGGCGGAAACGGGACGATTTATATAGAATTCGGGGAAGAGGAGAAAGAAAAGTCAGTTCTGGAAGGCTTAAGGCAGGCACTGGAAAAGCGTGAAAACAATGATGAAGAAGACGGGAAAACAGGGGAAACAGGCGGACAGGAAGATGCAGAACTGGGTCTGCTGCAGACAGAGGAGTTTAAAAGCAAACTGGCAGAAGAATTGAAGGAACAGTTCCTTCTTGAAAATACGGAGCATATAGATCGAATTGAGAACCAATTATTAATACAATTGGAAAGTAGCGGGAACGACAAGGACGCTGTTCTTGAAATGTTCAGGTCTATTCACAGTATTAAGGGTGGAATAGGTTTTTACCTGGCAACAATATCCAATCAAAGTCCATATTATCCTACGTTAAAAGGGTTTTCTGAAGTGGTGCACACTTTTGAAAGCTTGCTGGCGCTGGTTAGGGACAGAGGACTTACCTATGGTAATAAACTCATTGATTTGAGTTATGAGGTGATGGATTATTTAAAGACTTCCATGAATGCTGTTGCTTCCGAAGAGTGCAATGATGTTCCAACAGCCCACATTCTTGATAAAATTGAAAGGTTTTTATCAAACCTTCAATCCGTATCCGGCAATGATACGGAGAGTTATGCCAAAACTTTAAGACCCGAACCCGGAAAGATTGCCGACATGCAGCAGAAAAGCAATATAATGCAGAGCATCAGGGTCAGCCAGGAAAAGCTGGACAAGATGATGAACATGATTTCAGAGTTGCTTATTGCTAAAAACACTTTCATGCATATTGCATCCAGGCTGAATCTTGATTATAACCTTCCCGAAATGTCGAAGGAAGTAAAAGAAGTGGGAGCTTATATCAACAGGATCTCTGATGATCTTCAAAACGCGATTATGTCAATAAGAATGGTGGAGATTAAAACAATATTCCAAAGAATGCCCAGGGTTGTAAGAGATATATCCCAGAGCACCGGAAAGAAGATGGAATTGATTATGGAGGGTGAGGACACAGAGATCGATAAGACAATTATTGAACAGATCAGCGATCCTTTGGTGCATTTGATACGTAATGCCGCGGACCATGGTATAGAGGCACCGGAAGAGCGGTTGTCCAAAGGTAAGAACGAGACTGGAAGAATTGTATTAAGAGCTTATAACAAGAACAAGCATGTGTATATTGAAATTGAAGACGACGGTAAGGGAATAGATGCGGAAAGTTTGAAGAAAAAAGCCATTGAAAAAGGCTTCATTACTAAAGCAGAAGCGGAAAGCATGAGCAGAGGCCAATTGATAAACCTTATATTCCTCCCGGGCTTCAGCACTGCAAAACAGATTACTGAAGTGTCGGGGCGGGGAGTAGGAATGGATATAGTAAAAAGCAATATAGAAAAGATTAATGGAAATATCACAATAGAAAGCGAAGTGGATAAAGGAACGAAAATGATTATTCAACTGCCGCTTACTCTTGCAGTTTCGCGCGGCTTAACCGTTGAGGCTTCCGGAGAAACATATATTTTCCCTTTGGAGTATATCGTTGAAACTGTAAAGATTTCCCGGAACAATATTCACACATTTAACGATAAGTACTTTACTCATTTAAGGGGAGATGTTATAGGAGTTGAATGGCTATCCAGAATTTTCCTTACAGGAAGATGTGATGACGAAAAAGAAGAGCTGAATGCCGTGATAATATCAAACGGTGCAGAAAAATACGCAATTATTGTGGACAAGCTAAAAAGCGAGCAGGAATTTGTTGTAAAGACATTGGACGGACACCTGTCGTCCATACCTGGAATATCCGGCTCAACCCTATTAGGTAACGGACGGGTTGTGCTGATTGTAAATCCGGCAGATATCATACAACTTGCACAGAAGTAGCATTAAATTTTATTGAGATGGGAGATGTTGGAATGAAAGGCGTAAAATTAATGATTGTGGATGATTCCCCCGCGATTCATGTAATTATAGAAAGGGCAGCTATTGCAAATGGATATGAAGTATGCGCACATGCGAAGAACGGAGATGAAGCAGTGAAGCTTTATGAATCGACCAGGCCGGATGTTATAACAATGGACATTACAATGCCTGTAAAAGACGGTTTGACTGCTTCAAAAGAGATACTTGCACAGAATCCCTGTGCAAAAATATTGATGCTCAGTGCAATGGGAGACGAGGAAATAGTAAAAGAAGCAAAGGATATTGGAATCACACACTTTATGAAAAAGCCGTTCAAAGGCGAGGATATAGTGAATGCAATAAACAATATGATATTGGGAGAAACAGGAGAGTAATATGAATTATATTGAGTTTTTTAAATATTCTGTCAAAGAATCTTTTGAGAATATGTTTGGAGAAAAGATAATATTGAGAAACGAGACTAAGGCTCCAGGATGGATAACATCAAAGGGAGCTGCTGTCGTTGTAGGGATATCAGGTGAAAAAAAAGGAAGGCTTCTCATTGACATGTGTCTTGACACAGCGTTGGAGCTTTCTAAAATACTCATTCCCGAGATGGAGGATGAAGATTTTGCCCTTTTTACCATTGCGGAGTTATGCAATATTGTATCGGGAGGAGCTACAACTCTTATAAATGACACATTGAGGAGACGGGCTTTAAGACTTGCCCCACCAAGCATTTTTGCCGGGAGCAATTTCAAGCTTTTTTCTCCAAAGCTTAATTCAGTATTGTTAAGTTATGATACCAGATTTGGAGAGATTGATTTTCATATTGGTTTTGAAGGAGAATGAAAATGGACGCTAAATATATAAATCCTTTTATTAATTCTGTTTCAGGAGTATTTGCCAGTTTAGGACTGGGGGAAATTGCAACAGGAAATATTTTCAGGAAAGAAACCTTTATCTGCAGGTATAACCTTACCACCATTTTAGGTATATCAGGAAGTATAAATGGAAATGTTGCATTAAGCATGCCATATGATACAGCTAAAAAAATTGCATCTGCCATGATGATGGGAATGGACGTTACAGAGATAGATGAAATGTCGGTTAGCGCATTGGGAGAACTGACTAACATGATCTGCGGGCAGGCTGCCACTGAGTTTTCATTGCAAAATCTGGTTGCAGAAATTACTCCGCCAACAATTATTCATGGGGACAATATGAAGGTTATTATCAGCCAGGTTGAGACGACGGCAGTTGAATTGAGTTCGCTTTTGGGAAGTATTGAGCTGAATCTTGGTCTTGAAATTTAACTTATCAGGAGGTTTATTCAAATGCCCGGAAAAGTGAGAAAATATGCTGTGCTCAACAATAAGGGCGGTGTGGGTAAAAGCACAATTGCGGTACATGTTGCACACGGTCTTGCCATCAAAGGGAAAAAAGTATTGCTGGTGGATATGGATGGGCAAAATGATGCAAGCCTTTTCCTTGGATTTACTTCAGAAGATTATAATAACAGCCTTTATGATATTCTGACGGGGCGGGAGGGCATAAATCTTTCAGAATGTATTATCAATGCAAGAGATAATCTTGATTTGCTGCCGTCAAGAAATATAGACCGGATTAACTCTGAACTATATAAAGAGACCAGGATAGACCTGTTTTTAAAAGAAAAATTGAAGGGTTTGGAGGAAATGTCTTACGATTACGTGATTATTGATTGCGGACCCCAGCGGAGCAAAATCAATGATGCGATTTTGTATTTTGTTGACGGTATTATTGTGCCGGTTCAGGTGGAAACGGCTTCTGTAAGGGCCATAGGGAATATTTATGAGTACCTTGCGGATTTGCACCTGAACTCAGACCTGGTTTCTCTGATAGTACCGAACATGTATGATCAGAGAACTGTTGACGGAAAAGAAAATCTGGAGTTTATTAAAGAGTTTTTTGCAGGTACTGATTTGCTGGTTCAGCCTGTACACAGGAGGATTAAGATTGCAGAGGTTGGCAAGCTTGGGAAAACAGTTTATGAATTTGATGAAGAGTCTTCAAAGCAATTTAACCGTATTGTTGAAAGGCTGGTGAACAGTGATGCCGAGGCGAAGCAGTAAAAAGAACAAAAATAATTTAGAAAAGATAAAGAGGGAAATGAGCAGGAAAAAACAAAAAGCCGAAGACAGAAATGAACCGGTTGATTCATCTGCAGATATAGGGAAAACTGCTATAGAGAAAACTGCTGGGCGGCAGGCTTTGCAGATTGAGGCCCAAAAAGGGACAGGGAATGAATGCGTGCCGGAAGAGACGGATAACGAGAAAATTGAAATGTTGGTGTTCCGTATAGGAGAAGAAGAATTTGCACTGAGGATCACAAGCATAAAAGAAATTATCAGGATTCCTTCAATGACAAAAGTTCCAAATACGCCACAGTATATAAGCGGTTTGTGCAGCCTGAGAGGTGAACTGCTGCCTGTTGTTGACTGCAGGAAATTGTTCGGTATTCCTGAACAGGAACTTGGCGAAAGCAGCAGAATCATTGTGGCAGATATTCATGAAAAGAAGATTGGATTGATATCTGACAAAGTTTTAGAAGTGATAAACGTTGAAGAGGCAGATGTAAAAGAACCTCCCGCCGGTATTAGAGGGGCTGATGGAGGAGTTGTAAACGGTATTCTGATACTTAATAACGGAAAAAGAGTAATTATGATTCTCGATGCTGAGAAAATTATTAAAACGGGGGATCTTGATACAGCCGCAAAACAGCAGCATACACATGTGGATAAATTAACGGATTCAGAAAAGAAAGAGGATGAAGAAGAGCAAATTGTTGTATTTAATATTGGCACAGGAGAGTATGGGTTCAATATTAATTGTATAAAGGAAATAATCAGGCTGCCTGACGTCATGAAGGCACCCAATACAGCAAGCTATATTGAGGGTGTGCTTTCTGTCAGAAACCGCCTTCTGGCGGTTATCAATCCGGGCAGGCTCCTTGGTATAAACTGCAAACAGCCGGACGAAAACAGCCGTGTCATAGTTATAGACAATGGGAACTTTTCATATGGAGTAATAGTTGATAAAGTGTCCCAGGTTGTGCGGGTGAGGAAGGAATTATTCAAAGAGAACATTCAGAATGCAAGTTTTGCCGGAATAGAGTTTGTCAAAGGAATATTAAATCTAAATAACGGTCAAAGGCTGATAATGATTCTGGAGCCTGACAAACTGATAAGCCTGGAAGACGTAAAAGGTGTTTCGGACGTTGATTATAAGAAAACAGCAAATGATAAATCAGCACATGATAAATCATTATATGCCGGTGAAGCAGATGACAGTCTCGAATATGTTGTTTTTAAGCTGGGTGAGGAAGAGTACGGAATAGAAATTAACAGTGTACAGGAAGTTAACAGAATTGACGGGATTACCCGTTTCCCCGGTGCTCCTGTGTTTATTGCAGGGATGGTTGATTTACGGGGTGAAATAATACCCGTACTGAATCTCAGAAGACTGTTTGGCATGGATGATTCAGACTCTTATAACGTGTCCAGGTTTTTAGTTGCCGAGTCCGGAAATAAAAAAACAGGTATCCTGATAGATTCAGTATCCGGTGTTCTGAGATTCTCAAAGGCTTATCTTGAAGAAGCCCCGGGAGCATTAAAAGAAAAAGGTCAGGAATGCTATATAGATAAGATAGCGAAATTGAATGATGGCAAAAGAATTGTTTTGGTATTGGATCTTTCAACAATGCTGAGTTTTATGCAAGATTGATGGCAAATGGAGGGCAGTTTCCCCCAACCGCCCGTCCATTCAAAGGATCATGACGGCCGCCTATTGAGAAGGAGGATTATATTGCACAGAAAGAAGTTTTTTATGCAGTTGCAGTAGAGGCGAAGGGAAAGCTCTGACGAAGCGGCAGGACATAGGCGTTTCATATATTTTTGGCGGGAAAACCAGGCTGGACCTTGCAGTCGTCTTTAAAAAACTTAGTGGCGAATATGTTAAGTAAGACATTGTTATGTATAGCGGCGGGGTTGAAGCTGGAAATTGTCTTTCCAAGAAAAACCTGTGCATGTAACATATTATCTAAAATGTTGTCTATGACACTATTCGACAAATTAACATTTTTTCCTCCTTTTTTATTTTAAAATTTTTGTTCCTTTTCTTGATTATTACTGTACTTATAATTGACTCATCTGTCATAAAACGTTCTTCAACAATGTAATAAAATATAATTATTATCGATAAATTAATACATCTGCTTTTATGGTTATTTCTATAGAATATCTTCATTACAAATTAAACAGTTCATTATGCAGATAATTGCCTAACATTTAGTAACGCAACATTTTAGATAATATGTTGCATAACTGTATAATTAAAATAACAGTAAATAGCTAAAATCCAATAATACCTATTAAAAAAACGTTGTTAAAAAAACACTATGAAAAAGGCAAACTTATTGAAAAATAAGGACGCAAAGCCACGAGTCTAAGGTGGAAACACTATGATGGTCGGGTTGCCAGGGTGTATTTGAATAATGTGAATTAATGCCATGGCCAGAAAGATTGCCGTGGCTTTTTTCGATTGATAATTCAATTACTGTAAGTGAGTAAATTACAGGATTCTACCTGTATCATTGAAAGGAGTAAATATGAAAAAGGTGTTGATAGTAGACGATGCTGCGTTTATTCGGCTGCAGCTGAAACAATTACTTGAGGAGAATGGTTTTGAGGTTGTTGGTGAAGCTGATAATGGAAAAGCGGCATTAAAAAAAATTCAGGAATTAAAGCCGGATATTGTCACTCTTGACATCACTATGCCGGAAATGAACGGCATTGAGTGTATGATTGAAATTAACAAAATGGAATATAAGCCTACCGTTATAATGGTTTCTGCGATGGGACAGGAAGCTTTTGTGCAGAAAGCAATAATTAACGGGGCAAAAGGCTTTATTGTTAAGCCATACAAGCCGGAAGTAGTCATAAATTATCTGAATAAGTTTAAATGAAGCAGTGATAAATTGTTTGAATAAGTCAATTATTGCACCGTCATACAGGATAGCTGAAGAAATAATTAAATATGTATCTTATAAATTGTAGGGAGGTTTCTTATGAAGAATAAATATAAGGTTTTGATAGTTGATAAAGAAGAAGAAATACTGCACACCCTTAAAGAATTTCTGGAGCAAGAAACCTATACTGTTGAAACTACCCGAAGCTCTGTTGATGCTATTGAAAAAATAAAAAGTGATAAATACCACATTGTATTGATTGATACAGATATGCCTGAAATGAACGGAGTTGAGCTTTTAAAGGAGATAAAAAGCTATGATGCCTTAACACAGGTCATCATGATGTCGGGGCATTCTACAATGGAAAAAATATTAAGTTCTCTTGAATATGGTGCCAATGATTACATACAAAAGCCTTTTACAAATATGGATCATGTCATGCAGGTCATTGATTATTCTGTTCAGAAACTGGAGCGGTGGAGGCAGTCAATTATTCAGATAGTAAAATAGCCAACATGTAAATGATTGCTGTTACGTTGTATCAGGAGGTGAGTTTTATGGATACCATGGTCCAGTTCTATATGGAAGAAACGGAAGATTTGCTTCAAAAAGCAGAAGAATGCCTTATCAGGCTTGAGACTGAATATTCATCTGTTGATGTCAATGAGTTATTCAGAATAGCTCATACAATTAAAGGTTCTTCCCAGATGGTAGGATACGAGGACATTGGAAATGTTATGCACAAAATTGAGGATATGCTTGACTGCGCAAGGAACGGCACAATCCTGTTTGACCAGGGCATGGTGTCTCTTTGCTTCAAGGGCCTGGATATCGTTAAAAAGATGCTGCGATACAAAAAAGGGCAGAGGTCCGGGGAGGTGATGGAGGACTTCACCAATGATGTTTCAAGAATCAACGAAATGTTTGAAGCCTTTATCAGCGCCAATAAGAAGGAAGAGGAAAATACTGCAGCTGAACAGCCTGCTATGGGAATAGTTGCTTCTCTCCTGAATAAAAAACCTGAAAGTAAAAACAAGTATTATATTAGCTTCTTCATAGAAAAGGACGCTCCTATGGTATCTCCCGTATTCATAATGATCTTAAAATGCGTTGAGGATATTGGCTCTCTTGTGTATTCCAGCGTGACAGACAGCTATTTTTCAGAATCTCCTGAAGATAATGAAATAAGAACTTTTGACATCATTCTATGTACAGATGTTGAGGAAGCTGAACTATATACTTATTTTGACCTGTCTTATGTTGAAAAGATAAACATAGTGGATTTAACCAGAAGCAAGCTTGAGGATAATGACTATTACTTCAATAACAGCGACAATACCTTCTATATTGCTGTTTTAGGAGTCTTTATAAAGCTGTACAATATATTTTTCAGCCGCCCTAAAGAACTTAAAGTGAACAAAGAAGAGCTTCATATTATAGAATCTTTGCGCAGCAAAGCTGTCAACGCTTTTGAAAAAATAAACAACAAAAATAAACTCAGCGCGTTTATAAATGATTTCAATGAGTTTTTCTCCATTGTCACTAAAATGTATGAAGGGCAATCAGAGGCTGGTGAAGAGCTTTGCTCCAATATCCGGACTCATTTGTTGAAGCTGATGGAGAGAGCCAATAACTATGCAAAAGGCAAACATGTATTTAGAGTTTTAAAACCCGAAAAGAACGATTTTATCAACAGACTGAAGAATTTTACAGGAATGGTGAATAACTCCTCAACCTTAGTTATTTTTATTGATTTGAGCAATCTGGATATATTGCATGAGAATGAAGTAAAGGCTCTGATTGAAGTAAAAAAACAAATGGAGGAAAAGAATATAAAAATAGGCATCATAGCAGGGGGGTGCTACTCCAGAAGAATTATTAATATTTTTGATTCTATAAAACCCGTTGAGGAATTTAATCTTTTTAGTTCTGAGCTTGATGCAATTTTAGGGATGCTCTATTCCCAGGATTCTTTTCAAAGAATCATTAGAAAGGTAAAGAGCGAACAGTACGAATAATTGCTACATGAATAATAACATAAATCAAGCCGACCTTCTTTGCTCAAATGATGCATATGTACGCAACATTGCAATTGAAAGAGAGTATTGATGAAACTAATACTGAAGAGGAAGAATAAAAGCAGCAAGAGTACTGTGGGTTATTACCCTTAGCACCCTTGCTGTTTGCTTTGCCAGGTTATTGCGCCTTTACTTCCACGCTAACTTTGGATGTTCCGGTTTTAGACGAACTAGTCGTAGAAAATGCCGGAAGAATAACATTGGCATTTAATACAGGGATAAAGATAGGTGTATTGCCTTCTGTATCGGACAATACGATAATTCCGTATTCATTCTTATAAACCATTCCTGATGCATGTATATTCGAACCCATAAATATATCTATTTCTGTTGAAACAGGCAAGTATTCGTGATAAGCGCTCAACAGATTTGTATCAAAGCCCGGAGCAAGTCCTGATGGCGTAAGGTACGTAATAGACGGATTATAAACGCTACCTGCTCCCAGATAAATTGCTGCGATGGCATTCAAGGGTATTGCTTCTTTCTGACCTACATCATCTAGAATAAACAACGTTCCAAAGGTTCCGGATGATGATTTGAACAGCTCATAAGGAGTGCCTGTTACAGAGGAAGCTGTCAGCCCCCGTGTAAAGACGGTGATTACATTTGTGGGGTACAGGTTGATAATCTGCTCAATAACATGAGCCAGTTGGGCATAGGCGAAATTATATCCTGTGTTGTCTGAAGGAGCTTCGGAATAGGTCAGAGTCAGCTTGGGGAAGTAGGGTTCGTAAACAATATTATTGTTAGCAAACTGGACAACTGTGGCACCATCGTTGTTAGTAAGGGCTATTCCGAAATTCTGGCTCGTTCCATTCAGCCATTCATTAACAAGCGAGGTTATATCAATTTCAACAGCCTTGAACAAGTCCGTTGTTGTGACGGAAATTTGCGAGGTTGTGGCAGTATAAGTGGGCAATGTGTTATACGTTACTGTTGCTGCACTAAAGGGACTTGTTACTTTATTTACGACAACAGGGCTTGGAGCATCCCCGCTTTTTGCGATGACGGATAACTGAAGAATGGCGCTGTCTACTGTTGTTACCGGCAATGTGGGCAATTCAACTTCCAGGAGACTGATGCAATTCTGAAAATTCGGGTCTGTGCCGGTATAAAGCAACGGATAAAAGGAATTATTGTTATCCGGCATTGCAGATGATACAAATGTAGTGCGCGGTAAATTTATCGTAACAGTCGGCATTTATCAAACCTTCTTTCTTTTAAAAAATATTAGTTTACATAACCAAGATATGCCCGGTCTGCTTATTTTGTTACTGCATGAAAAAAATGGATTTCCGGAATAACGTCGTATTGTGCCGATATAATGGGATAATACAATAATACAAAATAAAAACAGGAAGAGGTATTTGATATAATATTTACTTGAGAAGTTTTTTTTTCAGAAAAATGGGGCATTTGAAGTATTACAGGGTATAAATATAATTTAATAAAAAAAGGTGGGGATCAAATGCTAAAAGAATTTAAGGAATTTGCAATAAAAGGAAATGTTATTGACCTTGCAGTCGGTGTGATTATTGGCGGGGCATTTGGCAAAATTGTTTCATCTCTTGTTAATGACATACTTATGCCGGTTTTTGGTTTTATTTTGAGCGGGATAAACATATCAGATTTAAAATTTGTGATTAAACCGGCAAGCGGCGATATTCCGGAAGTGGCCATCCTTTACGGTTCATTCATTCAATCTATTGTAGATTTCCTGATAATTTCTTTTTCGATTTTTCTGTTTATAAAGCTTTTATTATTTTTGAAAAAGAAGAAACAGGAAGAGTCATCTGCTTCAAAGGAACCATCGCCGGAAGTCAAGCTTCTTGAAGAAATACGCGATCTATTGAAAGAAAAACAGTAATTTAGTGAACTTGCTGTAATAATGCGCTTTCTTCGCCCTCAAATTTTTTGTTGGCTGAGAAATGCGCATTATATCTATTTGTTCCGTATTTTCCACAGTTTATTTTATTCTTCCAAGTTCATATCATAGCTACATGTATATGTTTCTTTGAACACAAGGTTTAAAAACAGCACAGAAATTTTCATGGAAAGTAAACTTGACATTTTGGTATTATTTGTTATAATAATTGATGTAAAGTAAACTTTCCATTTAGGAGTGGGGGAGTAAATTTGAAGAATCGTCTGGAAGAAATACGCAAGCAAAGAGGATTGAAACAAGAGGAACTTGCCGCGGCATTGCAGGTATCCAGACAAACAATAGGTTCGCTGGAAAATGGGCGATACAATCCGTCTATCATACTCGCTTTTAAGATTGCCAGATTTTTTGGGATGAGCATAGAAGAAATATTTATTTATGAGGAGGAAGAAAGCAATGAAAAGTGAAGGTATGGCAAAAAATATTGCTCTTTCTGCATTCGGATTTGTAATTCTGATTACGGGCTTTGTGCTTGCAAAATTATTGCCGGACACCCGGGGTATTATGCGTACTTTGCCATATATCTGCATAGGAATTGGTGCAGGTGTATTTGGAGGAAATCTTGGCACCTTGATAAAGAAACTTATTCTGAAAAAAGATCCCAAGGCTGCCAAGGAAATTGAAATTGAAGCAAAAGATGAACGTAACATAGCTATCAATAACAAAGCAAAAGCAAAAGCGTATGACCTGATGCAAATAGTATTTGGCTCATTAATTCTTGTATTTGCATTAATGCAGGTTGACATGTATGTGGTATTGGCTTTTATTGCTGCCTACTTATTCATTATTTTTTCTATGATTTACTATCTAAATAAATACTGCAAGGAAATGTAGCTGCAACTTTTTCGCTGACATCTTTTTGTCATATAAGTTTTGTCATATTGACCGCATAGACGGTCTTTTTTATTTAAATGCCTTTTTATATTATTTAAAGTAAATTATGGCTACAATTAGAAATGTTTGTGATAAAATTTAATTCAAGAAATAAAGAAAGGGAATTGTCCATGAAATCTTTGATTATTTATTGTTCTGTATATAGAAAAAATACTGAGAAGATTGCGAGGCTGTTTGCTGAAAAGTGTGGCTGTGAGCTAACAAACATAAAAAATTTTGATAAGGCCGGTGTCAATGATTATGACCTTATTGGATTTGGATCCGGGGTATACAGGGAAAACTTATCTCCGGAATTATTTCGGCTGGTTGAAAATTTGGACTTAAAAGATAAAAATGTTTTTGTATTTTCTACCAGCGGAGTTGGAATGAAATTTTACAATAATAAATTAATCAGATTGTTGGAATCAAAAGGAGCAATAATTAAAGGCAGCTTTGCCTGCAAGGGCAGCTTTGATGCAAGCGAATTTACCAATAAAAAGATTTTTAACATTTTTGGGAAGTTATCACAGGGGCATCCAAATAGCAAAGACTTTGAGAATGCGGAAAGGTTTATAAAAAGCATATTATAGCTATTTTCGGGAAGGAAGCGGAATTTTGGGTATGTAGAGGCATTGACACATTTGGCCTTGTTGAGTTGGCCGGTGGAATTGCAAAAGGACACCGGAATGAGAAAGATGTGATGGATGCAATCGAGTTCTTCAAGAATACTATTTAAAATGAAGAATGAAGTGGGGGAAACTAATGATTTACAGGCTTCCTAGAATTAATGATAAAGAAATTATAAGTGATTATGTCAAGGAACATTACGAAAATGGAGAAAAAACTATAAGTGCGAGTCATGGATTGATATTATCAGAATATGATGAGTGGGTCGAAAAGATAAACCGCAATGCTCTCATAGGTGATGAAGCCTATGGTAAATCACTCTTGTTACTATGCTTTGATGAAAACCGCCTTGTCGGATTTCTCAGCATACGATATGAACTACCTTTGGAACTGTCATATGTTATCGGTGATATTGGTTATGGAGTCCGTCCTTCGGAAAGAAACAAAGGATATGCCAAAGTCATGCTGAAACATGCCTTGGATGTATGCAGGGAAAAAGGCAAGACAAAGGTTATACTTGGATGTTTTAAAGATAATATAGCTTCAGCAAGAACTATAATAAAAAATGGCGGGGTCCTTTTATGTGAAAATGACAATTATGAAAAAGGGCGGTTAAGCCAATATTATGTTATTGAATTATAGTACCAAGGTTACTGAATAACTGCTGAAAATGAAACAGGGATAAACTCCTCATTGCGTTTTTTGGCTAACAATTTTTTAAGTCCGTCTAACTCTTCTTGAGAAAACTCATATCCTTTTTCTTCAAAGTATTGAGCCATAACTTCAGGATTTCTGATAAAAGTGAGTACGAATTGATAATTTCCCGCATTTAAACTAAGATGAGAGTCATATGTAAACCATTCGCAGATATTCTGATATACTTTGTTGCCCTTATCATCGTAAATCTGAATATCCGTAAGCATGCCTTCGGCATCCAGCTTCATGTTCATTTTATAGGTTTTATTTGTATCAACTGCAAAAGACATTTTCACATCCTTCAGATCATCATGTACATTCATCGAAAAGGAAGTTTCAAATACTTTGTTCCGTAACAGTGTTTGATTAAAAACAAATATGGCTGATCCAAAAAGTATGAAAACCAGCACCACAACAACCGTTTGCCGTTTATTAAGGTTGCGATGTCTGACTTGCGATAAAGCGCTTAAATTCTCTTTAATCTTTGAATATAAGCCCTTTTTACATGCCACTAATACAAGCAAAAACATTAACAGAAATGCAATGAGCGATATCAGTAATGGATTGAGTCCGGATACATTCAGAAACTTGCTTACATCATCACCGGCAGGAAGTGTGGTAAACAGGGATATTACAGGTATGGCTACCCAGGCAAAAAATGAGCCGGTAATCATAATTGAGCATATGGCATATAAGTAATGATAAATTATACTTTTTACGTTCCGGTTGTAAAATATTAAAGCAACAGCCAAACATATCGCAGGCAACAAAACTCCGGCTGCATTGAACAGAGATTCTCCAATTTGAGTGAAGTTAGCCCCGGATACTGCAACATGAGCGTCAAAGCCCAAAACAAAATTGTTTATTCTTCCGCCGTATATAATTCCTACAAGCGCATGACCACCCTCGTGCAATAAGGTATACAGATAGACAAGCAAGAAAAATATAAGCAGTGATGCAGCAGTTTTTATTATTGTTTTTTCTGTACCGGTTTTCATATCAGACATCCTTTGCATTTTTATATTTTGATTATATCAAACATATACTTGCCGAATAAAGGATAATCTTACATTAAGGCAATTTTACATGGGAATAGTCTATAGTAACCATGTTAAGGTTGTATGATCTGATGAAATGGTAATCTATGAAGCGTTATATCAAGGCTTGGTTAATTAACGCTGTCATATCAGAGAAAAAGTATTTGCTTTATCACTTTAATGTGATATAATAAGAAAGTGATTTACAGAATAAATTTTATAAAAGTAATTTTAAAGAAATTTTTGATTGAAATTGGGGGAATTAAAATGAGGACATTAAAAATGAAGAAATTACTGTCGCTGCTTTTAGCGCTGACTATGATTTTTGCTTTGGCGGCTTGTGGCAACAAGCAAGCATCCAAGTCTCAGAATGAAAGTGATGTAAGTTCTGATAACAAACAAACTGAAACTAATGAGTCTAAGGCAGATGAGTCTCAGGAAGAACAGGCAGAAAGTGATTTGGATTATGTTAAGGGCAATGGCAAGCTGGTCATTGGCTACACTAATTACGCACCCATGAATTATTTTGATGAAAGTGGCAATTTTACCGGTTTTGATACAGAGTTGGCAATCTTAACATGTGAGAAGCTTGGTCTTAAGCCTGAATTTGTTGAGATTAACTGGGATACCAAGGAAGTGGAGCTGAATGCAAAGACCATTGACTGCATTTGGAACGGCATGACAATAACTCCCGAGCGTCAGGAAACAATGGAAGTTACCAAGCCTTACGTAAAGAATGCACAAGTGGTTCTAATGAAGAAAGGGGCTACATACAACGGTACTGAATCCTTAATAGGAAAGACTGTAGTAGCTGAGCAGGGTTCTGCAGGTGAAGAAACCGTTATGGCTGATGAAAACCTGAAGCAGGCTAACTTTGTTCCCAAGAACCTGCAGACAGATTGCTTGCTGGAACTGAAATCCGGTACTGCTGATGCAGCTGTATTAGATTTAACTTTGGCTAAAACCATGACCGGAAAAGGAACCAGCTATGAGGATATTGTTATAGTAGATCACCTGGCAGAAGAGGATTATGGTGTTGCCTTCCGCAAGGGTTCCGATATTTGTGCGGAAGTGAACAAGATTTTCGACGAACTTGTTGCAGACGGTACCATGGCTGCATTGGCCGATAAGTACGGGCTGGAACTGGCTGAATAAGATAGTGGCAAATATGGAAATAAGATATACTTATTAACACATAAAATAATGAAATGAGGGGCAGAGGGCTAATCCTCTGTCCCATTGCTTGTTTTTTGAGTAAAAAAGAGAGTTTGTGCAGTGGAATAAAGCAGTAAAATAAAATAGATATTGTGTAAACTCAGATATTGTGTAAAATAGATATTGTGCAAATGAACTTTGTTGTGCCAGGTAATGATACAGCATTGTGGAGAGCTTTGGAATCCCCTCTGCACTCCTCGTGTTAAAGGAAGTATTCCTTTAAAACAGGCGGATTGTTTTGCCTCTAACGTATTTATTAGCTCTAATAATCGATATATCAGCACAACAAGTTAAATCTAATAATGTATGATAATGTTATAAAAGAAAGAATGTGTATTGAGGTAAGAGAGAGATGAATGAGATTCCAGTGATTATTAACCGGCTATCGCAAAGCTTTTTGCTCAATTGCAGACTGTTTATACTGACACTTTTGTTTGCGCTGCCCTTAGGGATGTTGATTGCTTTTGGTTCCATGAGCCGCTTTCGGCCTCTTAGGTGGGTAATGCGGACTTTCGTCTGGGTCATCAGAGGAACGCCGCTGATGCTGCAGCTTATTGTAATCTTTTTCGGACCAGGATTGTTAAATATGTCTTTTTCCTGGCCAAATGGTGAGGCGGGACGTTTTACAGCAGCAGTCGTTGCTTTTGTTATTAATTATGCCTGCTATTTTTCGGAGATCTATAGAGGCGGTATTGAGAGCGTGCCGGTAGGTCAATATGAAGCGGGCCTGGTTTTGGGCATGACAAAGAGGCAGATCTTTTTCAATGTAACGCTGCTCCAGGTAGTAAAGCGCATATTGCCTCCTATTGGTAATGAGGTTATTACCCTTGTAAAGGATACGGCTCTTGCCCGCATCATTGCAAATAAAGAAATTATAATGATGGCTGGAGAATATAGCAACAAAGGACTTATTTGGCCCCTCTTTGCCACAGGTATTTATTTCCTTGTCTTTGTTGGGGCGTTGACTATACTACTTGACTGGCTGGAAAAGAAACTGGGTTATTTCCGTGTGTGAAAGGAGGGGGATTTGATTGGCGTTTTTAGAAGTTCAAGGTATTGAGAAATGTTTCGGAAACCTCAAGGTTTTGAATAAGATTGATTTTTCTTTGGAAAAAGGAGAGGTAATCGCAATTATAGGTTCTTCCGGAAGCGGTAAGACTACGTTGCTGCGGTGTCTTAACTTCCTGGAACGGCCTGATAAGGGAAGGATTATCGTTAATAATAAAGTGATTTTTGACGCATCGGATCCCACTACCCAGCGGGAAAGTGAAGTGCGGAAAAAACGCCTGCATTTTGGTTTGGTTTTTCAAAACTTTAATCTGTTTCCTCAATATACAGTTCTAAAAAATGTTACATTGGCAGCAGAACTGTTAGCGAGAGAACGCCCTGATTTCAAACAGGAGAAAAAGGCTATATTAAAAGAGATTCAGGAACGGGGCAAACTGCTTCTTTCCCAGGTCGGTCTATCGGATAAGCTGGATTATTATCCTCATATGATATCCGGTGGACAGCAGCAGCGTGTAGCCATTGCCCGGGCTCTGGCACTGGAGCCGGATATTTTGTGTTTTGATGAGCCTACTTCCGCCTTAGACCCTGAGCTCACAGGGGAAGTGCTGAAGGTAATTAAGAATTTGGCAGAGCGCAACACTACTATGATTATTGTCACTCATGAGATGGATTTTGCCCGGGATGTGGCTGATCGTGTTATCTTTATGGATGACGGTGTAATTGTGGAACAGGGTCCACCTGAGGAAGTGTTTGGAAATCCTAAGGAAGAGAGAACCAAGCAGTTCTTAACAAGATATAATAAAAACTAAGGCAGTAAGATAGTAAGAATAAGGCGCTTTTAACCATCTTAAGGCAACATCATTTATTACGCTAATATTATATGAAATGTACAGCTCTGATATATAAAATGCGAAACTCTGATCAACCAAAACTCTCGATATATGTATGTGGAAACATATCGAGGGTTTATTTTTTGGAAAAAAAGAGCCTCAAATTTTGTAAACTTACATCAGCGTTTGATTTTGCTTTGAAAGGTGATATAATATTTGCAAATATATAATTAAGAGGTATTCATAATGAATTGTCCGATTTAACTGTTAAAAATAATCGAATAGAAGGTTTTTGCTGTTACAGCCTTATTTTTTCATGCTTAAATTAAACTTAAGTTATGTAGAAAGGACAATTCTTTATGAAACCAAAAAGAAATATTTGGCTTATGTATACTATTGCCATATTGCAGGGCATGGTATTTTATGGGCCTGTTGCTACTTTATATCGCCAGTCAGCCGGTATAACTGTTTACCAAATTACTGTTATTGAGAGCATATCGCTTGTCTTAAGCATAATGCTTGAACTCCCATGGGGTATTGTTGCCGACAGAATAGGTTATAAAAAATCCATGTTATGCTGTTGTACATTATATTTTCTTTCCAAGATTGTGTTTTGGAAAGCCGAAGGTTTTGGTGCATTCCTGGCAGAAAGAATCTTGCTGAGTATAGTAATTTCTGGATTGTCAGGTGTGGACAACAGCATTTTATATTTATCTTGTGATAAAGACGAATCACAGAAAGTGTTTGGTATATATAATAATTTGCAAACATCAGGACTTATCTTTGCCTCTGCAGTATATTCTTTGGTAATCAAAGATGATTACAGAGCTGCCGGGTTTCTGACTGTTTGTAGCTATGGGATTGCTGCAATTATTGCTTTCTGGCTGGTTGAAGTGAAAAGCACTGACTGCAAAAGAGAAAAAGAAGTGATTGGGGACTACACCAAGCTGATAAAGCAAGTCTTGAAGAGTAAGTATCTTATTTTGTTTTTGATGGGCATCGCTTTATTCAATGAAACACACCAGACCATAACTGTTTTTTTAAATCAGCTTCAATATGTAAAGTGCGGATTAACTGATGCTGCAATAGGATATATCTATATAGGAGTTACACTGGTTGGTTTGTTGGGAGCTTTTTCTGAAAAACTGACACGTATGCTTGGTGCAATGAAATTTTCACTCGTCTTGTACGGAGCGGCTGTTATGGCTTGTACTATTCTTGGTATGACAAATAACGCCTGTCTTTCTGTTGGGTCTGTTGTAATCCTTCGGCTTAGTTTCAGTTTATTTCAGCCGTTGCAGATGGAATTGCAAAATAAACATGTAATTAGTCAAAACCGGGCTACCGAGCTTAGTATAAACTCAGTGATTATAAACAGTACCGGTATTGGAACTAATTTGATTTATGGGAAACTGGCAGATTATAATATATCATTTGCCATGTTGGCAGGTTCACTTTTGTGTTTTGTTGGTTTATTACTGATTGTTTTATGGCAAACGAAATACAATCAAACGAAATGCAAGCAATCAAAATACAAGGAAAGTATTATTCCTTCAAAATAAAACAGGGATAAAATAGGAATGTCTCTTCGTGAGATATAAATTATAATATTCACAAAGGGAGTGTTTGGAATGGTGGAAGGTATTATTAAATCAGTAGCGGATAAATTGTCCTCTCTGACTTTCATCGAAGGTATTGTATTGGGAGGATCGCGTGCAAGAGGAACCCATACAGAGGACTCTGATATAGATATAGGGATCTATTACAATTCAGAATCATTAGACTTGAATGCCATCAACCAAATTGCGGCAGAGTTGGATGACGAGCATAGAAGCGGCCTGGTTGTACCTCCTGGCGCATGGGGTGATTGGGTTAATGCCGGAGGATGGCTCATAATAAATGGGTATCATGTAGACCTGATTTTACGTGATATAAAGAGGGTGGAACAAATAATTAAAGATACGGAGCGAGGAATAGTTTCAACCAATTACCAGACGGGACATCCCCACGGATATATCAGCGCCATGTATCGGGGGGAACTGGCAATCAGCAAAGTACTTTACAGCAAAGACAGTACATTTATCGAATTAAAGAAAAGAGCAGAAATTTATCCTGCTGCTCTGAAGAAGAACATGATAAACTTTTTTATGTTTGAAGCAGGGTTCTCTTTAATGTTTGTAAAAGCAAATATTGGAGCAGATGATAAATATTATATTGCAGGCCATGTTTTTCGCGTAGTTTCATGCTTGAATCAAGTACTATTTGCATGCAATAATGCTTACTGCATTAACGAAAAGAAAACTGTAAGACTGATTGAAACATTTGAACACAAGCCCGGGAATTATGTGCAAAAGGTCAATCGCATTTTTGAAGTACTCGGTTGTTCCCTTGCTGAATGTTGCGAAATGACTGAAAAGCTTTATAATGAAGTAAAACAAATTGTATCTGAAACAGATAATAATTTATAATACGATAGTGGAATGATGGTGGATATGGCAAACAACAAGGGAGTGAAATAATTTGCAATCTGAAAACAAGTTCATACAAAGAAGTGATGAAGAACTGCAAAAGCTCACGGTTGGAGAACTTAAGCCGCATAACGCACCCATTACTCTTGTTGAATACGATCCCGGTTGGCCTGATTTGTTTGAACGGGAGGCGGAGCGGATTTGTTCAGTACTTGGCAGTAAAGTATTGCAGATTGAACATGTGGGCTCAACCTCGGTGCCGGGGCTTTGTGCAAAACCAATTATAGATATGATACTGGTTGTGGAGAACTCTGCCAATGAGCCGTCATATGTACCGGCATTGGAAGCAGCCGGTTATAAACTGAAGATTCGGGAACCTGAGCAGTTCGAGCACCGTATGTTTAAGGGGCCTGATACTGATGTAAACCTTCATGTATTCAGTTCAGGCACGTCTGAGATAGACAGAATGTTATGCTTTAGGGATTGGTTGCGTTCCAATAAAGCAGATCGCGAGAAATATGCAGAAGTCAAGCGAAGCTTGGCAAAGAATACGTGGCGGCATATCCAGCACTATGCGGATGCCAAAACTTCAATAATACATGAAATCATGGAACGGGCAAACAGAATGGTACAAAATGAGGGGGACAAATAATGAAAATTTCAAAGAAAGATGCACTGTTATGGTTTGATTATTTTTCACAATTGCCTGAGGACAATGAAATCAGCGTAAAACATATGGAAATTATTTATTCCACCTTTGCGCAAATTGAGGCAGCCGTTGAACATAGAAATGATATGCTAATGAAGGAAATTAAAGGTTTGAAAACCCTGGAGAATAGAACTTTTTTTGTGGGGAATGAAGACAAATTCCCAAAAGGATGCCGTTCGTGCCTGTTGGGTACCGGTTTGAGCGCAATCAGAAAGACCAACAAATGCAACTTAAGGTGCAAATTCTGCTATAACTATGGAGAATTTGATTGTATTCCTCCGGTTGGGGAAGGTATGTGGGAAATCGGAGGCACTAAGTTTTACGAGAAGGATATTGATTTGCTCCTTTCCATCCACAAAAAACCAACTGGAATCTCCTATGTCTATCTGGAGCCGTTTATGGAGATTGAAAAATACTATCCGGTTATAAAGAAATTCAGCGCAGCAAATATTCATCAACATTTGTACACAAATGGCACCCTGGCTACGGAAGAGACATTGAAAGCATTAGGCGAAGCCGGCTTGGATGAGATACGCTTCAATTTGGGAGCTACCAATTGCTCAGACAAGGTGATTGAAAATATGGGGATAGCAAAAAAATATATTAAAAGTGTAGGTATTGAAACTCCAATGACTCATGAGTTTTTCGAGACATTTTTCAGGAAGAAGCAGGCAATTTTAGATACAAAACTTGACTTTATTAATTGTGCAGAATTACATTTAAATGAGAACAACATATATAATTATTATGGGGAAAATATGTATATTTCCAGGCATGGCTATATTTCGCCCATTTGGAGCAGGGAACTGACTTTGAAGTTTATGAAAATAGCTGATGAGGAAAAGTGGGATTTAGTAGTTCATGATTGTTCAAACTATACAAAGTTTGCTAGAGGCTTGAATTTGAGCAGTAAAGAAGGCAAGTGGTTTGGAGCCAGTGATTATGCCTGCGAGTTTTCACAAATTCCATATGAAGTATTTTTACCAATACTAAATGACGACAATTTTAAATTTCTAAGTGAAGAGGAATTGCCTGACGAATACAAGCCTACTTTGCTCGAATTAGATGAATTGGATATTTAGAAGGAGAAAAACTGAAGGGATATACTGCTATCAAATGGTTTTATAATAAATTAAAAAAAACAGATTGTGTGGCCGCAAATTAATTGTGTGGCTGCAGCCTCCGAAGAATATGGCAGATGTCCTGAGTATGAAGGGTAACCAGGTATTATAGACGACCAGGTACGAAAGAAGACAGGACATGAAAGATAAAATGAGCCATCTCATGATGATTATAGTATAATTAAAAAAGAAAGGGGGGGAGTTAATGAAAAATACAACTATTGGGAAGATTGGATCGGCAATTACAGGGCTGGCTGTCCTAGCCTTTGCAATATCCATGTTAGTTGGTTTGTTTTCGGATACTCTTTTTGTAAGCTGCTTAGTGAGTATATTTATTGCAATTGGCTTCCTGCCATTTATGATTGCACTTTACAGCTTAAATGAAGATAAGGACAAAAAGGCATCCGGCATAGCGGGAATTGGTTTTGCTATAGTTTATGCAGTTTTGATTTTTATCGTCTACTATGCAGAATGCACGACAGTTCGCATAAATACCGGACTGAGTAAAGAAATTCTGTCAATTATCAGTTTTGGGTATACAGGAAGTCTATTCTTTAATTATGATTTGTTAGGATATGCTTTCATGGCTCTGGCAACATTTTTTGTTGGCTCTGGCATGAATGTAGACGACAAATTAGATAAATTTTTAAAAGCACTGCTAATGATACATGGAATTTTCTTCATCGGCTGCTTTTTTATTCCCATGTTTCCTCTGTTTTCTGCTGAAACAAGCAGTATTGTAGGAACGATAATATTGGAAATATGGTGTATTTATTTTCTGCCAGTCTGTGTACTCGGATATAGATACTTTAATAAGCACGAGAAGTAAATGTAGATATGATAAATAGCAGCACATATGAAAAGTAAATACACATATTATAAGTAAAAGTTAATATATGAGAAGAAAAAGTTTATATGAAAAGTAAAAGTACATAATAATAGATGTACATAATGATAGATATACATAATGATAGGCAAATATACAAATATGCAGGACACCTTAAGCCGAATTCATTCACAAAACATAGGTTCAGAGTCCTATGTTTTTTTATATATAAAACAGCTAGAGTTATTATGTTATATATATAACATAACAGGTTAGAGTTTAAGTTTAAGTTAGAAATATAAGTAAACTTATAAGTCCAGGTTTGAAATATTCGCAAATTTATAAGATTTCATTAAGAATAATTTTATTAACAAATGGCATTCTATCACTTTTTCAATCCATACAGCAGTATCTTAAAATGGTCCAAAATCTGCTCTTTCAGATCAAAATCTGGATACCTCATGCACCATTCAAAGGCAATACCACGAATGGCCAAAATCAAGTGCTTTGCCAGAGAATCAACAGAGACGTCTTCCCTTATCTCTCCACGCTGGACACCTTTTTCCAGCACTTCAGCAAATATTTTATATAGCTCTCTGCTGTAGCTCATTGCAGGCATTGTGTCAAACGTTTTTGACAAATGGGACTTATAAAGCACCTTCATGTTTTCATATCCAATACTCTCGGTGAGGAAGAAAGCGATTTTTTCCGCTAACAGAACAAGGACATCAAAGACGGATTGCTGGTCGGAAAGGGTTGCCAAAAAAGATTTATAATCGATGTCTGCCAGGTTTGTATAATAATTCACCAATTCAAATGCCAGGGCATCCTTGGATTCAAAATGAACATAAAACGCGCCTTTGGATACTGCTGCAGTTTCCACAATAGAATCCACACTTACATTTTCAAATCCATGTTCACTGATTAACTGCCGGGCGGCTTCGAAAATTCTGTTTCTTGTTTCAATGGACTGTAGTTTCCTTTTGCTTATTCTCTCTTTTTTCATTTTTTTTCCTTCTTTTTGGCTTTATTCTGCAATAAATTGACTATTATATATGAATATTATATAGTGACTATATTAAGTGACTATAGTCACTGAAAATACATAACAAGACTGCAAAGATGTCACCGGCTCTGTCTTAATGCTATTCCAACCTATATTCTATTCTCTTTCCGATCAGGATCCAACAGCTTTCGGTCAGGGTTCTGTAGCTGGAACTTCAATGTCTCTTTTGTAAAGGGTTGAATGGGGGAAACTGTTATGTGTATATATAAGAGAATTGTGAGTGTTGCTCTTGCCTGTTTTTTATTTTTTACAAGAACTTAGCCGAAAGCCCACGACTTTAGTCGTTGGGATGAAGGCTTATCTTGATCCTAAATAAATTAGATACTTGACATTTATCTAATATTGCACCATATTATAAGTAGGCAGTTAGTGTA
>DUMB01000097.1 GCA_012840085.1 Clostridiaceae bacterium
ACCTGGACAACGCTGCAGAAAACATCCAGGCTGCAGAATCAAGAATAAGAGACGTAGACATGGCAAAAGAAATGATGGAATTCACAAAACAGAACATACTGCAACAGGCTGCTACAGCTATGCTTGCACAGGCTAATCAGGTACCACAGACAGTATTACAGCTGTTGAGATAATTTTGACAGAAGTAAAATATCCGGAGGAGTTCCTCCGGATATTTTATTTTATACACAGTCTTTAGGAAGTAACTAAAATAATATAACTTTGAAAATAAACTTATTAATAAAAAGTTATTTAGTAACGAAAACATTTGTTACTTTTTTGGTAATAAAACTAGAAGTTAGTAGTTTAAATAAAGTAAAAGAATGTCGATATATGTATAAATAGAGCAAGTGGAATGAACATAAAGAATTTATCTTCAATTAATATAAAAAATATAAAACGATAGGTGGTACTATATGCGGATAAGCCTCTGTATGATAGTAAAGAATGAAGAAGACAATATAATAAATTGCCTGGAAAGAGCATTAAAAGTAGTAGATGAAGCAATAGTTGTTGATACCGGTTCAACTGACAAAACAAAAGTGTTGTTAGAGGAAAAGTACGGGGATGATACCAGAGTAAAAATTTTTGAAGAAAAATGGGAAGATGACTTTAGCAAGGCAAGGAATAAATCATTGGAACATGCTACGGGGGACTGGATATTAATACTGGATGCAGATGAAAGAATTTTCTGCAATAGAGAGGAATTGGAAGTATTTTTAAGTAATAAGGATTATCCAGCCTACATCATACCTATATATAACATATATGACAAAAATAGTTTTACAGTATCTGCCTCTATGGTTAGACTGTATAAGAACAATAATCCCAAATATAAGGGAGCTATTCACGAGCAGTTGGAGATTAACGGGCAAGGTTATTTAGGAGAAGCAATAGATAAAGATATTTGCAAAATCTATCATTATGGCTATAGTTCCAGTGTGTTCCGGGAGAAAAATAAAAGCAAAAGAAATATGGACATCATAAAAGAGGAAATTAAGAGAAATCCGGAAGATCCCTTTAATTGGTACAATAAAGGGGTCATGGAGATGATAGATAGACATTACGAAAGGGCACTGGATGACTTTATTAAGGCTCATAAATTGTGCCATAACATAAGAAGGAGTTTCCACAACGATTTATTAATAAGAATGATTCAGTGCATGATGATGCTTAAAAATTATAACCAGACAGCAGAATTTATAGAGAGCATTTCCAAAGACATTATTATGAAAAATATGCCAGATATTTATTACTATTTGGGAATCTGCTATACTAGACTAAAAAAATTTGATGAGGCAATAAAGAATTTCAAAAAGGCAGTGGATATAGGAGAATACTATAACGGAATATCCAAATTCGGCGTCGGAAGCTTTTTATCCATGATTGAATGGGCAAAAGTTCTCGAGTTAAAAGGAGAAAAGCTATTAGCAATTGAAAAGTACAAGGAAGCTGTATTTAATAAAAATAATATAGGAAAGCAGGGCTTGGATGAGTTAAAAAGATTGTTGAAAAAAGAAAAGATGACCGCCGAATTGAATCAGCTGGAGAAAATGTTGTCCAATAATTGTGCTGACAGTAGTAATGTTAGTATCAGCGAAAAATCAAAAATTAAAAATGATGAATTTGAGAGATATAAAAAGGAAGTTAAGGAAAGTATCCAGACTTTAATTGAAAACAGAATGATAAAAGAAGCAAAAGAGAGCATTAAAGAATACGAAAATATAGTGAAAAACGATATAGACATCTATTCCATCAAGGGAGTTATTGCCATGATGGAAGGAGATATGGGAAAGGCGGAAAAGGAATTTCAGCATGGGCTTGATATAGACAAGTCAAATTTTGACTTGCTATATAACCTGGGTTATCTTTATCAATCTATTGGTAAAGAGCAATTAGCAATGGAGTACTATAAAAAAGCAATTCAGAATGCAAAGAATGAGAATGATATAAATGAAGTGCATGAAATGATGAAAATGTTATAAGTATGACAAAAATGGATGAAACACTAACTATCGTCGATATACAAATATGATTAAATTGAGGTAGAAAGAGAGTGCGTTTGTGTGTATATTCAGGAAATAGATAAAGTAATGGACCTTTTAGCTACTGTTCGGGAAGCCATAGATTACACAAGAAAAAATGTGGAATATGTAAGTAAATACATAAGTGAATGTATAGAAGCGTTAAATGCTATTAAGATATATTTAAATGAAAATGCCCCTGAATGTAATACCGTATCAATAGATGATACTATTCGGATAATGAATAAGGCTGTTGAATCTGAAGGAAATGCTTTATCCGGGTTATTAGAGCAGATTGATAAAAGTATTGTAAAAATTAAAGAAAATATCTTATCGCAAGTAAAAGTGCGCTGGAAAGCACTGTTTTTACCATATAAAGCATCAATGTGGACATCTCTTGAAAGCATTTGGCTGGAAGCTATGGCAGATCCTAACTGTGATGCAAAAGTAGTTGTAATTCCTTACAATGACTTAGGTATTTATGAAGAAAGGGAAAAATTTAATTATGAAGGAGATAAATTTCCTGATTATGTACCGATAATACATTACAATGATTATGATATTGCCAAAGAACAGCCCGAAATGATATTTATTCATAATCCTTATGACGATTTCAACAGTGTTACTCGTGTTCCTGAAAAGTATTATTCAGTAAACCTGAAACCGTATACAAAATGCCTGGTTTATAGTCCGTATTTTACCATTGGGCGCTATTACCCCGGAAAGGGGGACTTTCAGTATACCATGCCGGGAGTTTATAACGCTGATAAAATTATAGTTCAATCTGAATATGTTAAAAAAATATTTGAAGAATTTAATCATCCGTCTGATAAGCTTTTGGCCGTCGGATCTCCTAAAGTTGATGCAATTATAAATATGAATAAAAAGTCGGCTGAGATACCAATTGAATGGCGGGAAAAAATAAGCGGAAAAAAAATATTTCTGTTAAATACTCATCTTTATTATTTTGTCAGGTACAATGAAAAAGCAATAAAGAATCATAAAGAAATTTTAGACACATTTTTAAGAAGAAAGGATTGCGCTTTGATTTGGAGGCCCCATCCTTTAATGAAAACAATGCTTCGGAACAAGTATGATAATTATATTGATTTCATTGAAAGAATGGAATATGCCATTGAAAATTCCGATAACTGTGTAATTGACACTACTGGTAACTACTCAATTGCATTCAGATGCTCTGATGCATTGATTTCAACATACAGTTCGCTTGTAAATGAGTATATGATAACTGGAAAACCTGTACTTATTTTTCAGAGGAGGCCTGCTCAAACAGATGCTGAACTTTTTCCAGTTAATTATTTGTACAATTACTACAGATATGGGGCAGGCAGTATGACTTATAATCAATTTATTGATATGGTTATTTCCGGTGATGATCCCTTGCGTGAAGAACGTATGAAAATGTTGTCTAATGCTTTTTTAAACTTTGACGGTACAGCAGGAGAGAAAGCATATAAAAAGATTGTAGAAGAAATATGCATAAAGAAATGAGGTCTTATCAATTGAATGTTGGAGAAAGAGCTAAAAAAATTGAACCTTTTAGAGAGACATCCCTGGAGTTGGCTGACTTGGCAGCAAATATATGTAAGGAATGCGGTATTAAATATACGCTTTTAACCAGAGCCTTATGGGGGGCAGCGGAATGCAAAGGCTATCTTCCATGGAGTAGTGGGATACAGATTGGAATGTTTTACAATGACTTCAAAAAATTTATTGAAGTATGCAAGACAAAGTTAAAGGGGACTCAGTACTATATAATCGATTCAGATAATTGCGAACAGTTTGAAGAAGTTTATGTACGCCTTGCAAAAAGAAGCAGAGTTATTTTACCTGAGCACAGAAAAAAGGATGAGATATATTATGATTATTATATAGATATAATACCGATATTTTATGCTGGGAATACGCGGAAGGAGTATAGAAAGGTATATAAGGGATATAGGTATTATAAAAGATGTCTCTCTGCATTTAAGATTTTACCTGATACAGTTAAGCTGAAAAATCTGCTGCACATGATGAAAAGAGCGTATTATTACAAGCGAAGATCACAGAATTGTTATGATAGGATGCAGAAATGCCTGCTGAGATATAATGACGCCCCTACGAAGTATGTAATTTTACCTTACATGTCAAAACAAAAAGGTATAGTTCGTCTGGCTGAAACTTATAACAATTTGGAAGAAGTAACTTTTGAGGGACATAAATATACTGCTGTTAGGGACGCTATGCAGTGGGTTGAAGATTTCTATGGGAAAAAGAAAATGAAATATTTGTCCGAGACCCCAGTTAATCAGGCAACACTTGAAGGACCGGAGTTATTAAGAAGGATACAACTGATAGAATTAGAAATGCTGCTGGAATTTGACAGAATATGCAGAAAGCATAATCTGAAGTATACACTTGCCTGGGGAACATTACTGGGAGCAATACGTCATGGTGGATTTATCCCCTGGGATGATGATGTTGATGTTTTAATGCTTTATGAAGACTATCGGAGATTTTTGGAAATAGCTCCCCAGGAGTTGGATACTGAAAAATTCTTTTTAAGGACAATAGAAACAGATAAAGATTGTAATCTAACTTTTGCTCAAATAAAGAGAAATAATACAGTATTTTTGAGAGCCGGGCGTGAGAATTATAATACCCATAAAGGAGTTTTTATGGATATCCTGCCACTGTTCAACGGCTCAAAATCTACAGTTGTTCATTATTTCCAACATAAAATATGTAGATTTTTCAAAACTATGACATGGGCGCACATGGGTGCAAACAGTGAAAGAAACCCTATTAAAAGATGGTATTATTTGCAGCTTGCACGAGTACCAAATAACAAGAGCTATTCCCTGTTTTTAAAATTTGCAACCATGATAAAGGAAAAATCTGAAAACCTTGCATATCTTTCGGTTGTTCGGAATCCTAAGTGCAAAGCAATTACAAAACGCAGCAATTACGAAGATTTAATTGAGGTGGATTTTGAAGGACATTCCTTCTATGCACCTAAAAATTACGATGAGATTTTAAGATATGCATATTCGGACGATTACCTTAGATATCCTTCATTATTTGCAAGGCACGCAAAACATTTGCCCGGTGTGATCGATATTGGGGATTTGTACAGGTTTTAACACTGCAAGATGTAAGCTTTGATGGAGTTTTTTTGTCTTTTTAACTAAATGATAAGTTCCTGACGGGGGTGAATAAACATGCAAGCATTAATGTTGGCTGCAGGTATGGGGCGCAGATTAGGAAAGCATACTTCAAGTTGTCCTAAGTGTATGGTAAAAGTCGGTGGAAAGACTTTACTTGAACGTACTGCTGAGGCTTTAAGAATTGCAGGAATAAAGAAGTTTGTTGTTGTTGTGGGATATGAAGCGGATAAGTTAATTGAATATGCGAAGAACAATATTCCATATATTGATTTTGAGTTTATTCATAACTATGATTATGCAAGTACAAATAACATCTATTCTTTGTATCTTGCAAAAGAGCAACTGTTAAAAGATGATACAATTTTAATTGAATCTGATTTGGTTTATGACCAGAGATTAATAAAAGAAGTAGTTGATAACAAAAGTAAAAATTTGGTTGTAGTAGCTAAATATGAGCATTGGATGGATGGAACAGTCGCGCTTATTGACCAGTATAACAATATTATAGATTTTATTGAAAAAAAGAACTTTGAATTTGCAGATGCAGATAAGTACTATAAGACAGTTAATATTTACAAATTTAGCAAGGAGTTTTCTAAAGAACAGTATGTTCCGTTCTTAGATGCATATATAAAGGCTTACGGTAAAAATCAATATTACGAATTGGTTTTAAAAATTATATCTCATGTTAAGCGTTCTAAACTAAAAGCATTTAAATTAAATAATATTGACTGGTATGAGGTGGATGATCCACAGGACTTAGATATAGCCAATACTATTTTTGCACAGGACAATGAAATTTTAAATGCTTATAACAAAAGATTTGGAGGGTATTGGAGATTCCCAAGCGTTATTGACTTTTGCTATTTGGTTAATCCATATTTTCCACCCAAGCATCTGAAAGATAAAATGAAGTATTTCTTTAATACTTTGTTGTGCCAATATCCTTCCGGTATGTATGTACAGAGAATAAATGCCGGCAGACTTTTTGGCGTATATGAAGATTATGTTTTAGTGGGAAATGGGGCAGCAGAAATAATTAATGCGTTGGGACGTATATCTGAAGGAAGGGTCTCTTTATCAGTTCCTTCTTTTAATGAATACATAAGGTGTTTTCCAAACTGTGAGATTCAAAAAATATATACAATAGAGGATAGGTTTTCCTTTAATGTAGATAAAATACTTGACGCAATTAACAGAACTGATATTCTTGTGATTGTGAACCCTGACAATCCAAGTGGCAGCTACATTCAGTACAATGATATGATAAAAATTATTGAAGAATGTAATAAAAAGGATGTTAAATGTATAGTAGACGAGTCATTTATTGATTTTGCAGATGCAAAACAACGATATACTTTAATTAATAATGATATACTTACTAAATATAAAAACCTGATTGTGATAAAAAGCATAAGCAAGTCATATGGAGTTCCGGGCCTGCGGTTAGGCATTATGGCCACTGCGGACTTAGAGCTTCTGAAAAAAGTTCAGAAAGAAATGGCTGTATGGAATATTAATTCTTTTGCGGAATATTTTTTACAGATTATGCCAAGTTATAAAAGGGAATATATACTTGCCTGCAATAAAATCGAAGAAGAACGGAATATTTTTCAACAAAAACTCAAAAACATCAGTTTTTTGGAGATATATTCTTCTCAGGCAAATTATATAATGTGTAAGGTTGCAAAAAAGTTTACTTCAAAGGAATTAGCAAGTATTCTAATTAGGGATTACAATCTGCTTATCAAGGATTTGTCATCAAAAAGCGGATTTTTTAAAGAGAATTACATTAGAATAGCAATAAGAAGCAGAGAAGATAACGATAGATTATATAACGCATTAAAGTTGTTGGATGAAGATTAATTCCAAGTGATCGTAATAGAAGGAGCGGTTATCTTGAATAATTTACAAAGTGATTATAAAAAAATGTTAACTATTCGTTGCTTTGAGCAAAAAATCCTTGAACTTTTCAGCCAGAACAAAGTTTCTGGAACAACACATACATATATAGGACAAGAAGCTATTGCTGTAGCTGTTATGAACAATATTGAAGAAGGTGATATAGTTTTTAGTAATCACAGATGTCACGGGCACTATCTGGCTTATGGAGGTCCTATGGAATTGCTTTTAGGAGAGATACTCTCTAAGAAAAGCGGTATGTGCGAAGGACGTGGAGGAAGCCAGCATATTCATTACAAGAATTTTTACACAAACGGAATTCAGGGAGGAATAGTGCCAAATGCCATGGGGATGGCATGGGCTGAGAAATTAAACGGCACCGACAATGTTGCTGTTGTATTTATTGGTGATGGAACATTAGGACAGGGTGTAGTATATGAAACCTTTAATATGGCGAGTCTATATAGTGTTCCCGTATTGTTTGTTATAGAGAACAACCAATATGCTATGTCCACCAAGACATCTGAAGCTGTCAGTGGAAGTATCATAGCAAGGGCAGAGTCTTTTGGCATAAGCTGCAACGAGGTTTGCAGCAATGATGTAGAAGTTTTGAATGACTGTTTTAAAAAAGCAATTTCATTTGTGAGGGAAAACAAAAAACCTTTTTGTCAGGTTGTTCACACTTACAGGTTAGGCGCCCACAGTAAAGGGGATGACACTCGCGATAAGGAAGAAATTGAGAAAAACAGAAAAAACGATCCTCTTATAATAGCTGGAGCAAAACTCGATGCTGACTTCTGCGAAAAGTCTGCAAATGAAATTAATGCTTATATAAATGCATTGGTAGAAAAAATTGAAAAGGAGCCTTCAATTGAGATATCCAAATCTGCATTGGTAAATCCGCGGACAAAGAATATAAATGCATATAACACTATGGACATTCGTGTATCTGAGGGAATTAATCAAGCCCTCGATGAGCTTTTAGGTGAGAATAAAGACATCATATTGATCGGTGAGGATCTTAGAGACCCTTACGGCGGAGCATTTAAGGTTACTAAAAACCTCAGCTCAAAATATGATGACCGGGTTATAAATACTCCCATTAGTGAAGCAGCAATGGTTGGAGTTGGTGTAGGTCTTGCCATGAATGGCAAAATCCCTGTTGTTGAAATAATGTTTGGTGATTTTATCACACTTGGTTTTGACCAGCTTTTGAACCATGCAGCTAAGTATGCCTGGGTATACGGAAATGAAGTATCGGTTCCTCTTGTAGTCCGTACACCTATGGGTGGGGGACGTGGTTATGGTCCAACACACAGCCAATCGTTGGAAAAGTTTTTAATTGGTATTCCATTGATTACAGTTATGGCATTATCACCGGTTCATAATGTTTATGGGCTCTATAAGTATGCGTTATCAAAAATCAATAGCCCGTTGGTTATTATTGAAAATAAAAAGTTATACGCTGATAAATTATTGAAATGCATTGACGGTAAAATTCAGGACTTTTTCGTTGAAGAACAGTGGAATGACATTTTCCCAACGATAAAACTTACCCTGGATCCTGAGTCAATACCTGACATAACCCTTATAACTTATGGCGGAATTGTACGGGAAACAATGGATGCAGCCCTGGAATTATTATTGGAAGACGAAATCCAGGTTAACATTATTGTTCTATCACAAATATCCCCAATACCCGTACAGGATTTAGCCAAGCTATTATATGATTCTTCTTCATATGTGGGTGTGGTAGAAGAGGGCACGATGCAAGCGGGGGTTGGAGCAGAAATTCTATCAGTCCTTATAGAAAATAAACTTGCTAAAAACTGCTTTAGAATTGCAGCCGACAATTTACCTATACCAAATGGTGTTGTATTGGAAAAGCAAGTGCTTCCAACTAAAGAAAAAATTAAGGAAAAGGTAAGGAGTGTTTTATAGTGGAAACATTTATAAGAATGCCAAGATTAGATGCAAATGATGATTATGTTATCATCGGTAAATGGTTGGTTAAAAGCGGAGATTATGTTGATAAAGACCAGCTGATTGCTGAACTGGAAACATCTAAGCAAACAGGTGAATTATATGCTCCTTGTGAAGGATATATTGAAATTAAAGAATTAGCAGGTGAAACTGTTAATGTTGATGAAATTGTAGCAATAATCAGAGAAACAAAAAATACAGAAACTCAGCCTGCAATTGCTGAAGAAACAATTTCTGATGAAAGAAAATACTCTGCAAAGGCTATGGCACTAATAAAAAAGTACGGTATTGATGTATCGTTATTGCCTGCGAATAAAATTATCAGAGAAAAGGATGTTTTAAAATTAGTTAAAAAACCTTATACAATTGCAGAAACATTTTCAAATAAGCTATTAATATATGGAGCAGGCGGATTTTGCAAAGTAGCTCTTGATATTATAAAACAGCGGGGGATGTATAAGGTCTGCGGCATTTTAGACAGAAAATATCCTGACATATCCGAAGTGTGCGGCGTGCCGGTTATAGCTGGCAACAGTCCTGAGGAATTTGAAAGGTTATTTAACGAAGGATATACTAATATTTTCAATGCAGTTGCTTTTGACGGGAATAGGCACTGCAGAAAAGAGCCCTATGAGAAACTGAAAGAAGTGGGATTTAATTTTGTTAATATAATACATAACAGTGCCATAATTGAGCCTAGTATAACTATGGGTGAGGGAAATCTTATCGCTGCCGGTGCTATTATAGGTTCTGAAGCAGTTATAGGTAACAATTGTATCATCAATGCCGGGGCTATTATATCACATGATTGTATTATCAGCGATAGTTGTCATATTGCTTCTGGTGCTGTCCTGGGAGGGAATGTAATCGTAGGGGAAAATACGCTGATAGGACAAGGTTGTACTATCTATAAAGATATAACAATTGGAAGCAATGTCGTTATTATGAACGGGGCTAATGTGTTTAGAAATATCCCCGACAATACTATAGTTGAAAAATAATTCCGGTGTTGTGCACTGAAAAGAAAATTAATTCTATTATTTTTGCAAAATAAAGCTTTTCTGGAGCATGTTTTTTACCTAAACAACACTAAACTGATAAATCAACTTTTCTTCCAAAAATGCTGGAGAGTGTACTGAAAAAGAATTACTAAAGCAAATACCATCTGTGAAATATCAGGGGAAAATGTACCGTATTAAGATGACCAAACAGCTAAGATATGATGACCAAACAGCTAAGATAAATCAAAAAAATGTCGATACAAGTTTATGAAAACAGCATTGAAGTTAATGTTAATTAATACAAAAGATAGGATGGTATTGTATGCGGATAAGTCTTTGTATGATTGTGAAGAATGAAGAAGAGAATATAATAAATTGCCTTGAAAGAGCGTTGCAGGTGGCAGACGAAGCAATAGTTGTTGATACCGGCTCAACTGATAAAACAATAGAGTTGTTAAAGGGAAAGTACGGAAATGATAGCAGAGTAAAAATTCTGGAAGAAGAATGGGAAAATGACTTTAGCAAGGCAAGGAATAAATCATTGGAATATGCCACAGGAGACTGGATATTAATACTGGATGCAGATGAAAGAATCTTTTGTGACAGAGAAAAGTTGGAAGCATTTTTAATGAATAGCAATCAACCCGCGTACAATATACCTATATATAACATATATAACAAAAACAGTTTTGTGGTATCCGCTGCTATGATAAGACTATATAAGAACAACAATCCCATATATAAAGGAGCTATTCATGAGCAGTTGGAAATAGACGGGAAAAGCTATGCAGGTGAAGTAATAGATAAAGATATTTGCAAAATCTATCATTATGGCTATAGTTCCAGTGTATTCCAGAAGAAAGACAAAAGCAGAAGAAATATGGATATCATAAAAGAGGAAATTCAAAAGGACCCGGAAGATCCCTTCAATTGGTATAATAAAGGGGTCATGGAGATGATTGGCAGAAATTACGAAGAGGCACTGGATGACTTTATAAAATCCCATGAATTGTGCAATGGCGTAAGAAGAAGCTTTGATAACGATCTATTAATAAGAATGATTCAATGTATTGTGATGCTTAAAAATTATGAGCAGGCAGCAATATTCATAGAGAGTATATCTAAAGATGTTGTAATGAAGAATATGCCTGATATTTATTACTATTTGGGAGTTTGTTATGCTAAACTGGAAAAATATGATGAGGCAATAAAAAACTTTCAAAAGGCTGTGGACATAGGAGAATGCAATAACGGAATATCATATTTTGGCGCCGGAAGCTTTTTATCCATGATTGAATGGGCAAAAGCACTTGAGTTAAAAGGAGAAAAGCTGTCAGCAATCGAAAAATATATGGAAGCTGTATTTAATGAGAATAATATAGGAAAGCAAGGCTTGGATGAATTAAGAAGATTGTTAAAAGAAGAAAACCTGACTGAAGAATTGAATCAGCTGGAAAAAATGTTGTCCAATGATGATGCTGATGGCAGTAATGCTAATGATGTTGAGAATTCAATAATAAAGGATGATGAATTTGAAAGATATAAAAAGGAAGTTAAAGAAAGCATCCGCGCTTTAGTTGAAAATGGAATGATATCAGAAGCAAAAGAGGGTATTAAAGAATATGAAAATGTAGTAAAAAATGATGCAGATATCTATTCCATCAAGGGAGTTATTGCCATGATGGAAGGAAATCCGGATGAAGCAGAGAAGATATTGATTGACGGGCTGGACATAGACGAAACAAACTTTGACTTGCTCTATAACCTGGGTTATCTTTATCAATCCACGGATAAAACTGAATTGGCAATAGAGTATTATAAAAGAGCGCTTCAGAATGCCCGGGATGAAGATGGTGAAAAAGAAGCGTATGAGATGCTGCAGTCGTTAGGTATAAAAGAAAGCATGGCAGAAATTACCAGCAATAAAATACCAAAAACAAGCATTATTATATTGACATATAACAACCTTTACTATAACAAGCTATGTATAGAAAGTATCAAAAAATACACACCAGAAGGCACTTATGAAATAATCGTAGTAGATAACAACTCTACCGATGGAACTGTAGAGTGGCTGAAAGAGCAAAAAGGTATAAAATTAATCTTGAATGATGAAAACCTGGGATTTCCAAAAGCATGCAATCAGGGAATTAAAGCTTCACAAAAAGACAATGACATTTTACTGTTAAACAATGATGTGATTGTGACACCTAATTGGCTTACAAACCTGAAAAAATGCCTTTATGCCAGTGCCGATACAGGAGCGGTAGGATTAGTTACAAATTCCTGTTCAAATTATCAAACTATACCTGTAAACTATTCCAACCTGGATGAAATGATTAATTTTGCAAAGAGAAATAATATAAGCAATGAGGCCATGTGGGAAGAAAGATTGAGGCTTATTGGCTTTTGTATACTTATCAAAAATGAAGTTGTCAGAAAGATAGGCTTACTGGATGAAATGTTTTCACCGGGGAACTTTGAGGACGATGATTACTCTCTTAGAATAAGAAAAGCAGGATACAGATTGATGCTGTGCAGGGATAGCTTTATTCACCACTTTGGAAGTGTTTCGTTTGGTAAAGTATCTTATAGTTTAAGTAAGCTGCTGGATGAAAACAGGAATAAATTCTACATGAAATGGGGCGTAGATCCTTGTTATTTCGCTGATATAAAAAGAGAGATAACGGAACTTATCAGCAGATCAGGCAGGAATGAAATCAATGTTTTACACATTGGGTGCGCCGGCGGGGCAACACTGCTAGACATAAAAAATGCAATTCCTTCCGCAAGGCTATATGGAATAGAACCTGTAAAGGAAGCAATTGTGGGGCCAAGCTATTTTGCACATATTGTAACAGGCAATGTAGAAAAAATAAAAATTTATCAGAAGAATTATTTTGATTATATAATAAATTCTATATTACAGGAAAATGAAGAAGATATTATTGAATTTTTAAAGACTGCAAATGATTATCTAAAAAGTGACGGTGTGGTATATATTACTTCAAGGAATAAGACGGGCTGGGATGTGAAATTTATAAAAAGGCTTCAAGAGAGGACAAATGATTATTCATTTAATATTGTTTCGGCAGCAAACGGTAAACAAGTCTTAAGTGCAGAAAAAAGGCATGGAGAAGTTTCGGGCAGTACAATAAAATTAACTTTGTACAGAAAAGAAGAACTGGACAGACTGCTTCATGAAGCCGCTTCTAACTTTGGAACATCCGGTGAGAAAGATTTAATAAATATAATAAGAAGGTTGGACGGCAATGTGGATTTTGAAAGAAATTTAGAAAGGCTGAGAGATCTGATTGCTGAAAGTGAACCGGATTGTGAAAGGATCGTAAGCATTATATTAAAACATGGGATTCATAAGGCCAAGCTGCTTAATATAATGGGCATTGTATATTATCAATTAAATGATTTTAACAGTTCTTTGATGTTACTTAAAGAAGCATTTAAGCTGGATGAAGAAAACACTGATACTATTTATAATATTGCTTATGTTTTACATAAAGCAAATGAAAATGTATTAGCTTTAGATTTTTTGAATGGTTTTAATGGAATAGAAAATGATACGGAAATATATTTGCTTAAGAGACAAATAGAGGAGGCTATATAATGAACGAAAGAAAAATATGTTTTATAAGTTGTGTCAACGATCATGAATTATATCGTGAAGCCCTCTATTATATTAACCATTTGGAAGTGCCGCAAGGTTATGAAATAGAATGCATTTCAATAGAAAATGCAAAGTCTATGGCTCAGGGATACAATAAAGCTATGAAATTATCGGATGCAAAGTACAAAGTATATTTGCATCAGGATGTATATATAATAAATAAATTTTTTATAAAGGATATATTAAATATATTTGAAAATAATGAAAAAATAGGCATGCTGGGTGTAGCTGGTGCCAAGACTGTTCCGACTAATGCAATATGGTGGGAATCCGGGGAAAAATGTGGAAAAGTGTATGATACTCATACCGGACAAAATAACTTGTTAAGCTTTGGTGAAGTAAAAAGCGATTACGAGACTGTTAAAGCAATAGATGGACTTATTATGATTACCCAGTATGATATACCATGGCGCGAGGATATATTCGACGGATGGCATTTTTATGATTTGTCTCAAAGCATGGAATTTATAAGAGCCGGATATGATGTAGCCATCCCTAACCAGGTAAACCCTTGGATAATACATGATTGCGGTATTGTTAATGTCATAAATGGATATGAAGACTACAGAAAGTTGTTTTTAGAGGAGTATTCAAAAGATATTTTCCCTCTGGTCAGCATTCTAATACCTACATACAATCGTCCGGCATACTTTAAGCAGGCTTTAGAAAGTGCTTTAAATCAGACATATAAGAATATCGAAATTATTGTAGGTGATGACAGTACAAATGATGAAACAGAGCAATTAATAAAAGAAAGTTATCTGGATAAATATGATAATATAAAATATTACCACAATGAGAAGAATCTGGGGAAGTTTGATAATTGTATAAAGCTGTATGAAATGGCACGAGGTAAGTATATTAATTTCCTGATGGATGATGACTTGTTTGAAGAAGTTAAAATTGAAAAAATGATGAATTATTTTATATACGATAAAAATGAAGAGATTTCTTTGGTAACTTCACATAGAACTGTCATAGATGATAAAGGGAATAATAAAGGAATATTCGGCAGTACAGATAAGGTATTTAAAGAGAATCTGATTATTGACGGATTAGAACTTGGTAACTCTATGATTACAAATAATTATAATTGTATTGGTGAGCCAACAACAGTGCTATTTAGAAAGGATAAGCTTGCAGAACCGTTTGGCATGTTCAATGGACGAAGGTATGGTTGTATTGCTGATCAGGTTTCATGGCTTAATATTTTATGCAGAGGAAAAGCGGTATATATTAATGAAGTATTAAGCTGTTCCAGAATTCATGATGAACAGGAAAAAAACAACCCGGATATAAAATTAAGAGAATCTGCTGATTACTTGCATATGATTTTAAATTGCCGGGAAAGAGGTTTTTTAAAGGAAAAAGGTCAATATTTTGAAGCTTGTAATTACGCTTTAAATTTGACAGAGCATGTTGCTAAAGCATTAAGCGAATCTGAGATTGCAAAAAGCAGTGAGTATATAGAGGTTATGCAATATTATAATAAGTTAAAATCAGAATATGAAGAATATTATACCCGTTCAATAGAAAAGCATCTTTCTTACAGAACAGAAGCGGAAAGGGAAAATATCTATCACAGCTATCAATATGATTACATGAACGACTTATTTATTAATAAGAACCATGCTTCCGTTGATTATGCAGATGGAAGTGAAAAATATATTATTAATGTCTATAACAAGATAAGAAATATTGATAAGGAAAGTTATAATCACAGCTTTAAGAAATATATAATAGACTGGCCAAGCAAATATCATTTATCCATTCAAAGAAGTAATATTTTTGAGAGTATTAGAGAAATAGTGGAAAACAGAGAAAATGTTTTAGAATTAGGAGGAGGAATGGGAGCAGTTACACAATGGTTAGCTGAAAACTGCAAAAATGTTGATGTTATTGAAGGAAGCCTGGAAAGAGCTAAAGCCAACAGGATTCGAAATAAATATAACTCCAATGTTCATATTTTTGTTGATGATTTATTAAGCATGAACTTACCCAAGAGTGATTATGACCTGGTTACTTTAATAGGGGTACTGGAGTATATACCTTTTTATTCACAAGAAGAAAATCCGGCAGAGGCTTGCAAATTACTTCTCAGAAATATTTACGATAATTTGAAGGAAGATGGGTTGTTGGTTATTGCTATAGAAAATAAATTAGGAGCAAAGTACTTTTCAGGATGCGTTGAGGATCACAATGGAAAATTGTTTTCCGGTATACATGGATATCCTGAGAAGTCTCCTGTTACCTTCAGTAGATTTGAAATAAAGAGCATATTAGAGTCAGCAGGATTTAAAGGAATCCAGTTTTATCATTGTTTTCCTGATTATAAGATGGCAAAGGTTGTATTGAAAGAAGATGAAAAATTATATGATTTAAGTATAGCCAGCATCGCAAGAGAGCTATTTATTGACCGGTCACATCAAAGGGAATACCTGTTGTGTGATCCGTTATTGATAGATACATTGACAAAGGCAAGACTGTTACATGAATTTTCTAATTCATTTTTAATTGTATGTTCTAAATCAGAGACTGACAAAATAAAAACAAAACATTTGGCAGTAAGATTTTGGAATGATGATGGTGTGAAGGAATGCTATCATCACAGGATAGAATTTATTGAAAATAAAGATAAAGTATATATCGAACGGAAACCTTTCTCTTATGGTAAAGAAGAAGTGGTGAACGGAAACCTGTTATACAAATTAAACAATGAAGTAATGACAGAAGGAGAGACTTTAAGTCTGGAAGCCTACAGATGCTTGCTTAGAAATGATGATTACTTGTCTTTAATTAATCTTGTATATGAAGTAAAAGAGTTTATTAATAAAGAGTTTTCAACCAATCAATTTGATGAGGAAGGATATGCATTATTAAGCGGGGAAGCTATTGATTGTTGTTTAAATAATATTGTGAGAAGCAAGGATAATAAATTGGTCTTTATAGACAGAAAATGGAAATACAATGATAATGTGGGGGAAGAGTATGTAATATTCAGAAGTTTGTTTGGATTATTCAATGAAATGCATCCGTATATAAAAGAAAGCAGCTTGTCAGAGTTTGTTATTCCTATTATGATGAATTTCTATCCTTATTATAGTGATGAGAGGTTTTCTATAAATCTAGAGCATGAAAGAGTATTCAGGAATTATATAATATACGGGTCTGCAATTGTTAAAGACTTTTCGGTAGGCATAGACAATAAATCAATACAATTTAAACAAGCTTTAGTTAAACAATTATTACATAAATTAGCCGGAGAAACAGAACATGGCTTTTCATAAAAGTTTTTTAGAGCTATTTTTATATAAGAGTCATTTAAATTTTCCAAGAAATCATGTGATTAAAATATACTATGTCTATTAATAAGGAATGATTGAATGAATATACTGATTAATGGAGTCAAAGGGCAGTTAGGGTCACAACTGGTATGTATTGCTTACTCTGATTTGTTTAGAGATTATGGCAGCATTAATAATATTATAGAGGTTAGTTCGAGCCAGTTAGATATTACGAATAGGAAACACACTATAGAATACATAGGAAGTCTTAAACCCGACATCATAATCAACTGTGCCGCCTACACCAATGTTGACCAGGCAGAAGAAGAGTATGAGGAGGCTTTCAGAGTAAATTCCCTGGGAGCCAGAAATCTTGCAATTGCTGCAGAATCTGTAGGGGCAAAGCTCATTCATATATCAACAGATTATGTGTTTGACGGCAAGGGAGTTATTGTAAACGGTGAAAAGACACCGTACAGGGAATATGATGTTACGAACCCTATTAACGTATATGGGAAAACAAAACTGTTAGGAGAAAACTATGTGAGAGAATTCTGCAGCAAATATTTTATTGTCAGAACTTCATGGCTTTATGGAGAAAAAGGAAATAATTTTGTAAAGACCATTTTGAAACTGGCCAAAGAGAAAGGTAAACTGCAAGTGGTTAATGATCAAATTGGCAATCCGACCAATGCGGAGGATTTAGCCAATCACATACTTAGACTGGCTTTTACAGATGAGTATGGTATTTATCATTGTACCGGCAATGGATTTGCCAGCTGGTATGATTTTGCCTGCAAGATAGTTGAGTATGCCGGTATAGATTGCATTGTGGAGCCGGTCACTTCAGAGCAATTTGTGAGGAAAGCCAGGCGCCCTTCCTATTCATGCCTGGACAATATGATGTTAAGAAATACAATAGGTGATAACATGAGAAACTGGGAAGAGGCATTAAAGGATTTTATAAAAATCAGATTAAAGATATAGGTGATAGAAAAATGAGTAATTTTATTTTTAATAAAACATACATAGAAGGCCTGTACATAATTGAACAAAAAGTCTTTAGCGACAACAGAGGTTATTTCATGGAAACATATAACGAGAAGGCTTTTAAAGAAGCAGGACTTGATATAAGATTTGTACAGGACAATCAGTCCAAGTCGAAGAAAGGTGTCTTACGGGGACTTCATTTCCAGAAGAGGTACCCGCAGGGAAAGCTGGTCAGAGTTTTAAGAGGAGAGGTATTTGACGTGGCAGTTGACTTGAGGAAGAGCTCGCCTACCTTTAAAAAGTGGTATGGATGCAGGCTCAGCGGGGAAAACCGAAAGCAAATGTACATACCTGAAGGCTTTGCCCATGGTTTTTTGGTATTGTCGGACGAGGCTGAATTTGCCTACAAATGTACTGATTTCTATCATCCGGAAGATGAAGGCGGCTATCCGTGGAATGACCCTTCTTTCAATATTGAATGGCCTCTGGAGGATATAGGGGAACTATTGCTTTCGGAGAAGGACAAGAATTATCTGCCATTTAAGGAAGCCGGCTTCTGTTATGATTAAATGCGAAATGATATAATTAGATAGCTGCGATGCATATTGCTAAAAAGCTGCATAATGCTTTATGAACAGGAGCATGGACAGTTCAAATTATGTACACCTTGCTGACTATTTGAATATATTACATCAAAACATATTACAGCAAAACTTATTACATCGTTTATTATGGCGTAGATAAATTGATTGGGCTTAGGCGAAACAGATCAAACGGGGGTATAAACTGTGAAGACCTATTTGGTTACCGGTGGGGCAGGATTTATTGGTTCAAATTTTATCCATTACATGATTAAAAAGTATGACGATATTTTTATTGTTAATTTGGACAAGCTCACCTATTCAGGAAATCTTAATAATTTAAAGGATATTGAAAAAGGCAGCAGGTATGCATTTGTTAAGGGAGATATTACAGATTCCGAATTGGTAAAATCTTTATTTGAAATATATCCTATTGATTATGTGGTAAATTTTGCAGCAGAATCCCATGTAGACAGAAGCATAGACAATCCGACGGAATTTATCAATACTAATATTGTGGGAACCTTTGTATTGCTGGAATCAGCCAAATCAGCATGGCTGAAGGGAGAAAAGTGGGAAGAGGGGAAAAAGTTTATCCAGATTTCTACTGATGAAGTATACGGCTCCTTAGGAGAGACTGGATACTTCAGTGAGACTACGCCCCTCGACCCAAGGAGCCCTTACTCTGCTTCCAAGTCTTCTGCGGATTTGCTGGTAAAATCTTATTTTGATACATATAGAATGCCTATAAATATAACAAGATGTTCAAACAACTATGGTCCTTATCAATTCCCGGAAAAACTGATTCCGTTGATGATAAACAATTGCTTAACCGGAAAGTGCCTGCCTGTCTATGGAGACGGTAAAAATGTAAGGGACTGGATTTATGTTGAGGATCACTGCCGCGCAATAGACCTTGTGGTGAATAAAGGCAGGGTGGGGGAAGTCTACAACATTGGTGGCGGAAACGAACGGACAAATATCGATATCGTTAAGACAATTATAGCCACATTGCGAATGCTGTTGGAAGAAAATGATGTGCGTAAGGCATTTATCAGTGAGGAAAAAATCAAGTTTGTTAAAGACCGCAAAGGACATGACAGAAGGTATGCCATAGATTCAACGAAAATATCCAACGAACTTGGATGGAAACCTGTAACCTCTTTTGATGAAGGAATGAAAAAAACTGTAAAGTGGTACCTGGATAATAGCAAATGGCTGGAGGAAATTACCTCCGGATCTTACAAGGATTATTATGTGAAAATGTATGCGGACAGAGAAAAGGAGGAGGCTGTATGAAAGGGATTATACTGGCTGGCGGTAGCGGGACACGTTTGTACCCTATTACGAAGTCTATCAGCAAGCAAATTGTACCTATTTATGACAAGCCTATGATTTACTATCCCTTGTCTGTCCTGATGCTGGCTAAAATAAGGGAAATACTGGTCATATCAACTCCAAAGGATTTGCCTGTCTATGAGCGATTGCTGGGGGATGGCAGCCAGTTGGGAATGTCCTTTTCATATGCCGTACAGGCTGAGCCAAATGGCATCGCTGAGGCCTTTTTGATTGGAGAGAAATTTATCGGAGATGAATCTGTGGCATTAATCTTGGGTGATAACGTATTTTATGGTTACGGGTTTTCCGGAATGTTAAGGGAGGCTTCAAAACTAAAAGAAGGAGCCATCATTTTTGGTTATTATGTTAATAACCCTGAAGCATACGGAGTTGTAGAATTTGACGATGAGGGGAATGTATTGTCAATTGAAGAAAAGCCCGAAGAGCCTAAATCAAATTACGCAGTACCGGGACTTTATTTTTACGATAAAGAGGTAGTGGATATAGCAAAAAATCTGAAGCCGTCAGCCCGGGGTGAGCTGGAAATAACTGATGTAAACCGGGAATATCTTAAGAAGAATAAGTTAAAGCTGAAATTGTTAGGGAGAGGTTTTGCGTGGCTTGACACAGGCACCCATGATGCTCTTCTGGAAGCCGGCAATTTTGTTCAGGCGGTTCAAAAAAGACAAGGGCTTTATATAGCATGCATTGAAGAGATTGCATATCGCAATGGATTCATTACAAAAGAACAGCTGCAGTCATTGGCAAAACCTTTAATTAAAACAGAATACGGTAAATATTTAATGAGAATATAAATTAAACAACGACCATTTCTTTTATATAATATAAAGGGATTCTATAAGATACATATAATTAAGATACATATAATATTAAGATAAAGGACGGCATTATGAAAATAAGTTTATGCATGATAGTAAAAAATGAAGAAGAAGTATTGGAAAAGTGCTTAATAAGTGCTGCTGCCTATGTTGATGAAATAGTGATAGCCGATACCGGTTCAAGTGACAATACGAAGAAAATCGCACAGAAGTATACAGATAAAATATATGATTTTGCATGGTGCAATGATTTTTCAAAGGCACGGAACTTTTCTGTATCAAAAGCCGAAAATGACTGGGTTCTTGTACTTGATGCAGATGAATCAATAGTAAGCTGGGACAAGCCTTTAGTCGAGAAGCACATTAAAAGCAATACAGACACTGTAGGGAGAATAAAAATCATCAATCTGATTGACGATATTGGCGGTGGAATAAAAAGAACCGTCGATTATGTAAGCAGGTTTTTTAATAAAAATATTTTTCATTTCGAAGGTATAGTACATGAACAGATAGTTAGAAAAGACGGAGAGCCGCATAGCAGAAAAAATATTGAAATTTCAGTAGAGCATATAGGGTATTCTGATAAAATCCTCAAATCAAAGGATAAAATCGATAGAAATATACGGCTCCTTCAAAGCGCCATAAGCCTGAATGAAAAAGACCCTTATCTTTATTATCAGCTTGGAAAGTCATATTATCTGAAAAAAGAATATGACAAGACCATTGAAGCTTTTTCCAAAGCCTTGGACTGTGGTTCTGACAACTGCGCAGGATATCTTGAAGACATCCTGACAACTTATGGTTATTGCCTGTTAAACACCGGCAGATATTCTGAGGCATTAGAACTGGAAAGTTATATTCCATGTTTTAATACATCACCGGATTTTCATTTTATTATGGGGCTTGTGTACATGAATAACGGCATGTTCCTGAAAGCTGTAGAGAGTTTTGCTGCGTGTACAGATAAAAATGAAGGACGGGTAGAAGGAGTTAATTCTTACTTGGCTTACTACAACATAGGTGTCATATATGAATGTCTTGGATATAAAGATGACGCCATTAATTTCTATAAAAAATGCGGGAATTACGAACCTGCACTTTTAAGGATTAATAAGCTGCTTTAACGAAGCCGCCCAATTCTTGCTAAACTTCCTCGACAATGAATCCGATAAATAATATAGAAAAAACACGGATGTTTTTATATAAATCTTGGTATGGAGGAGATTTACTATGAAAATTGGTGGCATGGATGCTCCAAACATAGCTTATGACAGAATTCAGGCTCAAGAGAGAATTACTGTGGAAAACAATCCAGGATTGTCTCTTAATTATAAAAGGGCTGGACAGATTACCGAGGCAGAAAAAAGAGAACTGCCCATATCTGAAAAAACAGTTATTGAAGCCATAGAAAAGGCTAATAAGGTATTTGAAGGTGTGTACAGAAGATTTGAATTTTCAGTACACGAAAAGACAAAGGAAATAATGGTTAAAGTGATAGATTCTGCAACAGATGAAGTTATAAGAGAAATACCACCTGAAAAGATACTGGATTTGGTTGCAACTATATGGGAAATGGTTGGTATTATAGTGGATGAAAGAAGGTGAAGCAATGTATATATATGGTACTTCATCAACATTGTATACTAATATTCGATTAAGCGGTCTTGCTTCAGGTCTTGATACTGATACTATAGTTCAAAATCTGATGAGAGTTGAAAGATTGCCGCTTGACAGACTATATCAGAAAAAGCAGCTTGCTGAGTGGAGACGTGATGATTACAGGTCTATTACAAATATGCTCATAGGCTTTAGAAATGAGTTCTTTGATGTACTCAAACCTGCTAAGGATATGAGATCTCCTTCCATATATCAAAAATATACCTCAACATCGTCTCACCCCCAAATAGTAACGGCCACTGGTGGGGCAGGAATAACCAGTTACAGCCATTCAATAAAAGTTACACAGCTTGCATCTGCTGCCAAAGGGACAAGCTCTGAAATGGTGTCAAAATCTCTGGTTGGAAAAGCTACTGGCACCATAACTATAGATGATTATAACAATTCCTTTATGCTGTCTTACAATGGAATAACTAAAGTTATAACTCTGAAAAACGGAACCTACAACAGTATTGCCGATTTGCTCGGAAACGGTGTGGATGACGGTTTGCTGAGACAGCAGGTCAGGGAGGCATTTGGAGGTACTGTAGTTGATGGAGCATTTACCGGGCTTGATATTGTTGCAAACGGTTCATCTCTTGAGTTTGTTACTCCAAACGCTTCGGACGTTGTTACAATATCTTCGAATATTGTAAGCGACAACTTCTTGAATGTACTTGGTGTAAACGCTAAAGGTGAAGGAAAGGAACTGACTTTCCCCATAGAGGTAAAGAAAGGACAGAGATTTTCAGTTACCATTGTGGAAACAGTTGATACAGGAGACGGCGGCACAACAACAAATACAGTAACTAAAGAAATTATATGGGCAGAAAATAAGACATATGAAGACAGTGAAGCACTGGCAGCGGATATACAGAATATGATCAATTCACAGTTTGGAGAAGGCAAGGTAGTAGTAAGCGGTGCTGACGGAAAGCTTTCTTTCACAACCGGTGAGGGTATAGAATCCATTACATTGAAAAACTCGCAAAAGAACACCAAAGTTGTGGGATATTTGGGCTTTTCATCCGGCGACAGCAACAAATTAAGTATGTCCGATACCGTGGGTAAGATAAGCTTAAAACTCCGTATGGACCCCGATTGGGATCCATCTGTTGATGTAATAAAGTTTGATGCTCAAGGAAAATTAAAGCTGACTATAAATAACGTCGATATAGAAATAAGCGCGAATGACACACTTGCAATGGTCATTGACAAGATTAACAGCAGCGGAGCGGGTGTTAATCTAAGCTACAGCTCGTTTACCGACACGTTTACGCTGGTAGCAAAGAACACCGGAGCAGGAACCATTACCCTGGATGACAATGGCAGTAATTTCTTTAAAAATATAAGGTTAGAGACAGTAGAACCGGGCACTGATGCAGTATTTGAGCTGGATGGCATTGTTGCGACCAGGCGCACCAACAGCTTTACCATAGACGGAGTGACTTACAATCTGCTGGGTGTGTCTGCCAATGGGGAAAAAGTAACAATCAACCTCCAACAAGATGTGGATGCAACTTTTAATGCTATCAAAGAATTTGTAGATAAATATAATGAAATATTGGATACCATTAACAAAAAGTTGTCGGAAAAGTATGACAGAGATTATCTGCCTCTCACGAGCGACCAAAAGAATGCAATGAGTGAAGATGAGATAAAGAAATGGGAGGAAAAGGCAAAGACTGGATTGCTGAGAAATGACAGCACACTGGAAACCTTAGTGTCAACACTAAGAAGAGCTCTTTATGATGCAATAGATGGCGTGAGCGGAGGGCTTTATTCCATTGGAATATCTACCGGAAGTTACTTTGAAAAAGGTAAGCTTATTATTGATGAGAATAAGCTCAGGGAAGCTATAAGGAATACTCCCGATAAAGTCATGAATATTTTTGCAAAAAGCTCATCCATTGCATATTCTGTAGATCTTGACAGCGAAAGCAGGAGAAAAAGGTATAATGAGAGCGGCATAATAAACCGTCTGGATGACATACTTAAGGATTATGTGAGGACGACCAGAGATGCCAGCGGTAGAAAAGGTATCCTTATAGAGAAAGCAGGTATAGCCGGAGATACTTCAGACATAACAAACACAATTTATAAGGAAATTGCCGAATATGATAGAGAAATAAGCAGACTGACTCAGCTTCTTATCGAAAAGGAAAATACATATTATTTAAAATTTATTGCTATGGAAAAAGCTTTATCACAAATGAATTCACAAAGCAATTGGCTGATGGCGCAGCTTGGCATGGGCAATTAAAAAACATTAGTAACTGGCAATAAACAGAACTATTGCGAATAATTTATTGTGTATATATGGCAACAGAACAGCAATATATAAAATAATATATAAGTTATAAAAAACAATATTTGAAAAAAAACCAAAATGATTATAGTATTTGGAGGGGTGCTTGTGGCTATTTACAATGGATACAGCCAATACAAGGAAAATTCCATATATACCTCAACTCCGGAAGAATTAGTACTGATGTTGTATAATGGGCTTGTGAAGTTTATTATGCAAGCCCTGTCCGCTGTCGGGGAGAAAAATTATGAGAAAGCAAACGAAGCAATAAAAAGGGCTGAGGATATAGTAGCCCACTTTCAGTGTACTCTTGATATGAAATACGGAATATCCAAAGACCTTATGAAGATGTACGATTTTATGTATAGCCGTCTTATTGATGCAAATCTTAAGAAAGATAAAAAAATACTTCAAGAATTGCTTACTTATGCAAAGGACCTGAGGGATACATGGATGAAGGCAATGAAATTGGCTAAACGTCCGGGTAATAAGCAGCCTGCGGTAAAGTAGCAGACAGAGAGGGGATACCATGCAGCCGGAAGAATATATAAAAAGAATGACAGAGTTGTCGCAAAAAAAATATGCACTACTTAAGGAAATGCTTTTGTTCACCAAGAGTCAGACTGCAGCAATAGCAGATGAAAATATGAAAAACCTGGAGAGACTGATACAGAATAAGCAGGAAAGAATCGAAGGGATAGACAAACTGGATGATGAGTTTAAGAGTTGTTTTATGCAGCTGAAGCAAGCATTAAATGTTGATAAGCTGGATGAAATAAAAGATATGAAAATATCCGGAGTAAAGGAACTCCAGGATGTTATAGGGCAAATAACAGAAATACTTAAAGAGATAAGTGAAATAGAAAAAAAGAATAGTGATGAAATTAAAAAAAAGATGGCTGCAACTGCTGTTGAAATCAAAAAAATAAACCAAAGCAAAACTATAAACAGCGCATACAAGAGTAGCCCTCAGAGTATGGTTCCTTCATACTTTATTGACAAAAAGAGATAATTTAAGAAGAGTAAACCGTATCAAGGAATTTGAGTACACGTGATATATAGGTTTCCGGATTTTTATTGTAACTCTCCAGGTGCCCTGCACCTTCAACTTCCCACAATTCCGTATTATTGCTGCTTGTTTTTGAATACAATGCATAAAGTTCCCTGCTGTTGCTCACAGGAACTGAAGAATCATCCTTTCCATGTATAAACAGAACCGGTCGAGGTGATAAATCAGTTATCTCCCCGATGGGGTTTATATCATCAGTATTAATGTTGCCAAGTACTTTTACAGCTTTAGGTATGGTATATCTAAAAAGCTTTAAAGGCAAGTTCCATTTTTTTGCTCTATAATTCACATAATCATCGAAATCTGTATATGGACTGTCAAGTATTACTGCATCTACGTTTTTGGCTTTTGCACCGGCAAGTATGCTTGCATTAGCACCGGTACAAAAACCCATAAGAACAATATGCTTGGAATTGTGAACCCTTGTCGTATAATTTATTACTGCTGTCAGATCATCCTTTTCAAGAACGCCCATCGAAGTTAATGAACCACCTGACTTGCCTGAATTTCTGAAATCAAAAGTCAACACATTGTAGCCTTTATTCAAAAACCCTTTTACAATATTCATAGTGTCTTCTTCGAACTGAAGCCTGTTTTTGCCATAATCATGTGCCAATATTACCGTTTTGTCACTTTCCAGTTTTTTAAAAAACCATCCGCTTAATGTTATACCTTTATCTCCAACAGGTATGCTTATATTTGAATAATCAGGAACTATATTTGATGAAAAGGGCTTTATAGCTGCTTTTTCGGGATGTAATATATTCCATGCCACGTATGCTGAAAGTGCTATTACTGTGATAAACGCAAGCAGAATTAGAAGAGCAATAACAATAAAAAATGTCCTGAGTTTGTGAGTTTTATGAGATACATAAGTTATACCGTCGATTCTCATTTGACTGACCTCCGTTTTAGCAGCTGTAGCGTATTTGTACAACTACCAATGTACGAGTTACCAATGTGTGAATATTATGAACCTTATCAATTAGAGCAGTGATGTTTGACATATACTAATACCTATAAATTAAATACCAATATGCGATAAATTCTTTTATTATTTATTATTGTGTCCTTTTAATTTAATTATATTTTCATTTATAAACAATGTAAAGTCATTTACGGTGAATTATTTTTTATAGTAGGGAGTATAAGAATAATCTAAAACAAAAAGCAAAATCCAAGCAAAATTTTATAGAAAATTTTTACAAAAACATCTAGATTTTTACATATTATTATGATATAATACATACACAATTTGGTAAATATGTAAAAAATAATATGTTTTATAAAATTAATGGTGAAAAGTGTATGAGGCCTAAGGAAATACTTGAAGGGAAATACAGAATTATTAAAACTTTAGGACGCGGAGGCATGGGGCAAGTATATCTCGCTGAAAATATAAGACTGGGTACACTTTGGGCTGTCAAAAAAATTGACAGGCAGTCTGGCGGAAAAGCAAGTCTTCCGGCAGAACCGGATATTTTGAGGAAGCTGAACCATCCTGCACTTCCAAGGGTGTTTGATATATTGGAAGATTCAGATAGCATTTACATAATCTTTGATTACATTGAAGGCACAAGTCTGGATAAAAAACTTGAAGAAGTAGGGCATTTTCCCGAGGAAGTTGTGCTTGAATGGGCTTGCCAGCTGTGCGATGTACTCTCTTATCTCCACTCTTTCAAGCCCAGTCCAATAATTTACAGGGATATGAAACCCTCAAACATAATCCTTACCCCGGAGGGACAGATTAAGCTTATTGATTTCGGGACAGCCAGGGAATATAAAGAAGGAGCTGAAAGTGATACAACATATATAGGAACAAGAGGTTATGCAGCTCCGGAACAGTATGGCTGTGGCCAGACAGATGTCGCTTCAGATATATACAGTCTGGGTATGACTTTAAGACATTTGCTGACAGGCAAAGGCCCGGGAGAATTTTTGGGCAATACGGGGCATGCAATGACGTCAGGCATGAAAATGTCTTGTGGAATGGAGAAAATTGTAAACAAATGCACAATGCAGAACCCATGCGACAGATATCAGTCGGCAGCGGAACTTAAGAAAGATATTGAGAGCCTGCGGATTATGGACACTGAATCAGAAAGGTCCGGAAACTATGATAAAGTAGAAAGCTATAATAAAAAAGGTTCTTGGAAATTAGCCAAGGATAGCGTCGGAGAAAATGACGGAAATGGCGGCAGTTACGGTAAAAGAGCGGATGATGGAAGCGAAAGATATGAGAGAAGCTTTGGCACCTTCACAATGCGTGGGGGCTTCAGAAAAGTTATACTGACTGTTTGGGACAATGCGGAATTTGGATGTGAACTTGCATATGTCGCTGCAAGGTTTACAGACTTGAACGTTGCATTAATTGACTTAGACCTGCTCTCACCTAAGGTAGATTTAATTTTGAATATCAATAAATATCCTTTTAAGGTGTTCACCGAGGGACTTTTTAACAAATCCAGTATTGATATAATAATGGACGCACTTGAGAAAAATACGCTTACTCAAGAAGTGTTTATGAAATCTGCCATTCGCAGAAAAGAGCTTAAAAACCTTTTTGTCATTACAGGAAATTATAATTTGAACAATTATGAATATTATAGTGATGATAGCCTTATAAAGCTTATAGAAAAAGCCTGCCAGTATTTTGACCTTGTTGTTTTACTGGTAAACAAATCCATCTATGACTCCTATACAGTGATTTCATTAATTAAATCAGATTATAATTTAATAGCTGTCAGGGCTGATGCGGACAATTTAAGAGAATTCAACAGATATCTTCTCTTTCTGGAGGAAAAACAGCAAATTCCGCTTAACAAATGTAAATTCGTTGCTTATGAATACGATAAAAATTTCAATATAGATAAAAAAGCTCTTGAAGAAATAACGGGCGGAAATTATTTAGGAAGCATAAGCTATAGTTCAAAGCGGGCCAGATACAGAAATTGTTCTTCACCATATGCAAAGCATATGGAAAAGGAGGTGATTTCAGAATACTTTGAAATATTATCGAAATTTAACATAGTTCCGAGACCGAGTTTCTTTAGCATTCTGAGAAACCGGCTTTTCAGGGAGGGGGAAAAAAACACGAAAAAGGAGGTGTATAAACATGCCTGCAGTAGCCACACACAATAAGTATATATTTGCTTGCCCGGGAAGAAACGGCTTTAGTACATATCCGGAAGATATAAATACATTTGTTTCCAATGTAACATTTAATATATTAAGAGATTCACCGGAACTGGTTGCAGATGTTGCAAGCGGGAAGGTGAGCAGAGACGTGCTTGAAATGGCCATAATAAAGGACTTGGACAGACATAAATACCACATGGGACTTTATAGGGAAGATATGATAAGAAAAGTGTTTGACTTTATGTTCGGGTATGGAGAACTGCAAAGTTATGTGGAAGATGAAGAAATCACCGACATTGACGGAACACGCTATAATGAGTTTGTCATAAAAAGAAATGGTTTGAGGCTCAAAATACCGGTTAATTTGGGAAACGAGAAAATATTTGATACGTATTGCAAACTCATTGCAATAAGAAATGGAGGTATTTTAAACGAAAACGACTGCCACTGCAGGGTTACCGATGAAAAGTACAGGCTGAGAATAAACGTATCAATAAGGCCAAGAAATATATCCGGTCCGACAATAAGTATAAGAAAGCACAGAAGAAAAAGCTTGACTTTGGACGACCTAGTTGAACAAGACATGATAAATGAAGAAATGCATTCATTTATTACAAATCTTGCAAGTACAGATGCAACAGTGCTGTTTTGCGGAAAAGGTGCTGCAGGCAAAACGACTTTGCTGAGAGCTTTTGTGAATGCTTTGCCGGAAATGGAACGAGTGCTGATAGCAGAATCAGACCCGGAGATTTATCCCGATAAACCATATTGCATTGAACAAAGGATTAAAAAACAGAATGAAGGCGGACGACCGGTTACATTGCGGGATCTTGTCCGTGATGGCCTTACTATGTCTCTTGACACGTATTGCATAGGGGAAATTGTTGGAGATGAGGCATTGGAATATGTGAAGGCTGCTTTTACCGGACACAGGGCCCTTGCAACAACTCATTCTGAAAGTGCCGAAGATGCTTTCGGAAGATTACTCACATTGTGCAAATCTGCTAATTCTGGTGAAAGTGAAAAGATGTTGAAGGAGATGATGGCAAAGAGTATAGACGTGATTTTCTATCTAAAAAGTTTTAAAGTAGTGGACGTATTGGAAACACAGGGCTATGATGCTGAAAACGATAAGTTCCTGTACAACAGGTTGTTCCGCTTTGATATTGAAGGTGAAGACGATATGGGATTTCTAAAAGGCAGGTTTATAAAGTGCGGCAAACCAGGCGACAGATTGGCTGCAAAATTCTATAGAAAGGGAATAGCCGTATGTTAGAACTGGTGCTGATTATAAACTCATTTCTGCTTGCCGCTTTTACAATTTTGTTTGCATATTTTACCGTAATAAATGCAGATGTCAAGAAAATTCTTCGGTCAGGGGTTGAATGGCTGGAGAGGGAATATAACGAGAAGCAGCTAAAAAGAGAAGTTAAAAAATATAGCAGGATAATACCGCTGAAGTTGACTGTTGCAGATAAAATTGAATTGTATATGATAGATAAGTCAAATATAAAGCGCTATATACCATTTGCCAACTTTTATTCGCTTATGATGGTGTGCATACTGATTTTCATTTTTACCTTCAGATTAACATATAATATACTCCTTTTTGTACCTTCAGCAGTTGTTGTGTCATTGATTTTTTCACTGATACCATTGTTTATTCTGGATATTATGGGAAGGTACAATTCGGAGATCATACGAAAAAGATTAGCGGAATTTATTTCGGTATTAAACAGGTGGTGTGCAGTCAAAGAGGATATGTTTTATGCCTTTGAGAAGTCGGTAGATTCAGGTATCGGAGAGCCCCTGAAAACATTTATAAGAGACATGGTGATACAGGTAAACCGTGGCATAGATCCTCTGGAAGCACTTGATATACTTTGGATGAAAGTTGACAATATACAGTTCAGAGATTTCGTAATCAATATCAAGCAGAATATCAAACACAGAGGAAATATAAGAAGACTGCTTTCCAACATGGAGGAACAGTTTTATAAAATTGAGGAGGAGTATAACAGACGTAAAATATCTACTTATATTGACCGGATGCTTTTGTATATAATAATGTTTACAGTTCTCTTCGCGGGATATTTCTTTCTCAGGTCAAACCCCCTTGTGAAAGAATTCTATATATATACCGTACAAGGCAAATTATTGCTTACACTTTTTGTGGTCCTCTACTCCTGCGGACTTTACATGATTGCGAGAATTACAAGATTTGAGCACTGAGAAAATGTTAACTGCTATGCTTCGGGCAGGCTGTGGCTTTTGGGAATGAATTCCGAAAACTGCGACAGAAGAAAATGGGGCGATGACAGTTAATCTTTTCTAAATGCGCTTGCAAAATGTTTGTTATGCAGTTTGCTGCGTAAACAGGCAGCAGGGCATGCTCTTCTGGCAAATGAGTTTGTAAAAAATGATGGTTTAGAGAAAGAGGGACATTATTTGAATGAGCTGGTATTATTTGTTCGTGACTTAAATATTATACCATTAATGCTTATTTTCACCAACATCATACTTGGAAGCTTGATATATGAAAAGATTAGATTGTATTTTGACAGGCCGCTGACTGAAGCAGCCGGCGGCAGAAGCAACAAGGTTTCCATCTACAAGCGGTGTACCAGGTTTGTAAGACAGTCAATTGCGGAACATAGGAAGTCAAGAAATAATCACGGGATGGACAAGCTATGGTCAGAAAAAATCCGGCTAAACAGATCAGAGTTTTATGAAAAGGCGAAGGCAAAAATGACCAGGGCAGGGTACAGAGGCAAGTACGCCGCAGAGATATATTTGCTTTTAAAATATTTGGCTGTTCCGGTAATTTTCATATTTGCTTTCATATTAAATTATCCGGATATATCAAAATCTGTCTTAGCTTCTTCGACAACCTGGCTCATAATTGAAATGGTGATAAGAAGGAAAAGAAAACAAATCAACCTTATGCTGCAAAAAAATATTTATAAAATATATAAATTTCTTCACAATCAGATATCATCAGGGGTAAAAGTCACCGATGCCATAAAGTGTGTTTACGAAATTGCGGATGACAGGCACCTGAGAGAGGCACTGGTCAAATTGGCTGCCAGATATGAACTGACTCTTGATATTGATACTTCATTGGATGAACTTAAGTCATTTTTTGATGTGCATGAAATTGAAACTCTTTGCATCGTTTTAAAGCAGGGAGTTGAGACGGGAGATAATCAGGAAATTCTAGCCAGGCAGGAAGACATTATGTTTAAAAAATATTTTAACTATATACAAGCTGAGACAGATAGTTGCAAAGTCAGATGTGTAGTGGCGGCTGCCCTGTTTGTGGCTATTATAGTAATTATGATTTCAGTTCCGCTGTTTATTGATGCTGCAAACGCCCTCGGAAAGATATTTACAAATTAAAATAATGTATTTACCAATTTTAAATAATTGAAAAAGGAAAGGGGTATTATTTATGGAAGTTTTAAAAGACAAGAGGTCAGGAGAAGAAAGACATTGTATAAAACCGAAGAATACAAGACTGAGTTATGCCGGAAAAGGTTTAGCTGCATATTTCAAGAAGAAGGAAGGTTTCGGAATGAATGAACTGCTGGGAATAGCTGCAGCACTAATCATCGCTGCGTTTATAATAATTCCGGGACTGAGAAATATCGCACAAAGCATTATGACGAAGTTGCAGGATTGGTGGAATGATACAATTGTAAGCAAAATATTTACTGCAAGTTAGAAGGACAAGTATTATGGTTGCAGGAGGTAGGTATGATTGCCGTCTAAAGTTGTTGTATCCGGCGTAATGCTTGTTGTACTTACAGTATTTATAGTTTTTCTTGTTGAATTTTTTGTTCCGGTATCAATGAAACATGACATGAATGCTTATTGCAGAAGTGCCATCATGAAAATGGAAGTTGAGGGCAGCTTAACGGCAGAGGTGAAAGCGGAACTGATTGACAAAATGAGTAACAGAGGCTTCAAAAATATTACAGTTACCGGTTCAGGATATGCCAAATACGGGGAGGAGATGTACCTGCGTGTTGAAGCTGATGTTGAATTGAACAGACTTGTGAATTTATTTAATAGAAATCCGGTTGTGCAAAGGATGGTTTATGACAAGACATTTATAGCAAGAAAGGTTGTTAATTGATGCTGCCAAAGGGGTTAACGTCATTGAGCAAGCTAATGCCGCCGAAAGGATTAATACCTAAAGAATTAATACCTAAAGAATTAATACTGAAAAAGTCAATATTGCTTAACATATCCCAAAATTCATATGGAACAGATGGCTATAGAAGTCAAAGAGGAGTTGCAGTATTAGATGTTATATTATTGGCTGCTATAATTGTGTTTGCTATAATACCGGTTTTCTGCTATGTAATCGAAAGCTATTCCATATCAGTCAAGGCCCAGATTATACGGGATGCTGTAGACATGACAAATATATCCGCATATGAAGCTATAATAGCTGAGAATCTTTCAGGGAATATACTTGAAATAGATTATGAAAAAATGCAGTCCACATACAGAGGTTTACTTGCAAAGAATCTCAGCTTATACGGGGATATGTCACCAAAACCCGAATCAATAGCTGATGAAAAAGTATTAATTGAATCCCTGCTGGTATATAATGAAGGAGCCGGTGCCACCTGTCTCAACGGGTCAATGCTGGACAGGCCATCGATACACGCTTGTATTATAGTTCCTGTCAAACCGTCTCTTTACAGGCAGTTCATACTTGAACAAGCCGGAAAAAGTTATTTTGAACTTAAAATACACGTAGACTCCGAGATCCCGATAGATAATTGAATCATTTTTAATAATAAGGACCTTTAATAAAGGTCTTGGATAAAAACCTTAAATAAAGATTTGTATAAAGATTTATAAAAAGGTTTATATAGAGATTTATATAAAAATTTAAGCAAAGGTCTTAATAAAGGTTTACAGAAAAATGTATAAAAAGACTTATAAATTATTGCAACTTTGTTATATCATAAAGAAGGAGAACTTTTCAGCATATGAAGAGAATTAAAAGAATTTTAGTTACCGGTTGTCTTGTCATTGTACTGTTAATAGCCGAAATTATTATCATACGGAATGTATCCGGTTATCATAGTAAAGTGGAAGTAGTTTTTACAAAAACAGCTATACCTGAAGGAACTGTTATTGAGGAAAACATGCTGGAGATAAAAGAAGTTGATATGGCCATAGTTCCGAAAAATGCAGTAAAGCATGTGAAAGAAGTGGTGGGAAAGGAAACCGGGACCAATATGGATGAAAGAGAGATGGTTGTGACAGGAAGGCTGAGAGAAGCAGGCGAATCTGATGAAATAAAAGTAGTGAATGAGGGAAACAGGCTGTTTTCCGTGGAGTTTAAGAGTGACCAGGTAAATGGCTGGCAGCTTTCAGCCGGACAATATGTAGATATAATTTTTATACCGAATGATAATACAAATTTGCAGACAGACAATATAGGCTCGCAGACTGACAATAAGGAAGAAGATAAAGATTTGAATAAAGGAGGTGAAGACCCTACCAATAATCTTACTAACAATATAGAGAGCCTTGAATACAGTAATTCGTGTCCCGGCGTACAGATCCTTAAAAATATAAGAATTGCAGCTATTATTGATGAAAAAGGGGAATTATTAAAAGGGAATGATATAACGGGAACACCGAGAATTATTTCATTTGAAGTGTCGGAAAGGCAGGATCATTTTCTTGCCTGGGCAAAAAGCCATGGAAGGCTGGAAGTATCATTGATACAAAAAGAAAAGCAGTTCAAAGAATAATATGCAGGAGGTTAAGAATGTCTGATTTTAAATTTGAAATCGTGAAGAAAATCGGAGTATTAAGTGAGTCCAGTAATGGATGGAAAAAAGAATTAAATATTATAAGCTGGAATGAAAGAAAACCCAAGCTGGATATCAGGGATTGGGATGAAAATCACGAAAGGATGGGAAAAGGTATAACACTTACCAGAGAAGAAGCAGAAAATCTCAAAGAACTTTTAAAGGAAATGAATATGGCAGACATTGAAAGCTAATGCAGAAGGAGGGCAGTCGTCCTCCTTTTTGATAGCGTAAAATAATTGTGGAGTTTTTAAAACAAAAAACAGAGATCAACTCTCCTGTGTTAAAATTTTTATAAACACAAAAACAACAACACAAAGGAGGGAAGATCTCTGTGGATAATATTATA
>DUMB01000105.1 GCA_012840085.1 Clostridiaceae bacterium
GCGTGAAGCTCTTTCATTACAGCGTAATAATCGGGAGGCGGAAGTTCCTTTGGTACATAACCGTTGATAAGTGCACGCAAATAGGTTTCCTGTGATAGTCCTGCTTTCTTTGCGCTGGCTTCCAGCTTCGCCTTTTCTTCTTTGTTCAGCCACACTTGAACACGAATACTACGTTTTCTCAACGTTTCCACTCCTTTCTGCTGAAATCTTATCCTCATCCCTTTCATATGGGATGTTGATCTGGAAAAGGCACATAAAAACAACGCCGACAATGCCGCCTATAAATATGCCTAATAAAAACGCTCCTATAGTTATCACCACACTTTCTATTACATTTTTACGGGGGTATTAGGGGGTATCCCCTTAACAAGCGAATTTTGGGAGACAAAATTCAGTGCTTGCTACAACTATTCCGAAGTCGGAATAGTTGTAGTTATCCCGACAAATGAATTATCCCGAAAATAGAAGCTGTATTCTCCGTAACCAGTCTTGCAACAAGGCTTCTCATAGAAAATACACCCAAAAATGTCGGGATAACTTTTTAATCGTATTGGTAATTTGGATTGAATTGAATCTTGGTCATCAAGCAAAAGTCGGGATAATTTTTCATTTTAAACCGTAGAGCTTTTTCAACACCTCCTCATCATCCACTTGGTAGCGTAGCAATGCGCCTTTGCCAACAAGAGGGTTATTCGAATCCATTGATTGTTCAATAGCTTTCCTCTTTTGTTCTGTATCGGCATGGGAATATATCAGTGTTGTATCCAGTTGCGCATGTCCCAGCCACTGAGAAATCAAGGTTAAATCCATACCATGTTGATATAGGTGCATAGCCCTGCTGTGACGCCATAGATGTGGATGAACATTGTCCGGGACTTCTGAACAAATCTGTCGGGCCGATAATCCATATGCCTTCATGAACTTTTGGACATTGTCATCCGACATCTGGCGTTTTTGCCCATCTCGGCCGACATAAAATAGATATTCTTCGGAAAAACAATCGGCATTTGGATGAAATGCTCGAATATAACTGCGGAAATGTTCCATTGTTTTTTTCATGAGCGGAACCGTACGCATCTTTGAACCTTTCCCGTATAACGTGGCGGTTGGAGTAGTTCCCGGATGAATATCTTTTACACGAAGATTGAGAATTTCCCCAACTCTTGCAGCAGTGTCATACATCAGAATCATGAAAAACCGATCGCGAAGCCCTTTTGCAGTGCTGGTATCCGGTTGCTCCAGGAGTGCTTTGACAGCAGCCTCACTCATAAACTTAGGCACTGCGGTCACTGTCTTTTTCTGAGGTATCTTTTTCAATGCAAGCTGATACACTACGGTTGTTGGTTCCATCGAAGCGGCATATCGGAAAAAAGATTGGATACATGCAAGCCGATGGTTTCTTGTCGTAATGCTGCAGCCACGGGAGCATTCAAGATGATCAAGGAAATCCATGACCGTTTGATAATCCAGCATTCCGAACGTGATCTCAGCCAGACCGATATTTTTCTGTTTTTTGGTAAAGTCAAACAGCAGCTCCAGGGATGTCCGGTATGCCTTTATTGTATTTTGACTGGTGCATTTGTGGCGAGGCAGATATATTTTCAAAAAATCATGCACAAGCTGAAACAACATTTGATCAGTTATTCGGGCCATACGTCCACCTCCGGTATTAATCCTTGAAATCCACTCCAATCAATTCCTGCTGATTTGATGAGATTTTCCGGAAGAAGATGTATGTAGTATGCAGTGGATGAAATTTTCTCGTGCCCCATGTAAGCACGCAGGTATGGAAGCATAGCCGATAAATTCCTCTTTTCATCCAGCCATTTGTTAAGTATTCCGGAGGCAAAACGGTGACTGAGAAAATCCAAACGTTTGGATTTTCTCAGTTATCCAAACTTAAATAAAATCCAAACCTTTCTGGTGTAAATGTCCATTTTCATACATATTCCCAATAAAAGGTTTGGATTTTGTTTTACCTTTTCATTGATTTTACGCCGCAGAAATTTGCAAGAGACCCATCTGCATTTTTCCATTTGGGCTGGATTTTCTTATCATTTTCACTTTCCAGAGTAGCCAGTGCTTTTGCTTCCTGTTCTGTTGTGATGTTCAGATATACCATAGTTGTCTGCAGTTGCTCATGACCAAGCAAAAAAGATATCTGCACGATGTTCATGCCATCTTCCAGCCAATGGGAGGCTTTGGCATGGCGGAACTGGTGCGCATGGAGGGTCAGCGGTACATCGGAACAGATTTCATGGGCTGTTCTGGCATATTTTCTAAGCATTTTTGCAATGGCAGGCTGTGTCAGTTTTCCGGTGGTGCCGGTATTTCTAGAATAAAACACATATGATTCAGGATTCGGATCTGCCCCATGAAATTCCTTCATATATTTTCTCAGATGTGCAGCCGCTTTAGGAAGTAAATACAATGTCCTCACTTTGTTTCCCTTCCCGATGATTGTAGCATTCGGCTTATCCTGCTCCAGATGAAGCTGTCCTGCTTTGAGAGAAAGCATTTCATCAAGCCGTGCCGCCGTACCGTACAGAAGAATCATAAATGTCAGATCCCTTCTTCCGGATGCTGTCTTTGTATCCGGACATGCCATCAGTGTTTTAACTGCATCACGGCTCAGACCATTCACCTTCTTTCTCTGACATTTTTTTCGATCTATTGCAGAAGCATCATTGAAAAGATACAGAAACTGGATATCCCTTGACCCAAGATATTTTAAGAATACCCGCAGAGATGCCAGTCTGTTGTTGCATGTCTCCGGGCCGCACTCCCGACTAGCAACAAGCCAGACCAGCCATTCCTCAATAAAAGGCCTTTCAAAACATTTTTTGCTCAAGCTTGTCTGGTTTATTCCCTTTACTGACTCAAGGAAGCTGATATACAGGGCGAGCGAGGTCTGATATGATTTCAAGGTGTGCATACTCGCCGTTTTCTGCGAAGGGGCATATGTATTCAGGAAATCTGATATATGACGTGCAATGACAAGCGCCTCATTCCCAATCTTCATCATCCACCTCCGGTATCAGCGCATTGAACCCATCCTCCGTGTTCTCCTCCAGAAGATGTGCCATCCCTGGCACAAGCGAATAGTAATATCGAGTGCTCTCAATTGTTGTGTGCCCCATACTCTTGCTGAGATAAAGAAGCTTATCGTCAAAGCAAAAACCGTCGTCTACCCACCGATTGATGTTTTCTATGGCGTAATGGTGTCTTAATTCGTATGCTGTGGCGCGGGAACCATTAACTGCATCCCATAGCTGTCGGAAATTCTTCTGTACCCAGTTCCTTGTATGGAATCCGCCGTTCCTGGCCGGGAAGAAGTATATCCTGTCAGGATAAATCTTTCCGATCGTCTGATCATATCTCCGCATCAGTCTGAGCATGGAATCATGCAGAACGATGTAATGTTGGTCATACCCCTTTGAATATCGGATGTCCAGCACCCCATCTGACAGATTCACATCTGCCCGTCTGAGCATCCTTGCCTCATTCGTCCTGATGCCGCTGCTGTAAAGCAGGCGAAAGAATACGGGCACAGTTATCTGCCTTGACCGCTGTTCCGGAGTCTTGGCATAAGGAGTAAGACTATCGCATTCATGGAAAAACCGTTCCAACTCTCCAGTGGTAAAAGCATGAGGAATATATCTTCTTTTTTCCTTCCTCGGGACTGCCGGGGGCGCAATGAGGGTAAGCCCGCGTTTACGAAGATACCGTACAAAGCTTACGACAACATAAATACGAGACCGGCAGGAATTATTCATTTCTCCTTCACGCTGTCTGCACCAAGAGTCGGCCATTTCCTGTGTCAGTTCCTTATCCTCCGGATAATTCGATGCGCAGAAACGGTCAAACAGGATGAGGAAGGGCTCATAAGATGAGCTGTTCCATCTGCCGGATGCCTTCCGGTAATGTATGAATGATTGAAAAAGCGGAGCAAATGCAGAGCGGAATTCAGCCATTTCCAAACACCTCCCCTGCAATGGGAAAGCCGGAGATATCCAGCGCACATTCCTTCAGGTGGATGAAATCCGCACGGAGATATGGTTCAAGAGAATCTGGAGCCGTATGTCCAAGGGTGCGGCTGATCACTGGCTGGGGGATGCCGTTGCCAAGAAGTGCGGATGCCACATGATGTCTGAAAATATGGACTCCTTTCCTCATGCCGGGGGACTGGCGCACTTTTGCTTCCTTCATGATTTTTCCGGTGATGTTTCCGATGCTCCCGCTGTCCAGTGGTGTGAACGGTTTGGTCAGACTGAGGAATAGACGGCTTTCACCTGAATCTGGTCGCTCTGATGATAAATAGTCATAAATGGCATTGCCGACCATGGCAGAGAGCGGGAGGTCCAGCGGTTCCTCCGTTTTCTGCTGACGGATATGTATCCGGTCATTTTTCCAATCGATCGAATCCAGAGTCATTCCTGCCACGTCGCAGCCGCGCAGTCCCGTATACATTAAAAGCATCCCGATCGCCCTATCCCGGAGAGGCAGACCGCTCATACGGTCACCCAAAGCTTCACGGATTCTCGAAACCTCTTCGCCGGTAAGGTACTGAATGTTCTTTCTGCTCTCTCGCAGGGCAGGAAGAAAACAGAGAATCTTGCTGCATTCCTTTTCATTCCAGACAAGCCCTGCCTTGAAGACGGCGGCAATATCCTTTTTGTAGGAACAGCTTTTGATAAGAGTGCCGTCTTCAGACACAAAAAATGATATGACTTGATCCTCTGTGACCTTATTCAGGCTATCTGCGCCGTCTTTCTGGAGAGAAAGCAGAAAGGATGCGGCATGATGTGATTCATTGTATATGGTTGTATCCTTTTTACCGCGTTTTTCTTCCGATTCACAGTAAAAATCAATCAATTCCTGAAATTCAGGAACGAGCAGGTAGTAAGCGCCACGGTTGAATAGCGTGTGACGGCGTCTTCCATTCGGATAATTCCCATAAAGATCGAATTGTTCGATTGCACCGATGATGGTTCTTTTGTTTCGAAGGTAGTCCTTTGAATGGGGAATGTGGGTGTACTCAAGATAGATGTCCGTGTAGGATACCCATTGTTTTGTTTCTGCGTTCCGAAGAATCCAGTTGATTTCATCTCTGAATCGGCTGATATAGAGTTCAGAATACCCGTTGCTTTCCATGTGGGAAAGTAGTTCTTGATGATGCTCAAGAAGATTTTGAAAATCCATGGTATGACCTCCCTAAAATGTTATAGGGTAATCATACAGTGGAATGAAATAAAATCCAAACCTTTTTTAGCAGGAAAGTGAAAGAACTCTGGACTTTCTGCTAATGGTTTGGATTTTGTAAAGGTTTGGATAACGAAGGTCATATACTCTTACACGGGGCAATATATTTGGGGACTTGCCCGGGTTGGCTCGAATCCAACATGATATGAATTCCCTCTGCAGTTGCCGTTGGGAATATGCCTGACCATCGGCACACGGAAAGAAATACTCGCTGTCTGGGAATATCATATTGCGCCTGGTTTCATAAGCCCTGCAAAGGTTGAGCATATCATCGGACAGAACCACGATCCGTTCCTTGTGCCGTTTTGTTTTGGTTATCAAAATCTCTCCCGTGTCCAGATTTACATTCTGCCGTTTCAGTTCACGTCCCTCGTTCGGACGCAGTCCACAGGTGTAAATCAGCCGGAAAATCACAGGTATGACAATGGATTTCCCAGGATCAACAGTGTTGGAAGCAACCCCATCTGCAGCAATAAAAAACGCTTTGAGTTCTGTATCGGAAAACATATATGGCGTAAATCTGCCGGAATGTCCAACAAACATTTCAGGGAGAATGTATGCTTCCATCCCCATGGAGTCCAGGTATTGTCCCAGGCCTCGGATGATTTGGCCTCTGACTTTAAGATTTTGTACACTCTCATTCGGCCGTTTTTCCATCCACTTCAATACCATTTCCTTTTTTAACAGGGATTCTTCAGGGAAGTGGGTCAGGCAAAAGCGGTCAAAATCGTGCAGTCGGGATTCATATGTTGCACGTGCATAACCAAGAGATTCTTTGTAAACGAGCATCTCTTCCATCAACGGAGCAAAATTGCTTGTAAATTGGTTCATTCAGGTAGCACCCCGTTTCCGACTTCGATTCCGTGAAAATCCAGCGCACATTCCTTTAGATGTATACTATCCAGAGAAATATATTGCTTTGCAGATTCGATATTGCCATGGCCAAGTACCTGTGAAATTGTAGTAACCGGGATTTCAGCAACAGCCATGTTTCTCCCGACTGCGCGTCTGATCGAGTGAAACCCCTTGCCATCAAAAGGCTTCCGAATAATACCGGCTTTCCTTTGATAATCATTAAAAATATTCGCAATGGATACGCCATTGCTGAGCTTCTGATATGGTGCATTCGTTCGAAGGAAAACATACTCCGATTTGGAATTTGGCCGGCTGCATATAATATAATCCTTGATTGCGTCACCAACATCATGTGTAAGCGGTAAAGTTAATGTTTGTTGCGTTTTCTGTTGTATGACATGGATTTCTCCGGTCTTCCAGTCTATGTCCCCAAGCTTAAGGTTGACTATGTCCACAGCGCGCAGCCCTGTATACATAGCCAGGGTGATGATGGCAAAATCACGTTTCCCGATGTTTGTGGATCTGTCAATCTGATTCAATATAGTGCTTATTTCATCACAGGTAATGTAGGGAAAAATCTTTGTTTCCCGGACTATAGGCTGGGATAGGATTTTTTCGCAATCAAGGAGAAGCTGTCCTGTCTTTTGCAGATATGAATGAAAGCTCTTGAGATATCCTCTCACATTTGACAAGCTTCCGCCCTTTAAATGACGCGAACAGTATATAAGAAACGCTTGTACATCCGTGATGCTGATATTTGCAAGATTGCTATGCCCCATTGTTTCCAGGAAAGCTAAATATTTTCGGACAGCCCATGTGACATCTCCCTTTGTATTGGCATGATATGAAGTTGTGGAAAGAAACAGCTCCAGAAGCTCTTCAAAATATTCATTTAATTTGAATTTCGAGCCTCTGAATCTACAGGCCCACTGGAGCTTTCCTGTGGTGTAAAACTCGCTCATGCGGTCTGCTGCCTTCAATAGAGTTCGATAACGGTTCCTGGTAATATTGCCGTCTTTGAACTTTTTTTCGATCATGCAGGTGTACTCTGCCATGATCTCCGGGCTGTATTGTGTTACTCCGTGGATGCGATAGAATTTTCTGATGGACAGGTACAAATCATGATGGTTTTTCCAAATATTGCGCTCTGTCAGCCCAAGATTCCTCAGCGCATCCATGATTTGTGGGATCATTTGATTGACATCCATAATTTTTTCGTTTATAAAGACCACTCCCAAGAAATAGAGTCAGAATTGCTATTCGCTATTCTGCTATTTCCATTATGGGTATTTCTTGATCCTTACAAACATTTTCGGAAGTTATCCCGACTTTTTATTTGATGACGCAAATTCAACAGCCTTGAAACTGCGATATAAGCATAAAATTATCCCGACTTCTGAAAATGTGTTTTCCACTGGAAATCTTATTACTAAGCGTGTTGCAGGAAGTACATTTTTTGTTTTCGGGATAATTCATTTGTCGGGATAACTACAACATAAGACACCTGTCTTATGTTGAAATACTTACGGTAGGTATTAGATTACCTATCGAAAAACAAGAGCCGTCATCGCTCATGTTCATGCCGTCTTTGCCTCCTAAAATGTTCTTCCATCTCTTTTTCTTTAGTGGTAAATTCCACACCGGCAAATTGTTCTGAATCAAGGATGTATTCTTCATTTCTGTACGCTTGCCTAACTTTTTCTTCGGCCTGTTGCTCATTTTCCGCCTCGATTTCAACTGTCAGGCAAAGGGTTTCTTTGATTTCCACCTGATATGTTTTCATAAAATAAAGCCTCCTTTCTTGATTTTTGGGCAAAAGAAAAAAGACGCTTTTCAACGTCTTTTTTCTAAATAAAGATTTGCATTAATATACCTTTACGCACCAAACCCCAAGAACCACGCCAACCCATGCACCGACATAAAGTCACAGCACCACACTGTTCAGCATGGCTCCCAACACTATACCAGTGGCTGCGCATAAACCAATGGCAGTACCAATGTCCTTATTTCCCCAGATATTATGTCTGTTGTGGTTTTCATCATTTTTTAATATTATCTATACTTTCTACGATAATCCAGTCATCCATATTCTTTTCCCGCACATAAGAGAATGGCTCGATTACATGAATGTCCTTGAGTCCGATCAGACATAGGTAGCGTTTCCCAATCCACCGCTTCTTCTGAGCTTCGGTCAGCTTCAGCCGGTTCATATTTTCCTCTATGATTTTCTCAGATTCCTCTAAAGATAGCTTATCTGAATGAAATACACTGGATACAATACCTTTAGCGCGTATAATCCCACTGCTATCGTTTTCTAACAGGTATGCAGTGTCATCAATTGCTACCCTGCCATGGGGCAGCTTTCTACCTGCCGCTCCTCGAATCACCATAGTCTGTTCGCCGGAGAGTAGGCGTGCCAGCTCCTTTGCTTTTTTGTCACAATATACGATGTGATCCATCTGTGTTTCCTCCTACAATTATTTTAATTCTTGTGAATCAGCCGCAATGTTTCCTCCATAGCGTCATGAGCGGGAACCTGTATATCAGGAAGAAGTGGCAAATTGGACTTAGATGCATCTGGTCGTATAAAATACTTATAGGACA
>DUMB01000098.1 GCA_012840085.1 Clostridiaceae bacterium
ACGTAAACGTTGTGCCATTTACAGATGAAGCAGAAATATCCGGCTATGCAAAAGAAGCAGTAGCAGCAATACAGAAGGCAGGAATTATCAAAGGAACAGGTGACGGAAGATTTGCACCGAAGAACAACACAACAAGAGCTGAAGCTGCTGCGATAATCTACAGGCTGTTTGAAAAAATCAGGTAATTGAATCTCTTTAATCATCTATGCATTTGGATCCTGAGCGGTATAAGACAAACACCCCCAAATAAGCCGGGGGTGTTTGTCATAACTTGATTCCTTATGTTGTTGATTGTTAGAAGAAGAGAACCTGATATTTTTCCATGTTCTACCGATAAAATTCTCTTCGGTATATTTTGAGAATACAGTTTCTACAGTTCTGCAACAAAAGTTGGGGCGGCTGAACTCAAAATTAGTTCAGCTGCTCTTACTTTTTTTATTCTATTATGAACATTCACTCATTGAGTTATCATAAAATGCAAGATATAATATATCCTACGCATCTTTATTGCCTTTCTTCATAAAATCTCCACAAAAATTTGTTAAATTCAGTGATAAATGATGAAAAGGGTGGTATAACAATGGGTAAATCAGCTCTGACAAACAAAAAGATGCAAAAAGCACGGAAATCCAAAAAGAATACATTCGTGGCAGTTGGTGTAATTGCAGTTCTTATCATAGGCTTAATTATTGCCAAATTAAGTGCAGGCGGTGCAGATACAACAGGATCAGCATCAGGTGATTTAAAAATACCAAAGAGTGAAGTCACTGAAACAGCCAAATTTTATCTTTATAAGGCAGGCAAGACAAGCATGGAAGTCATGGCCGTAAAAGCAAGTGACGGAACGATAAGGACAGCATTTAACACTTGCCAGATATGTTTTAATTCCGGAAGAGGTTATTACGAGCAGCAGGGTGAAGAACTGGTATGCCAGAATTGCGGTAACAGGTTCCATATTGACCAGATAGAAAAGATAAGAGGCGGCTGTAATCCGGTTCCTATTACGAAGGAAAATAAAACTGAGGATGACGAATATATTGTTATTTCACAGGCTTTCATGGAAGAGAACAAAAGCTTGTTCGGTAAATGGGGAAAGTAGGGGTACAAAATGAAACAGAGATTGATACGAAAAGTGCTTCAAATAGAGGGCATGTCATGTACAAGCTGCGAAATGCGAATAGAGAATACTCTGAAAAAGCTTGATGGAGTAGTGGAAGCCAAGGCAATTTTCAGCAGTTCCAATGTTTACGTTACCTACGACGCAAATACGGTAGCTCTTGAACAAATTATTGAAACCATAGAAAAGCTGGACTATACAGTAAAGAATAAGCCTGGATCTGCGGCTGCTCCCAAAATAAACACAAAAAAACCAGCGGATGATAAAATGACAATCAATCAGCTGTTGGGAATCGGGATTATACTGTTTGCCCTCTATGTTATTATAAAGAGCACAGTGGGATTTAACTTTATACCGGAGATTAATCAATCAATGGGATATGGGATCATGTTTTTTGTTGGATTGCTGACTTCATTGCATTGTGTTGCCATGTGCGGAGGAATAAATTTATCTCAATGCGTTTCATATAAAGTTGATAACGGGAATCCCGGCAAACTTTCAAAATTAAGGTCAAGTTTGCTTTATAACAGCGGCAGGGTGATATCCTATACTGTAATAGGAGGTATTGTAGGAGCTTTGGGCTCCAGTATAAGCTTTTCAGGTGCCGCTAAGGGAATTGTAGCTATTATATCCGGTGTATTCATGGTGATTATGGGGCTAAATATGCTCAACATATTCCCATGGCTTAGAAAACTGAACCCCAGGATGCCTAAAATATTTGGAAACAAAATACACAATAACAACGGGAAGTATGGACCTTTTTATATTGGACTGCTAAATGGCTTAATACCGTGTGGTCCGCTTCAGGCGATGCAGATTTATGCTTTAGGTACCGGAAGTTTCGCTGCGGGGGCATTATCCATGTTTATGTTCAGTATTGGAACTGTGCCTTTAATGTTTGGTTTAGGTGCAGTCAGCTCCATATTAAGCGGAAAATTCACTCACAAGACGATGAAAGTGAGTGCTGTATTGGTAATAGTGCTTGGAGTGGTCATGGCTAACAGAGGCTTGGCATTGTCAGGCTTTTCAATCCCATTTATGTCATTTGGTGTGAGCAGTGGCACCCAAAGCAGCGGTGTAGCAACGGTACGGGACGGAGTTCAAATAGTTACTACAAATCTGTCATCAGGCAGCTATGAACCAATAACAGTACAAAAGGGTATACCTGTAAAGTGGACAATAAAGGCTAAGAAAGGTGATATAAATGGCTGTAACAATGAGATTATAATACCAAAATTTAATATAAGCAAGAAACTTGAGCCAGGTGACAATATCATTGAGTTTACTCCGGCACAAACCGGTACATTTGCATACAGCTGCTGGATGGGTATGATCAGGAGTAAAATTACTGTTGTTGACGATATTAACGAAATTGACACTGAAGCAATTAAAAATGAAGTAAGCCAATATGTTCCGGCTATCCTATCTTAGCCTGATACCCTTTTACCATATGCTATCCTTTCTTTATCCTTCTGTAATCGGACGGGGAGCTTCCCATTATTTTCTTAAATAATCTGGAAAAATAAAACTGATCACTGTATCCTATTTTTTCAGCAATTTCTGAAACAGACATGTCTGTAAAGTCAAGGTCGAAGCATGCTTTTTGGATTTTTAGCCGTATAAAGAAATCAATCGGAGAATATCCGGTTTTTTCCTTAAATATATCGGTAAGCTGAGTTTTCGAAAGATTGTTGTAGCTTGTTAAGTCGTTAAGAGTTAATCTCTTATCAATATTGTTTTTCATAAATTCGATACTGTTTTCAACATATGCAGTTTTCCTATCCTTTTGACCGTATTTGTTATAGGGCATAAACAACGCGGTTGCCAGAAAATAACTCAAACTGGAGCAGGCATATATGATGTTGCTTATAACCGAACCTCTTGACAACGCATCAAAAATTTCATCAAAGAGATGTATAAGAACAGGCAAGGTTGATAAAGGCACATCTATCAAGGTGATGGTACCGGTATTCCGGACAAAATGGCTGTCTGTCTCTCCTTTAAAATGCATCCAGTAAATATCCCATGGATTTTCGTCATTGGAGCCATAAATGTGCGGTAAGTCTTTAGGTATTATCAGTAAAGTATTTTTGCAAATTCTTGTTTTTTTTCCGTCTATAATGACGAAGCCCTCACCATTGGTACAGTAAATCAGAATATTTTGCCTGCAGCCCTCTTTCCTTTCAATATAGTGATATTTAGCATGCGGAAAAAAACCTATATCAGTAATAAACAGATTCTTAATAAAAGGATACCTGGAAATATTGTTTATAATCTCTTCCGGCAAAATAAGCATTTTTTGATTTTTAAAGGTGTGTGCAACATACGGTTTCATAAGCTAATTATATTATCCGGGGCAAAAAATATCAACAGCAATACCGGAATATAGTCCATCTAATAAGTTATAATGTGCATTTGTTGATAATGTTTTATATGGTATATTCAGGTTAGTCCCAATATAACAAGGTGCTTTGTGGGAAGCACCCTGCCTGTACAGAGGGAGCATAAACCGGCCATCACTTCAATGGTAGGTTTCATTTAGCGAGCAAGTGCTTTGGGAGGTTATAATATGTATAGCTTTTATATTACGTCTGAAGATCGTAAAATACTTCGTGAACTGGCAAAAAAGCAGTTGGAGTATTCACAGCTGCCTGTAATGAAAGAGCGCATGGAGCAATGGTATAAGCATAATGAATGCGAAGGTGAGAGACCAATGATCCATGTGGAAATTTGGACATTTGAACGGGATATTATTCCGGAACTGAAATGTCAAACAGCGACAGGCCGTACCATTGAACTGGAGCTGTATCGCAATTTCATCAATTATGAGAGAATTGATGATGACAGGATTGTCCCACCCTATTACTCAATCAGATGGGATACCTGGTTTCAATTATTCGGCGTCACAATAGAAAAAGAGCACGCAGTGAATTCCAAAGGGGACGACCTGGGGCACAGGTTTAAGTATATAATAAATGATCTTGAAGAAGATTTCCCAAAGCTGGGCCCTTCAAAATACGGGGTTGACAGAGAGAAAACCCTGGCATGGAAAGAGTTTCTTGAGAACATATTCGGCGATATCCTGCCGGTAAAAATCGCCGGTAATTGTTTGGTTGCTGTTCCGACCCAGGATATTGTTCACATGATGGGTATGGAAAATATGCTCTTTTCCATGTATGACTATCCAGACACATTTCATGCATTGATGAAGAGAATTACAGACGATTATATTGAATACTTCAAGTGGCTGGAGACAGAGGGGCTGCTTTTGCCTGCAGCATCCTATGAGTTGTGCAATCAGGGAACATTCTGTTTTACCCGTGAACTTCCCCAGGAACCGGTACCGGGGAAAAAGCTGGCCACAAAGGATTCATGGGGTTACATGGATTCTCAGGAGACAGTTGGAATATCACCGGATATGTATGAAGAATTCATTTTTCCCTACTACAAAAGAGTATCTGATTTATTCGGACTCTTCTCCTATGGGTGCTGTGAGCCCGTTGATCCGGTCTGGGACAATTGCCTGAGCAAGTGTGAAAACTTACGCAAAATTTCAATTTCGCCCTGGTGCAACGAAGAGGCAATGGGAGAAAAACTTAAGGGCAGAAAGGTGATCTATCACCGCAAACCTTCCCCGAATTTTATCGGCGTGGGAAAGGACCTGGACGAGGAGGCCTGGCGGCAGCATATTATAAAGACACTAAAGGCAGCACAGGGATGCCACCTTGAAATAACGCAAAGAGATGTTTACTCACTGGGAGGAGATGTCGAAAAGCCCCGTAAGGCAGTAAGAATAATCAGAGAATGTATAGATGAATACTGGAAATAGATTTGGTCCTGTCCATGTAATAGGATTAATTCTGCCCATGTAAGAAAACAGTGAACCATCCTATACGCCATTGAGCAGAAACATGAGCAGAAACAGGAACGGAAACAGGAACGGCAAAAACTCCTGTTCAATCATGTAGCAGCAATAATGCCATGCAATATCTTAAAATGATTAACACTATGCAACATCTCAAGATGATTAACACCATGCAACAATCTGAGATATCTGAGATAAATAAAAGGGCTTGATTCAAAAATACTGAATCAGGCTTTTTTATTTGCGCGTACGACATGGCATGTGCGCGACCTAGTCAGTGAAAGCCCGTTTCGGGATGGTGATAGCACCAACCGTTGCCAGACGGCTAAAGATTGCTATGAAAGGGTTACAACACCAAACGCAAGCCTGATAGTGGAGGTACGTTGCGGAAGACGATAACACCAACCGCTTACCGAAGACAAGGGCTTTAACGTCTACATAAACATTCTTATAGGAACCTTATTGGTTCAATTTACATAATATAAAATAAACTGTAATTTGTGTCTCAAAAAGAGATGCAAAGTTCAGTATTGGTACAGCAGTTACAAACACAGCGATTGAAGAATGTATTGATTAAGGAGTGTAAGAATATGCAAAAATATGCCGTACTCATGGCAGGTGGTTCGGGAACCAGGCTTTGGCCTATTTCAAAGGAAGCCAGTCCGAAACAGTTCATTCCCATAGAGGATGACAAATCCATGCTGGTTCATACTATTGAACGCTTGTGCAAGGTTGTTCTTCCTGAGCAATGCTTTATTATAACAAACCGTAATTTATCGGATATTACAAAAAGGACGGCAGGGGAATACATCCCGGAGGGGAATATACTGTTGGAGCCGGAGAGAAAAAATACCGCTGCATGTATTGCTTATGCAACGATTTTGCTGCAGAAAAGGTATAAGGAAGGAATTCTGTGCTTTGTACCGGCAGATGGGTACGTAAAAGATACGGAGAGCTATGCTGAAGCTTTGCAGTTGGCATTCGACACAGCTGAACGGCTCAATTGCCTTGTCATCATCGGAGTCAAACCTGCTTACCCTGCAACCGGATATGGCTATATACACGTTGAACCTGTGACAAGTGCAGATGTGAAAGTATCACCGGTGTTGAAATTTATTGAAAAACCAACCCTGGAAAAGGCCCAGGAGCTTGTTAAATCAGATGATTACTTGTGGAACTGTGGTATTGTGGTTGGGACAATGGATGCCATTATAAGGAATATAAAAGAATACCTTCCGGAACACTACCATAAGCTTTCGAATGCATTGAGAAAAGAGGAAGATAAAGCTGAAGATGAATATGAAGCCAAAAATGGATCGGAAGTTTCAACTTCTGTTGAGAAGGCATACCGTGAGCTTCAAAGCATTTCCTTTGATAACGGTGTACTTGAAAAATGCGCTTCTTCGCTTTATGCCGTAAGGGCATCCTTTGGCTGGGACGATATCGGCAGCATAGATGCATTGGCTAAAATTCTGGAAGCTGATTCCGAAGGCAATCAGGTAAAGGGACGACATGTAGGAATCAATACAACAAATTCAGTCATCTATGGGAAAGATGTCGCCATTTGTACTATAGATGTCAATAACATGATTGTGGTTGGCACAAAAGACGAAGTGCTGGTTTGTCCCAAGGATAAATCTCAGGAGATCAGAATTCTTGTAGATAAATTGAAGAAGCAAGGTCACGAGGATCTCCTATAAGGATCTGGCCATATAACTATATAGGAGGGAAAAAACGTATGAAAAAAACAAAGTTTTTATTAATAAGAGAAATTGGCCAAGGATTATGGAACGAATTGCACCATGTTCTGACCCAGTTGCTTGTTGCTGAAATCATGCAAAGGATTCCTGTTGTTTACTGGGGTAAAGGCTCTCTGTATGCCTCATCCGGCTGTTTCAATGCATTTGAACAGTTTTTTCTGCCAATATCAAGCTATAGCATACATGATCTTGCGAAGGAGGAGTTTTCCTTTCACCCTGAAGGTTGGAACAGCGCGAATATCCTGATGCCTGCTCAGGGGTACTCCATTGATGACAAGCATGTGGCAGGTCCTTTGGAAGAGTGTGGTGCGGATGTATGTGTCAGGTCTGCCTATGTAGATGTGGAAAAAATCATCCCTTTGATACCGGAAGAGAATCCGCTCTTCGGTCTGAATCGAAGGGATTTGTTTCATCATTTAATAAACAAATACATCCGGCTTCAAAAGGAAGCCCAATCATTTATCGATGCTTTCTACGATGAGCATATGAAAGATACTGCCTTTCTGGCAGTACATATCCGAAGCAGCGATAAAATTGCGGAAGTACAGCACCTGCATGAGTTAAATGGCAGATACACCCTGGAAATAGAAAAGATTCTGCAGGCAAATCCGGGTATACGTATATTTTTGATGACCGACTGTATTGAAATTCTGGAAGAGTACAAAAAAAGGTATGGAAAGCTTTTAATCCATACCGACTGCAGAAGAGTTCCCAAGGATGGCCTGGGAGTCCATTTTCAGGAATACCCGGACAACAAGATGAAGGGCCTGGAAATAATCCGGGACACATGGCTTGCCGCAAGATGTGACTTTTTTATAGGCAACGGATATTCCAACGTATCGGCAGCCATAAGTGAACTAAAGAATTGGGAGAATGACAGAATCAAGCTCTTATATTAGGAGAAAGGAGCGATAATGTTATGAGTATAGTAATGGATGATAGTAAATTATTGGAAATGTATAGAACCATGCAGCTCATCCGCTTGATTGAACAAAGAATCAATGATGAATACAAGTATGACGAAATCAAAACACCTATTCACCTGTCGATTGGACAGGAAGCGGTGGCAGCCGGTGTCTGCATACACCTTCGAAAGGATGATTACATTTTCGGCACCCACAGAAGCCATTCGCAATATATTGCAAAAGGCGGCGATATTCAAAAAATGATCTCCGAATTGTACCTGAGAAAAACCGGATGTGCGTCTGGCAGAGGCGGATCGATGCATCTTGTTGATCCGGAGGTGGGCATCTTTGGCTCTTCCGCCATTGTTGGAGGCAGTATTCCGCTGGGAACCGGCACAGCCCTGGCATCCAAGCTTCAAAAGAATGACAGGGTAACTGTTGTATTTTTTGGTGACGGCGCCGCTGATGAAGGTACATTTCATGAAAGCCTGAACTTCGCCGCGCTGAAAAAGCTGCCTGTAGTATATGTATGTGAAAACAATTTTTATGCAATTAACTCACACCAACTGTCACGGCAGGTCGGCGACAACATTTACAAATGGGCGCAGAGCTATGGAATGCCGGGTTATCAGATCGACGGAAATGACGTGTTGGAAGTTTTCAAATATGCCGAAGAAGCTATTTCCAGATGCCGAAACGGTGAAGGCCCTACCATGATTGAATGCCTCACCTACAGGTGGAAAGGGCACATCGGAACAGTGGATGATGTAGGGGAAGGCTACAGGCCGAAGGAGGAATATGATTATTGGGTTTCGAGATGCCCGATAAAACGGTTCTCAGAATATCTTAAGAATAAGGGAATTTTGACTGATGAACTTATAAAAAAGATTGATCAGGAAATATACGATTTGATAGATGAAGTATTCCGTGTTGCGCAGAACTCACCAAAGCCCTCGCCTGATGAACTGCTGGATTTTGTATATGCAGATTAGAAACGGGAAGTAAGTGATGGGCATTTGATGGTGGGAATGATGCATAGTGATGCGCATTGTTTACGAGGAGGATGCGTATTTTCTGCGATAATAATGCGTACTGTCTATTCGAAAGGAGGATATTCTCATGCCATGGACGACAGTTCAAGTGGAAAAACTGGATAGCTTTTTCATATCAGGCGATTTTACAGGTGACCGTGTACTTACTTACAGGGAAGCACTTCATGAAGCTTTTGACCAATCGTTGGCAAGGGACCCGAGAGTATTCATTATGGGTGAAGGTGTGGATGACGTTGCAGGTGTTTTCGGGACCACCAAGGGATTGAAAGAGAAATACGGCGCAGACAGGGTGTTTGATACGCCGATAGCTGAAAATTCACTGACAGGGATAGCTGCCGGGGCTGCTATGGCAGGCTTAAGGCCGATACTAATTCATGCACGGATGGATTTTCTGCTGCTTTCTTTCGATCAACTGGTTAATCATGCATCAAAATGGTGTTATATGTTCGGAGGAAAGGTAAAGATTCCATTGGTGGTAAGAACCATCAGCGCCAGAGGCTGGGGCTCCGGAGCACAGCATTCACAATGTATCCAGGGAATGCTGATGAATGTTCCCGGTTTGAAAATTGTTGCCCCTGCCACTCCATATGATGCAAAAGGGTTGATGATATCAGCCATTATCGACAGCAACCCGGTTCTGTTTGTAGAACATCGATGGCTGCACAAAACAACGGGGCATGTTCCCGAAGAACTCTATTCCATTCCCATCGGCAAAGGTGTAATTCGCCGCAAGGGGGAAGATATCACTATTGTAGCTATATCCTATATGCTTGTGGAGGCGTTAAAGGCTGCTGAAAAGCTTCAGGAGGCAGGCATATCAGCAGAGGTTATAGACCCTCGCACATTAAAACCCCTTGATGAACAGATTCTGGTGGAATCCGTCGCAAAAACCGGAAGGCTTCTGATTACCGACACCGGATGCAAGACAGGCAGCGTTGCTTCGGAAATAGCCGCCGTTGCAGCCGAAAAAGCATTCCACCTGCTGAAAAAGCCTATCAAACGGGTATGCTGCCCGGATACACCCACGCCAACCAGTGATGTATTAGAAAAAGCTTTTTATCCCAATGCAGATGACATTTTCAACGAAGCGGTAAAATTAGTAAGAGAATGAAAAGAGGATGATTATGGATAGAATAATTGAGCAGGATTGCCTTGAATACATTGAAAAAATCGATCTGACCCCGTTAAGGGGTAAAACCGTCTATATTACTGGGGCTAACGGACTCATTGGCACATATGTGATCTATATGCTTCATCTTGCCAATGTCGTCAAAAATACCGGGATTAACATTGTCGCTGTCAGCAAAAGCCCTCCCGGCAGCCATCTTCAGGATATCTTCAAGGACCGCTATGCATTCTATTCGGCGGATCTGATCCAGCCGGATTGCAACTGCTTTGATGTGAAGGCTGACTACATCATTCATGGAGCGACTTATGCCCAGCCGAAAAAATTCATTCAAAAATATTCGGAGACCATCCATCTGAATACAACTGTAACTGAAAGGCTGTTGAAAAAAGCAAAAAATGATAATGCCACCTTATTGTTTTTAAGTTCCTCGGAAGTATATGGTGAACCTGATGAAAATCATGTTCCCACCAGGGAAGATTATCCCGGCTTATGTTCACCTGTGGATATACGGGCAATCTACTCTGAGTCAAAACGCATGGGTGAAACTTTGTGTTTTGCCTACAGAAACTTTGAAGGGGTTAATGCAAAAGTAGCCAGGATTTCCATGACTTATGGGCCAGGCATCGGTCTGAAAGATGAAAGGGTCCTTGCCCATTTCCTGCGGCAGGCTCTTTATGAAAAAAAGATCAAGATGCTGGATGACGGAAGCAAGATCAGGACATTCTGCTACATTGCCGACTGTGTACTGATGTTGCTTTATATAATGATTTATGGTAAAGACTTTGTATATAATGTGGGAGGAAAAGACAGCATCAGCATTCGCAAGCTTGCGGAAGAAATATGTATGCTGACGGGGAGTACGTTATCCCAGGAGATTACAAGCAAAGAAAACATGCAGAACATCAAGGTTTCTCCGAAGCTGGTAAAACTTGATATTACAAAAATCTGTACCGAATTTTCGCTTCCGCCTTTCAAGCCTTTCCGTGAAGGCTTGGCCCGTACCATTGAGTGGAACAAGGCAGTAAACGGGTTATCGGGCTGATACGGGCTGTCAGGCTATTAACCCCTTAGCCTGAGCCACTAACCATTGACCTGAAGCCTTTATTTTTCATAACCTTGCACAAAAGATGACAGGTATACATAATATGAACTTGAAGAAATGTATCAAAAGGAAAAGTGCGAGGTGAACATTAAATGGCAGGTGACAGATTCCTGTTAATCAAGCCTTGGAGTTACAGATTATGGTCTGATGTGGAGCATGTTCTGGGTCAGCTTTTAATTGCCGAGATCACCAACCGCATCCCGGTTATCTATTGGCCGACCCATTGTTTGCATAATGGATTCATTCACACAAATGGATTTGAATTATATTTTGAACCTATATCCAATTATAGTATTTTTGACTTGACCAAACCCGGGTACACCTTCTATCCGCCCTTCTGGGATGCAGACAATCTGCTGGTGGAAGATACGGAAAAGGATACCTGGATGTATAGAAGTATCGGCGATCTCATTAGCAGTGACGCAAATGTGGTCGTGGGGGATGTTTATTTTTCAATATCGGAAATCATTCCTTTTATCCGGAAGGATAATGCGGCATACGGCATGACAGCCGTAGAGATATACCGTTACCTTTACAGGAAATATATAAAAGTTAAAAGAGACATTCTCATGGAAGTGCAGGGATTTTACCAGTCATGGCTCAAGGATGAACACCCCTTGCTGGCAGTTCATGTCAGGAGAGAGGAAGACGACATGATCATTGACGAAAGAAAAGACAAAGCTGATGAACACTACTGGTACAGGAACAGCAGAAAATATGGAGCCAGAAATAAAAAGAAGAAGAAAAGAAAATACCGTTTTTTGGGAAAAGGAAGGTTATTGAAAGCCAATACACAATATCATGCTGAAATCCGAAAATTGATGAATAAATACTCGATTAAGAAAATATTCCTTCTCACCGACAGTGAGGAAGTGAAAGAGGAATACAGCAAGACTTATGGCGATATGGTTGTATTCACGGATTGCAAGAGATTATCCGGCAGTGAACCGGCATACAAGATGGAAAACCCTATGGTGAAAAGAAGACGGGGGATAGAGGTTATAAAGGATGCATATCTTGCAGCTCAATGCGACTTTTTTATAGGAAATGATTTCTCAAGCCTGTCCCGGGCGATATACCGGATAAAAGACTGGCCTGCGGAAAATGTCAAGCTTCTTTTCCGTCGGAGGGATAAACGCAAATACCCTATCAATGTAAGAATGATTGCTGCCAGTGATAAGAAATTGTTGAGTCCATTTGTGAAGTTCATTAAAGAGCTTTACCGGAAAATAAAGAAGAAACTGCACATTGGGGGTGATGAAAATGACAGCTGACAGATTTTTGCTCATAAAAAGCTGGGGTTGCGGTTTCTGGTCGGATGTAGACCATGTGATGGGGCAGTTGCTGGCTGCTGAACTGACCAACCGGATTCCTGTCGTTTATTGGGGATCGAACAGCCTGTATTCAGAATCTTTTAAAGGAAATGCCTTTGAATTATATTTTGAACCTGTATCCAACTATACTGTGGAAGAATTGGCCCAACCCGGCTTCACTTACTATCCCCCCGTATGGAACGACAAAAACCTGACGGTGGAAGATTTGGATAAAGTGGCCTGGGCGTACAGGAACCTGGGTGACATGATGAATAGTAATGCCAATGTGGTTGTTAGCGACACCCACTATTTTATCCGCCCCTTGATCCATTTCATCCCTAAGAGCCATTGGGCCTATGGAATGACCGCTCATCAGATATACCGGTGCCTGTTTGATAAATATATCAGGTTGAAGCCTGATATCCAGGAAGAAATACAGAAGTTTTATGATGAAAACATGAAAGATTCAAGACCGCTGCTGGGGGTTCATATGCGTGGCGGTGATAAGGTAAAAGAAGTAGAAAACCTGTCTCACTTGAACAAGAAGTATCATGAAACAGTACAAGACTTTATAGAACGGTATGGTATTCAAAAAATCCTATTGCTGACAGACTGCGAGGAGATTCTCTCCGATTTTCAAAAGAAGTACGGTCAGATGGTGATTTTTACTGATTGTAAAAGGGGACAGCTCAATGACACGCAAAATGCTCCCCACCTTACCAGCTACTCCGAAAAAAGGCGCAAAGGAATAGAGATCATCAAGGATACTTACCTGGCTTCCATGTGTGACTTTTTTATAGGCAATGGATATTCCAATGTATCATACACAGTAAAACGTCTGAAGGATTGGCCGGACAGCAATATTGTCCTTTTCTACAGAGATTTGAAGCATGAAATAAAGCTGGCCAAAAAACGCGTAAAAGCAGACCAAAGGAGAAGAAAATCGGAAAGAGTCCGCCATAGGTTAGAATATCCTGAATTATACGGAGGTGTGAATACGTATGCAGATGAATCGATTCCTATTAATAAAATCATTGGGTAAAAGCATTTGGGCCGACGTGGATCATGTGATGTGCCAGCTTCTTGCTGCAGAGTTGACCAACAGGATTCCGGTCGTGTACTGGGGTATGGAGAGCTTGTACAGTGAATCCATCGCTACAAATGCATACGAGTTTTTCTTCGAACCGGTTTCCAGTTTTACGGTCCATGATATTGTCCGTCCGGGATATTCTTTCTATCCACCTACATGGAATGTAGAGAAAATCCTTGCAGAAGACACTGACAGGTTTAAAATGGAATACCGGGATTTGAAAAGCCTGATGAAAAGTGATGCAAATATAGTTGTCAGTGACATTTATTATCCGCTGAGCTCTATATTGGCATGGACGAACAGGTCCCATTGGTCTTACGGGAAAACTCCATATCAAGTTTACCGCTATCTTTTTGATAAATATCTGAAGCCAAAACCTGAAATAATAAGAGAAATTAAAAAATATATCAACACAACTCCCGACTTCAGGGACGAAAAGCCAATACTTGGGGTTCACTGCCGTTCCAATGCAATTGTAAATGAGGTAGCACAGCTTTATGATTTGAACGAACTTTATAAACCCTTTATATGGGAATATATTGTACGGTACAACATCAGGCATGTCTTTTTGATAACCGACTCCAATAAAATACTGAAAGAATACAAAAAACTGTATGATGTAAACGGCATGCTTTTATATACTGACAGCAAAAAACGTCCGCTTAAGGAACGTATACCCACTTACCTGCAGACCTATCCGAATAAAAGGCATAAAGGCGTGGAGCTGGTCAGGGATACCATTGAAGTTATAAAGGACACCTATCTGGCTTCACAATGCGACTTTTTTATCGGCAACGGTTATTCAAGCCTGTCCAATACTGTGATGAGGCTTAAGGACTGGCCTGAGACCAACATAAAACTATTATATTGATTTTATTATACTAAACCAATATATTAAACGGCTGTTTTCCGAGAGAGGAGGAATGATTTTTGAATTCCAGTGAATTGAGATATATTGAATTAATAAAAAGTAGATACCCTCAGTTGGATCTGTCAAAAATTGAATTTAATAAAACAGATGGAAGTTACAGCGATATTGCTATTGTAAATAATGAGGTTGTGTTTAAATTTGCAAAATATGACTGGAGTGCTATTTATCTGAGAAATGAAGCGGATGTGATCCGCTTCATCCAGCCTTTTATTACCGCCTTGCCTTTGCCGGATGTGGAGCTGATTCAACAAAATGTAACCAAGCGTGCTTATGTCAAAGGTTCACCGTTATACCGGAATGTTTTACTGAAACTGGATTATCATACGCAGGACTCTGTTGCCAGGCAAATTGCGGCTTTTTTAAGCCAATTGCACAGTATCCCGGTAAAAAAAGCACAGTATGCGAAAATCGGGAATTCCCAGATTAACCGCACACGGGATGAATGGCTGGTCGAACTGGAAACGATGCAAAGAAAAATATTGCCTTACTGCACAGACTATGTAAAAGAATACTTACGTCAGATTATCCAGCCTGCCATCGATAATGAGGAATTTTTTGAATTCCGGCCCGTACTTATCCACGGAGATTTATCACCTAACCATATCCTGTTTGACAAAGAGTCTCAAAGAATTAACGGCATCATTGGCTTTGACAATGCAGGATTTGGCGATCCCGCCTATGATCTGGGAATGCTTCTGGATCACCTGGGAGAGAATTTCATAAAGCGGATACACAAATACTATCCGATTTCTGCTGAATACCTGGATAGAGCCAGATTTTATGCTTATATCAGCAGTTTTATGTGGTACAGGGATGTTTGCGATATGATTACAACGCGGGATTTTTCACGTTTTCAGATTCAGGCAAAAGACAGAGACATTTTCCCTATGGGAATAGCATACCATGTACCCGGAGGCAGGCCGCTGAAAAAATGAATGGTGATATCTGAGCGGGATTGTGAATAAAATATTGATACAGGAATATGTATTGGGAGATGGTAGTGTGAATTACACTCCTTCTGATCTGAGCCTTCTCACAATCAAGAAAGCGCTTTTCGACGGGTACAGCAAAAAACAGGTTGACAACTTGCTTACAAAAATTATCGAAGACTATACAGAAATGAGTAAGAATATACATGAGCTGAAATGCGAGGTATCCACTCTGAATGAGACGGTAAAGCATTACAAGGTACTTGAAGAATCCCTGCAGCACTCTATCCTGGTTGCACAACATACTGCCGAGCAAATCAAGGCAAATGCATGCGATAAGGCAAAGAACATTGTGGAAGAAGCGGAGGTAAAAGCACAGAAAATAATTGAAGATGCCATGAATGAAGCCCGTAAATTACAAACAAAATATGAAGAGCTGAAAAATGAAGTGTACACTTTCAAAACAAAGTCGGAAGCATTGCTCCAGGCCCAAATGGACGTCATAAAGCAATTGTTTCCCGATTAAAGAATATCTTCAGCCGGTTAAAGATTACCATTAAAAAAGACAGGGGAATGGACTCATTGATATGTTCCACTTGCAACAGACAGTAGAAATATAAAAACTGTTTATTGCAAGCAGGAACATATTTTTATGAGAGAAAAAAACAGGCGCTGTTAGGTGTTCCCCTGTCTTGGACCGGACAAAATAAGTTTTCTGTTGTCTTTCTGCACCTGTTTTCTGTACTTGAAAGTTATTCTTTCAGCATGCCGAGGTAATATTCGTATTCTCTCCTGATTCCTTCCTTCATATCCATTTCTGGCTTCCAACCGGTCGCTAAAATTCTGGAATTATCCAACACTCTCCGTGGCGTTCCATCGGGTTTTGTGGAATCAAATACAATTTCTCCTTTAAACCCGACAACATCCCGAATAATTTCAGCAAGTTCTCTTATGCTGATCTCCTTTCCGGAACCGATATTTATAAGTTCACTGCTTTCATAGTTCTGCATCAGATAAACACATGCTTCGGCCATGTCATCCACATATAAAAATTCCCGCAGAGGTTTGCCCGTGCCCCACAATTCAACAAACGGCCGGTTCTCAACTTTTGCTTTATGGAATTTTATCAGCATGGACGGGATTACATGAGAGTTGTAAGCGTCAAACCTGTCATTGATACCGTAAAGGTTGGCGGACATAACCGAAATATAACGGGTGCCATACTGCTTGTTGAAAGACTGGCACATTTTAATTCCAGATATTTTGGCCAAAGCGTAAGCTTCATTGGTGGGTTCCAGCGGGCCGGTAAGCAGGTATTCTTCTTTAATCGGCTGAGGGCATAATTTCGGATAAATACATGAACTTCCAAGGAACATCAGCTTTTTCACTTTATTCTTAAAAGCACTGCGAATCACATTGCATTCAATCAGCATATTCTCCATAATGAAATCTGCAGGATAAGTATCGTTTGCATGAATGCCGCCTACTTTTGCGGCAGCCAGAAACACATATTCCGGTTTTTCCTCTTCAAAAAACTTTTCGCATGCTGCCTGATTTGTCAAGTCTAATTCCTGATGTGTCCTCCGGATAATATTTTCATATCCATGTCGCTGTAGGCATCTGACAATGGCCGAACCAACCATTCCGGTATGTCCTGCCACATATATCCTGCTGTTTTTTTCCATGTAAATCCCTCCTTAATCCAGTTTCACTCCTGCTGCTTCAATATCGCTTTTTACCATCATGGCAACCAATTCTTCAAAGGATACTCTGGGTTTCCATCCCAGTATATTTTTTGCCTTTGTCGGGTCTCCCAGCAGTAAATCCACTTCCGCCGGCCTGAAAAACTCTTTGCTGACCCGGACCAGTTCCCTGCCGGTATCTTTATCCACACCTTTTTCATCTAAACCTTTTCCTGTCCAGGTCAGGTTGATTCCAACATTCCTGAACGCCAGTTCACAAAATTCCCTTACTGTATGCGTTTCTCCTGTTGCGACTACATAGTCGTCGGGGTCCTTCTGCTGCAGTATCAGCCACATGGCTTCAACATAATCTCCGGCATATCCCCAATCCCTTTTTGCATCCAGATTGCCAAGGTATATACAATCTGCTTTTCCGTTAAGTATGTCAGCTATTCCGGTTGTAATTTTCCTGGTAACAAAGCCTTTTCCTCTTCTTGGGGATTCATGGTTAAAAAGTATTCCGTTACAAGCAAATAAACCGTAGGCCTCACGGTAGTTTACAGTTATCCAGTACGCATACAGCTTGCTTACCGCATAGGGGCTTCTCGGATAAAATGGCGTGTTTTCATTCTGAGGTGTCTCCCTCACTTTCCCGAACAGCTCACTGGAGGAAGCCTGGTAAAATTTAATGCCCGGGTTCACTTCCCGGATGCTGTCTAACAGCATGACAGTGCCTAAAGCATTTACGTCTGCTGTAAATTTCGGTATATCAAAAGATACTTTTACATGGCTTTGTGCTGCCAGGTTATACACCTCGTCGGGTTGAATCTTGTACAGCAATCTAATCAGGCTGCCTGCATCGGTCATATCACCATAATGCAGAGTCACCTTTTTAGGTTCATCGAGCAGGTGGCGTATCCTTTCTGTATTATCTGTACTGCTTCTTCTTATAAGTCCATGTACTTCATATCCTTTTTCCAATAAAAACTCTGCCAGATAAGAACCGTCCTGTCCGGTGATTCCAGTAATCAATGCTTTGCGCATTCGCATACCCTCCTATGGTATAGATGATTTTCACTTTTTGCTTCTGTTACATTTCAAAAAAATGCATTACTTCATATCTGAGCAAAAAAGACTGATTATATCGGCCTTGATATATTAATATGCAAACTGTTTATGTAATGTGACATTTGCATAATTCAAAGGAAGGAAGGGCAAAGGTACATGCTTGCCGGATTTGTAATTACAGAGTATGCAACATTATACAAGATAGCGAATATTATGTATATATAATGACTATTTCTATGGCAAGGTAAAATACAACTTCTAAATTAGAGAAAGGGTGTGACAAATTATGCCAACAGTATCGGTTGGTATTCCCGCTACAACTTTTGTATCATCTTCTCAACCGACACAGAATTTTTCATTTTACCCGTTGATGTATGTGGGTAATGACCCGTTTTTTGGAGAATGTATCAGCCTGATGGAAATTGACTTGTCAGCCATACCTGTAACGAATGTTGACAGTGCGGTGCTGCAATTGTCCGTAATTGTGAAAACCGGTACCGATCCAAGTCCTATTGTTGTAAACAGAGTAACCAGTCCATTTGATGCAGACACCGTAACTTACAATACTATTCCGTCTTTTACGGCCACAACTTCACAAATTAATGTTAACACATCGGATCTATATACGATTGTGGAAATTGATATTACAACCCTTGTAAATGAGTGGCTGAACGGTACTCATGATAACTTTGGAATTGCATTGACGAATCCGGACGGGGTAACCCTGGTCCAGTTCGGCACAGATAATATCGTGTATGAGCCATATTTCCCGAAGCTGGTGATCACCTATTCGGAAACTCCACCACCACCGCCATCTTCGGATAATCCCTATGCGTATATCTACAACACTGATAATCAAACCATCCCGGTAAACGGTTCGGTTTCCTTCAGCAACAATGGTGCTCTGCTTGGAATCAGCCATGATACAAATACAGCACCTATAACCATTGAATCCGCCGGAACCTATGCTGTCTGGTATACCGTTACCGGTGCGGAAGCCAATCAGTTCACACTGTACCGGAATGAAAATCCTGTACCGGGAAGCACATATGGAACCAATACGGTTAATAACGGTTATACAGGAATGGTTATTATCAATGCTGCTGCAGGCGACCAATTAACCCTGAGGAACCATACCAGCACAGGTGCCGTAACTCTTGATAATGCAGCAGGAGGAACAGAAACCGGTGTGAGTGCATCCATCATGATATTAAAAATCGGCGAACCGGCAACTAACAATCCACAACTTGAGGCTGTAAATAACGCACAGGATATTGCACAAATGCGGGCAGCAATTACCGATCCTGCTCTTGGTCTGAATCTTGACGGATTTAATTCTCTGAGCTTGATAGCCCAGGATATTGTTCTCCAATCATTGCTGGAAAACCGTCCTGACCTGGGATATCCGACAGTGTCCAGTGTGCAGGAAGCACTTGATATAGAGGTAAATGAAGTGGTGGATCCTGAGAACATTCGTGTAAAGGCAGGCAGTGTGGGAGGGAACGGAAGCATCGCACACCCCTTCGGAAGCATTTCTGATGGTATTGCTGCGGTAGTTCCCGGTGGGACAGTTCATATTGCAGCCGGCACTTATCCTGTTACAACAATGATTAATGTGAACAAGACGGGAATAACCCTGCTCGGCGAACCAGGTGCGGAGCTAATCCTGCAGGGAGACTTCATTGCCATGTTGATTACGGGCCCGAGCGCAACCGTTCAGGGATTAACCATTACCAGTGACGTTCCTTATCCAAAGGAGTTCATCCAAATAGGCGCACCTAATGTAAGACTTATCGGAAATACCATTTTCGGACCTGAACAGCCGCCGCCAATGGACAACTGGGTTGTAAACCGTGCTGTTGTATCGCAGGTAAGTACTCAAAATGTTCTTCTGGAGGGAAACACTTTTTACTCCCTGAGAACAGGAATGTATATCAATCCGAATACAACCGGCGCTATCAATAACAATGTAGTTTACAATACTAAAGGTGGATTCCTGGTAGACGGTGCCCTTACCACATTTGAAGGAAACTCCTGGGGCACGCCTCCTAATGAATTCGATATTGTGCTGCTACCAGGAACCACAATGGGACCTCCTTATGACAATCTGGCACAATTAGCTGCTGATAATGATAATGCAAATATTTCCGATCAGAGAGTCTAGTGTGATAATGCAGCAATCTTCGACCTGAGATAACTAGTGCGATAAAGTAACAATTTCCTACCAGAGATAATTAGTGTAATAATGAAACTATTTCCAACTGGAGATAATTAACGATGGGTTGCTCAGCAAAACAGGGGCAACCCATTTTTAAAGCATCACGTAAAGGTTGTAAAAAAGTGTTGAAAACTTTATAAAGGACAATCTGCTGATAGCAAGCTAAGATTTGTGGGTATATATTAAATGATTTTATTAACTGTTTTAGTAATGTATGCAAAGTGAAAGGGGAACAGGTATGGCTAACATGAACATGCTTAAGAGGCAACATGAAGACATATTAAACGTTATGCTGGGGATTAGAGGTACTGTCAGAAAAGAAAATCTGGAACGGGATGCAGCAAATATTGCAACTCAAATCAGTATATTGGCAGGCAAGCTGAAGATTCACCTAAGTACCGAAGATGAATTTATGTATCCTGCTTTGCTTGACAGCTCAAATTCAGAGCTTGTAAATGTAGCAAAGGAGTTTATAGGGGAAATGGGCGGCATAAGCAGGGAGTTTGCAGAATATAAAGACCGTTATAACACCAAGACAAAAATATTAAATGACCCAAAGGGTTTTTTGCAGGAAACTGAAAGGATTTTTAAAATACTTGAAAACAGGATTGAAAAAGAGAATAAAATCCTGTACCCGTTGATTGAAGCTTAAACAGTATTGCTTTTATATTTTCCCTCGTATCTTCCCTACAACTAAGATAATAAGAGGAAAAACAAATCCAAAGATAATGTTTGCCGGTATACTTATCAGGCTGAAGAAGTTTTCAAGCTCAAATCTGTTGCGAGCTATGTATTGTGAAAAAATAAAAGCAAATATAGTAACAGGACTTAAAAGCGATCTTTCATCAGTAAGGGCGAAAATTGATTTTATAATGCTTGTTAAAATTAATAAAGTAACGGAAATAGCTATAAAGTCCAAAATTATCCAGGATGCCACGGTAACAGACTCTATCCGTTCAATGGTTTTCAATATGGATACGCCTTTTACTACAAAGACATAAGGTAAAGACAGGCGTTCTATGACGGAATAGCCATAAACACCAATTGTTTGTATCGATATCATAAGTGCTGCAAGTACCAGGTATACTGCGCCCTGCAATCCAAATCTTTTAATATGTTCCTTATCGTTTATTTTATCTCCGAAGAAGAAAACAAACGTTAATGAACCCCATATACCTATACTGGAATAGGTTGACTTCATAAGAGGCAGAATATCGTGATGTGTTACAGGAAACAGGTTTATGACTTCAAAATTCGGTATAGTGATTATAAAAATAATGAAAAAAATAGCTGAAAATACTAAAAACAGGAATTCTGCTGTTCTTGCAATATATACTACCCCGCGTTGAGAAGCATAGAAAACAGTTGCCAGAAGAGTTACAGTAAAAAAGTTCATATGCGTATTTGGAAGCAGTGATGACAAAAACTTTTCAGCAAAAAACCTGACATATATTCCAAGAGTAAGTAACATCCAAATAAGGTAAAGGATTAACAATACTGTTCCTAAAACCCTTCCAAAAGTTTTGAAAATTATATCTGAAAGGTTTGCTTCTCTATTATTTTTAAATAATGCCTGAAGTACAAACACAAGGCCAATATACGGAAATATGGCAAAAACAGGAGTCAACCATCCTGCTTGTTTGCCAAATTTTGCTGCAGTAAAGGGATATAACCACAGTAATGAAGAAAACATAAACAAAATAAAAAGTATGATTGCCTGACGAGTTGATATTTTTTCTCTTGATGACAGCAATTACAATCCACCTTCCTTCCCTATCAGAGAAAGCAATATTTCTGAGAAGCTGCCGGATTCCGGGTTAGAATAGTAATAGATAGCAAAAGCACTCACCAGCAACATAATGATTACGTATACAACTAAATCCTTTTTCTTTTTTCCAGATACCAAATTTTTAATGTCTCTTATACTTACTGCAATAATGACAAGAATTAAACAGACCATGTCTATTCCTTCCCTTTGTATCCGCTTAGTTCTTTCAATTCATATGTTCTTTCGATTTTTGATACGACCTCTATGTCGAATTTAATATTAGTAAAAATATCCATCCACTTGCCTTCAATCTTACGCCATTTTAAAGGTCTCTTAAGCCGTATCCTGTCACATATCCCAAGACAATCAGATTTAGATTCTATGATTTTTTCCAGGGAACTTTGCATCTCATTTTTTAGTATCTCTGATTGTTGTGATTCCATGTACAAAATAGATTTTTCATCTGTAAAATCTGTTTGGGATTGTAATTCACCTATATTGCTGGTAACCTTTGTTTTTAAAGTAATGCTCTCCAGATCATCACCACTGAAATGTGGTATGACCTCTGTATTGCTGTTAATGATTTCAAGAGATACATCATTGCCGTCCGGATCCTTTACGGTAACAATAGATGATCCAACGGTATTTGTAATGAGATTTACTCCCCTTGATATGCTTTTATCTATGAACCCTACAAGTTTTAAGTTGCTGATTATTGCATATCCACAGCTTTCTATATCCTTTACCTGCTCTTTATTTCCGCTGTCTCGATTTATTAAATATATGCAGGGAATACGGGCGGATGAATGATGAATATCAATAAACCGCATCAATTCATGAATTTTTAAATCTTGTGAATTGCTTAACAATTCAAAATTTCGTTCTAAACTCTCCAACTTATCAATAATATAGTATTTCGATTGATTAAGCTGCTCCATTAATTCTTTAGCAGTTGAACCTTTTACTATGAATACTTTGGACTCTATGCGCAGCTCATGGTCACGTGTAAAAAAGTCAATAAATTTGGCAATGTTATCTCTTGCAGCATCCTCTCCTATAAGATAATAATCTGTATGGCCCCAAAAAATTGTTTTGTTACTGTGAGTCTGGATATTTCTGGCAGCGTCAAAAATGGTTTTGCCTGACGCTGATAAAATTAAAGCCTTTTCACTACTGACGCCAGTGCTTCCACTTGTATTTCCTGAACTGTCCTGTCCGCCTCCTGTTTCAAGATTTTTACTTGCTACAGTCAGCAAACAGTCATTAGTATCACCTGGCAATTTATCAATTCCAATAACTTGAACAAGCTGTAAATCATTTATTTCTTTCCTTTGAGGCAGAACATTTTTTTTACATCCTGTGAGATTTAAAAATAAAAGTATAAGTCCAACGCCAATAATTATTTTTTTCATAATCCTCACCTATTTCTGACGTTTTTTGTTTAATGTCTTGAGATCTGACGGACGTTTTTTCATAAGGTGCAGGGGTACACGTATAAGGGTATCGTGTGTGATATCCCGCCCCTCGTTCGCCGCAAAGGGAGAAAAGTACGGCACACCATAAGTTTCAAGTGTATTCAGATGGTAAATAAGCAGCACGAAACCTAAAGAAAGTCCATAAAGCCCGGCAATGGCTGAGCACAGCACAAACAGCAGCCTGCATAATCTAATGGCATTGGCGAAATCCTGGTTTGGCATGGTAAAGCCTGCCATACCTGTCAATGCAATGATGATTACGACAACAGGTGAAATGATTTTTGCCTGAACTGCAGCCTGCCCGACAACTAAAGCTCCAATGATTGAAATTGTCTGTCCAATTGTTCTTGGCAGACGAAAACCGGCCTCGATCAGAACTTCAAAAGCCAACAGCATGAAGAATATGGAGGTAGTTGTTGGAAATGGTACCTCGGCTTTGCTCCTGATTATTGTTATGGCAAGCAAGGTTGGTATCATTTCCTGATGAAATGTCGTTATTGATATGTAAAACGCAGGCAAAAACAGTGTAATCATTGAATTTGCATATCTGACACATCTCAGAAAAGAGCCAATAATGAAATTCTGGGCATAATCTTCCGGAGCTTGAAAAAACATGGTTATAGTCGCAGGAATTATATATGCTGTTGGCAATCCATCGATAATAAGTCCCACTCTTCCTTCCAGTATGTTATGGCAAAATTTGTCAGTTCTTTCGGTGTTTGAAACCAATGGAAATATGGTATATTTATTATCTATTATATATTCCTCAATACTGCCTACAGTGGTAGCTCCGTCAATATTAATCTTGTTGAGGCGTTTTAAAACTTCCTCAACTATTTTTTTATTAGCCAGATTTTCTATATAAATAACAGCAACAGTTGTCTTGCTTTGTTTTCCAACTATGGTTTCTTTTATACGTAAATAGGGTGTTCGTATTTTCCGGCGTACTAATGTTGTATTTACCCGGAGCACTTCAATAAAAGAATCCTTGGACCCTTTCAGGGCACTTTCATTTGTCGGTTCGCTGATTGCTCTTTTTTCAAAACCTTTAATGTCAAATGTGATTGCTTTTTTCTCCCTGTCAAATATCAGAGCAACTGCGCCACTTAAAATATCCGCAAGAGTATCTCCCAGATTTGTCCGCACTTTGCGGGAAGCATGATATATTGTACCGTGTTCTATAAGATCGATGATACTGTTAAGGTTCTTTGCCTCCATCAGGACTTTTTCCTGTGTCAAAGGCTTTAGGATATCATCATTTACCATTTTCGTATCCACTAAACCGTCAACAAAGACAACGGAAACAGGCAAGTCACGGCATCCATTTATATAATACAGCTGATAATTAACATCACTGCTGTCGGATAAAACCATTTTAACATTTTCACTGGTTACTTCTGTGTCAGTTGGTTCATCAGTTTCTTTATTCTTTTCAGATTTGGTTGTACTATATTTAGTTCTGTTGTAAAACTTACCAAACTTCATAAATGTATCTTTCTCCCATACAATTTAGTTTGTGCCTGCGCAACATGGCAAATATTCAAGCGGCCCCAAAGGTAATCAACTGAATTATTTACAAATAATTCATTATGTAATTGGAAAAATAAAATAAATATGTAAAATTGCTTTTAAACACAATATATAATTTATGATTTCCGATACAATGTAATCTATGCATAAGCTTTAGCCCTGGTTGGAAGTATTGGAGGCCGGTGAATATTTAGATTGATTTTTTACTGTGCTGTAGTATAATTATTACGAAGTACTTAATTGAGAGTCCATGACTTTAATCATGGGGAGTGTCAAAAAAAGTAAATAAAAAGGGGAGCTTGCAAAAAGCAGGCTGAGAGTAAGCTGTGTGCTTAGACCCTCATAACCTGATTTGGGTAATGCCAACGTAGGGAAACAATTCGTGAAGATTACTGCATATATGCTTTCGTTGGTGTATATGCAGTTTTTTATAATAAGATGTTGAAAGCCCATCTGATCTTTTCCGAGTTGACAGCCCATCAGTTTGCATTGCAAGTTGAAAGTTCATCAGCTTTTTTACGGGATGACAGGCCAAAAGTCTGTATTTGCAAGATGAAACCCTGGTTGTTGATTTGCGTGCTGAAAGTTTGTCAATTTATATTTGCGAAAGGAGATGTTATGGTGAAAAACTGTATTGAAAATGTCCGCAGAAAAGCGCCTCTTGTTCACAATATTACAAACTACGTAACAGTGAACGATGTCGCAAATGTGCTTCTTGCCTGCGGGGCCAGCCCTATTATGTCTGATGATCCGGAGGAAGTGGAAGAAATTACAGCTATATGCGGTGGCCTGAATATTAATATCGGAACACTTAACCAAAATACAATCCCCTCTATGTTTCTTGCAGGAAAAAAAGCAAACCAACTGGGGCACAAAGTTCTGCTTGACCCGGTTGGGGCAGGCGCAAGCAGGCTTCGCACAGATACGGCGGTCAGGCTGATGCAGGAGGTCAAGTTTAATGTGATAAGAGGAAATATTTCCGAGATTAAGACATTAGCGCTTGGAAGCGGAAGAACAAAGGGTGTTGACGCTGATGTTGCAGATGCCGTAACCGAAGAATCTCTTGACACTGCAGTGGACTTTGTGAAATCATTTGCGAAAAAGTCGGAATGCATTGTAGTAGTTACGGGGGCAATCGACCTTGTTACCGACGGAGATAAATGCTATGTCATCAGAAATGGCAGAGCGGAAATGGGAAAAATTACAGGCACAGGCTGCCAGCTTTCCGCGATGATAACTGCATTTCTTGTTGCAAACCCTGAGAATGAGCTTGAGGCAGCTGCAGCTGCTGTGTGTGCAATGGGGCTTGCAGGCGAAATAGGATGGATCAATATGCAGCCTTCTGATGGAAATTCCACGTACAGGAACAGAATAATTGATGCCATTTATAACATGGATGGAGAAACACTGGAAAGAGGAGCTAAGTATGAAATTCGATAAGAAAGATTTGCTTTTATATGCTGTCACCGACAGGTCCTGGCTTGGGAGTGATACTATCGAAAGTGCAGTGGAAAAGGCGCTTAAGGGTGGTGCAACTTTTGTGCAGCTTAGAGAGAAGGAATTGGAGACTGAAAAATTCCTCGAGGAAGCAAAAGAGATTAAAAAATTGTGCAAAAAGTATCATGTACCATTTGTTATCAATGACAATGTGGATATAGCTATAGCGGTGGATGCTGATGGCGTCCATGTAGGGCAAAAGGATATGGAGGCCGGCAATGTGCGTGAACTGATAGGTAAGGGCAAGATTCTCGGAGTATCGGCACAGACTGTGGAACAGGCGATATTGGCGGAAAAGAGGGGGGCTGATTACCTGGGAGTCGGAGCGGTATTTCCCACCAGTTCCAAGACAGACGCGGATTATGTAAGCTATGACACCCTGAAAGAAATCTGCGAAGCTGTAAGTATTCCTGTTGTAGCAATTGGAGGTATCAGCAAGGACAATATAATTCAATTGTCGGGGTCAGGCATATGCGGAATAGCCGTAATCAGTGCAATTTTTGCCCAGCCTGACATTATAAAAGCTACAGCAGAATTAAAAGAATTAGCTGAAAAGATGGTGAAAGCGTGATTAAAGGAGCAATCTTTGACCTTGACGGAACCATACTGGATTCCATGTCAATCTGGGATAATGCAGCAGAAATGTATTTAAACAGCATGGGAATAAAGGCGGAACCCGGGCTCGGCAAAACCATGTTTGCCATGAGCATGACTGAAGGGGCAGAGTTTTTAAAGGACAGATACTGCCTGGATATGGATACAGATGAAATAATAGCAGGGATCAATCACACAATCGAAGATTTTTACTATTATCATGTACAGCTGAAGGAAGGCGCGGAGCAGTTCCTGAAAGGTATGAAGCAAGCCGGCATTAAAATGGTAGCAGCAACGTCCAGTGACAGGCAGGTTGTGGAAAGGGCGCTGGAAAGGCTTAATGTCATAAGTTGTTTTGACAGAATATTTACATGCACGGAAACAGGTGCCGGAAAAGAAAAGCCTGATATCTACCTTGCTGCAGCTGAATTTATGGGAACAGTTCCGGAAGATACATGGGTATTCGAAGATGCGCTGCATGCGATTAAAACGGCTAAAAGTGCCGGCTTTAGGACAGTTGGTGTGTACGATGCTTCCAGCAAGGATAATTTGGATGAGATTAAGAGAATCAGTGACATTTATTTGGAGAAACTGGACAATATTGATGCTTTTTTGCGCCTTTTGCCGCCATACAAAAACTAACAAAAAACAAAAATACTATATAAAACTGATACAAAAAATAACACTAAAAATTAATATTAAAATAATACCTGGAAATCAATACTGAAAATAAATACTGAAAATAAATACTAAAAATGTATATGCAAAGGAATGGAGAATGAGATGAAAACAGCATTGACAATTGCAGGAAGTGATTCCAGCGGAGGCGCCGGAATCCAGGCAGATATCAAGACAATGACTGCAAACGGCGTATATGCCATGAGCGCGATTACCGCACTTACTGCACAGAATACAACCGGCGTTGCAGCGATTATGGAAGTTACTCCGGAATTTTTAGCAGAACAGTTGGACTGCATTTTTACCGATATCTTTCCGGATGCAGTCAAGATTGGCATGGTTTCATCAGCCCAATTGATAGAAACTATATCAGAAAAGCTGAAGTTTTATAATGCCAAAAACATCGTCGTAGATCCCGTAATGGTTTCCACAAGCGGTTCAAAGCTTCTTCGGGATGACGCAATAGAAACATTGAAAAACAGATTGTTTCCCCTGGCAGCTGTATTAACACCTAATATTCCGGAAGCATCTATATTGTCAGGAGTATCCATTGAAAATGAGCCGGATATGATTAAAGCGGCTGAAATTATCAGCAACCAATTCGGATGTGCCGTTCTTTGCAAGGGCGGGCACAGTATAAACGATGCCAATGACTTGTTGTATCATAATAATAAGTATAAGTGGTTCGTGGGGGAGAGAATTGATAATAACAATACTCACGGCACAGGATGCACTTTGTCCAGCGCCATAGCATGCGGCCTTGCAAAAGGCTTGGATTTGGAAAGGTCAATCCGGTCAGCCAAGGAATATATATCGGGTGCATTGAAGGCAATGCTTGATCTGGGAAAAGGAAGCGGACCCCTTAACCATATGTGGAATATCTGCAGGGATGAATAGTGGTGTTGTGCTTTTTCTTCACAAAATCTTCACAATAATGTGTTAAATTATATAACACTAGTTGAGATTAAGTCCTTCAAAACCAAGAGTATTCTTTTGGGTGGAAAAGATAACGCTTTATAGTGTCAATATCGAGATTGAAGTTAAAGGATACGATATTGTATAATTAAAAGTACATGTTAGGTCCCCTTGTCAAGCAGGGGATTTTTCTTAATTTGGGACATTAATTTGGGATATTTCCTGTCGTAAAAGGAATACCTTGATTTAGAAATGGATGTCCCATGACCTTCTTGGTTTTTTATGATATCAGTTGTTGCAGGAGGCCTGCTATGAATAATATACAAAAAAAAGTACTGGTTGTGGATGACGAAGTGAAGATAGTGGAGGTTGTAAAATCATATCTGGAGAACAGCGGGTATTTGGTATGTGAAGCATATAACGGCAAGGAAGCTCTGGATAAATTCGAAAAGGAGAATCCTGACCTCATTGTTCTTGATCTGATGCTTCCTGATATGACTGGTGAGGAAATCTGCAAAACTTTGAGGAAGAAATCAAGAGTACCCATTATTATGCTTACAGCCAAGGTTGAAGAAGATGATATCTTAAGAGGTCTGAATATAGGAGCAGATGACTATGTCACAAAGCCCTTCAGTCCAAGGCAATTGGTAGCAAGAGCCGAGGCTGTTTTGAGGAGGGCAGGCAATACATTGATCCCGCTGTCCAGCATTATTTCGTTTAATAATAATGAACTGGTCATTGATACCTTGAAACATGAGGTAAAAAGATGCGGGAAAACAATCAATCTGACTCCTAACGAATACAAACTGCTGTTAACAATGGTAAAGTACCCTGACAAGACTTTTACCAGGGAAGAACTGATAAATATTGGGCTGGGAGAGGATTTCAACGGTTATGACAGAACCATTGACACTCATATAAAGAATATCAGGCAGAAAATTGAACCTGATCCCAAAAATCCAAAATACATTTTAACCATTCACGGAGTAGGATACCGGTTTGGTGGTGAATAGAAGGTTGATTAAATTATGAAGAAGTACAGTTTGAGAACTAAATTATCTCTGTCATACATTTCCGTGGCACTGATATCCGTGTTCCTGATCAGTGTTTTTACCAACTTGCTGCTGGATAAGCACTTTAAAGAATATATCATCCAGAATCAGGAACGTAAAAGCAAGGAAATTGTTTCGCTTGTCAGACAGCAGTTTAATACTGATAAGAAATGGAATATGGAGACTATAAAAAATATTTGTATCAGTGCTCTGGAACAAGGAATGATAATAAGGATAGTGGATTCTTCCGAAAAGGTTGTTTGGGACGCAAGACTTCATGATAATGAATTGTGCGAGCAGATGCTGCACCATATAGAACAAAACATGAGCAGCCGGTATCCTAACTGGAAGGGCAATTATGTGGAAGATGTATATCCCATTACTTATCAACTGGACAAAGTCGGTGAAATCATAATTGGTTATTACGGTCCTTATTACTTCAATGACAGTGAACTTGAATTTATAAATACAATAAACAGGCTTCTAATGGGAGTAGGAGTATTTTTGCTTTTCTTATCCCTGTTCTTTAGTTCAATAATGTCGAAAAGGTTGAGCACACCTATTTCAAGAGTCATAACTACTGCTCAAATGATTGCAAAGGGATATTTTGATGACAGGATAACTGAACAATCAACTACAAAGGAGATTGCACAGCTTACCGAAACCATCAACAACCTTGCTGAAACATTGGAGAACCAGGAAATCCTGAGAAAAAGGCTAACGGCAGATGTAGCACATGAATTAAGGACACCCCTGGCTACTTTGCAAAGCCATATGGAAGCGATGATTGATGGGATTTGGAAACCTGATACCGAGAGGCTGAAAAGCTGTCATGAAGAAATTATAAGAATAAACAGGATGGTAGGGGATCTTGAGAAACTGGCGAGATATGAAAGCGAAAACCTGATTCTTACTAAGACAAACTTTGATATTTCAGAGCTTATCCGTCACATTATAAAGAATTTCGAGAATGACTTCCTGAATAAGGGTATTGATATAGAGTTTATTGGTGATGAAGAGAAGGTGACAGCAGATAAGGATAAAATTAGCCAGGTGATTATAAATCTTATATCCAACGCTATTAAATATACTCCACAGGGAGGAAAAGTGGAGATTAGGGTTAAGGGTTTGCCTGACGTTACAGAGATATCCGTTAAAGATACCGGAAAGGGTATTCTTCCGGAGGACTTGCCTCACATTTTTGAACGTTTTTACCGCGCTGATAAATCGAGGAACAGGATGACCGGAGGTGCCGGGATTGGCCTTACAATCACTAAAGCAATAGTAGAAGCTCATAAAGGCAAGATCCGGGTAAGTAGCAAAGTTGATGGAGGTACGGAATTCATCGTATTATTACCGAAGCATGGCAGCTAAATACCTTGTCTGGTTACAGGAATATAATGAAAAAGCGGTGGCAATATGATGAATTAAATTTGTTTTGTTATGAAACGAGATAGCACTGTGGAGAGCTTTGTAGTTGGCTATTATTAGCTCTTAAGCTTACAGCTTCCGCCAACAAAATGCCGGTATAACAAGTTAATTAATAAAATATGTTGCAAGTCTGAATATATTACATGTTTGGCAGATGTAATAAGATAATACAATTATTACCTAGCAATAAATTAATTGCTAATAATTGCAAGAATTATTTGTAACTAACAGTAAGAAATTAATACAATATATTAAAAATGTTGTAAATACTCCTAATATTTAATAAAAGTTTCCAATTTATAGTTTACAAAGTTTAACTTTCGCATTATACTAGAAATACAGCTGTAGACATACTTGTTTGACAGCTAGCCACTTCAGAATTTTCAAATAGCTTATTCAACTACAATAATTTCGTATTCAACTACAGTAATTTTGTATAAAGCTTTATACAACTTTACTGGTTCAAGCACTCAACGCTCTAAGAAGAGTCAGACAACATAGGAAAACTTAAGACTTTGAAATTTTAATGCAAGAATGAAAGTCAGCATAGCCAGTAAACGCCTGCAATCTTTATATTTGTGATTTTGTGCCTGGTTTTCAATCATAATTATTTCATTTTAGCCCGCTGTAATACTGGATCTATTGTGGTGCACCTTTTTATCAATTTCTCAGCAATATCCAAATTTTATATGGAGGTGATGCATTCCCGCAGAGAAACTTATTTTGCCATAGAAAGGGGTGAAACCATTGGACAAGCTTAGCTAGTGCTTTACAGCTTTGTTCCTGCTAGGTCAAGTCATGCCTTTTTTCAGAAAAAGAATATTAAAAATTATTTAGAAAATTAGAATTTAAAAAAATCTAAAAAACAGGAGGTAATTTCAATGTTTATGAACTCTGGTAAGTCAGATTTTTCAATGTTTAAAGGAGTTAAGAAGGTTGTACTTCTGCTTATCTTCATACTTCTGCTTACATTTATGAATTATGCGCCGCTGGTATCGGCGGATCCGGTCACGGACGGAAAATTTACTATTGCAGTAATTCCCGATACGCAAAATGAAGTGGCATACTCAGGGGCTATACAAAATCAATGGTTCAAGAACCGTACGCAGTATCTGGTTAACAACAAAGATAACCTGGATTTGCGCTTTGTTATTCACACCGGTGACGTTGTAAACTGGCCGGCATATGATCCAAACCAGTTGCCGATTGCGTCTGAAGCCATGGCTGTGCTTGACAATGCAGGTATTCGCAGCCAGCTTAGCATCGGCAATCATGACACGGCAGCGACCTACATTGGCGGTTCTGCTGTGCCAGGCGGCGACATACCAGCCCTTGTTCGCGATACGTCGCTTTTCAACCAGGCATTTCCTGTGTCACGTTATCCCGGCATGGTGACATTTGAACCTAATAAAGTGGATAACTGCTATCAGACCTTCGAAGCAGAAGGCAAAAAATGGCTGGTGCTCAATCTGGAACTCTGGCCGCGTACTGCAGCGATTAATTGGGCGAAAGGTGTTGTTGAGAGCCATCCGGATTATAATGTAATAATTCATACACACTCCTATCTGACATCTACCGGAGGCATTTACCAATCCAATGGAGGCTACGGTGCAAATTCTCCGCAATATGTATTTGACAACCTGGTAAAATTATATCCTAATATCAAGTTTGTACTTTGCGGCCACACCGGAACTGCTGCAAAGCGCGAAGATTACGGTGTACACGGCAATAAAATAGTGTCTGTCAACGGAACTTTCCACAGCAATACAACCAATCCTGTGCAGCTTCTGGAGATAGATGTTATCAACGGAACTGCCAAAACCAGATTCTATGCGCCATTGGATGGATATGAGTGGACACATTACAATTGGACTTTTACCGGTTTGAACTTTGTATCACCTTCAACAACACCGAATTACTTACTGGATGAAGGATTCAATTCACAGCCCAATGGTGCGGTACCCACAGGCTGGATTTTAAACACCTCCGGAGGAACTGTAACGGTACAACCTGTTCCAAGTGAGCAGGAAAAGAGTATGAGACTCCAGAAGACCGGTACTCCCGGTTATGCGGCTGCCATGAAAAAATTTACACAACAGACCTCGGGCATTATAACTTACGATACATGGGTCATGGTAGCGGAATCTGCCAGCACCAAACAAATTATGATGAGAAATTATGATACATCAAAAATAGCATCCATTGTAGCTTTTGCAGACGGTTATATTAAAGTAAATGCCTCAACCAATGTTCAGACTTTTGTAGCGAATCAGTGGTATCACATTGTTGTGAAGCATAACCAGAACAACAAGACTTTTCAAGTTTTTGTAGACGGTGTATCGAGGGGAACCTTTAATTACTATCATTCCGGTGTAAATGATCTTGGGGAAATGCTCTTTGCTGTTTCGCCTAATTACACAGGAACACTTTATGTAAGTGATATCAAGGTATCAAAATAGGGAATGTGGGAATGTGGTAAAGCCATATAGGAAATATAACAAAGCCATATAGGAAATATGGTAAAGCCCGTATAGGAAATGCAGTAAAAGCCCGTACAGGAAATATAGTAAGGCCAACAGGTAAGTAATTGGCTCCTTCCAGGCAGGAATTAAAGCAAACTGCCAGGAAGGAGTTTTTTTATAAACATGAAATGAAACCTTAAGCCGGCACAATAAGTTAATTTGCTTGTTGAGAATTGCATGCAATTATGACACAATATTCATTAAATAAATGTATCATCAGGAGATGGGGAAATGAAGGAAAAAATAATACTATCATGGAGCAGTGGCAAGGATAGCTCATTGGCACTTTACGAATTAATGAAGCAGGGGAGTTATGATATCACTCTATTAACAACGATTACAGGCAATTATGAGAGGATAAGCATGCATGGGGTTAGAGAGGCTTTGCTTGAGAAGCAGGCTGAATCTCTGGGATGCTATCTCGAAAAAGTGTATATAACTCCCGAAAGCACAAATGAGGATTATCAGAAAAAGATGGAAGAGGTTATGAATAAGTATAAAGACCTTGGAGTTACAAAGGTGGCATTTGGAGATATTTTTTTAGAAGACATAAGGAGATATAGGGAGGAGAATTTGAAGAAAGCTGAAATGGAAGCCATTTTTCCATTATGGGGAAGGGAAACCAAAGAAATTGCGAATACTTTTATAAGCCTGGGCTTTAAATCAATTATTACATGTGTAGACACAAAGGTTCTTAGTGGTGACTTTGTGGGAAGAATTTATGATAAGGACTTTATAGCTGAACTTCCCGAAAACGTTGATCCATGCGGAGAAAATGGCGAGTTTCATACTTTTGTATTTGACGGGCCTATTTTCAGGGAGAGAATTAACTTTTCCATTGGTGAAAAGGTCCTCAGGGATGAGAGGTTTCAATTCTGTGATTTAGTATTATAATTACTTAGTCATATCTATTCCATATATTATAGGTCACAGGCCAGCTATTGTTAACAGCCCACCTGAAAGGTGGCTTTTTCTTTTTATGAAACCCTTGACAAAAGCAAGGCAGCTCACTAAAATAAAGTTAGCACTCGACAAAGAAGAGTGCTAAAAGAGCGTTTTAATATTCCTTTTATTTTTTTGATATTTATATTAGTGACGTTCAGGCGTTAGTAATATTTTATCCAAAAAAATCAGAAGGGATTTTAAAGCGTTTTTTTATTGGCACTGTTTGCAAATGGAGTGAAAAGCAAAAGATTTGCCCATTTAGGCCTTTATAATCCCTTAAGTATAGTGCTGTTTTAACAGAAAACTGCTGTTTTGACAGAAAACTATAGCCGCCTGATGGCGGTATTGACGCTGATATAAAATGTTATTTTAGTCAGGGGGGATTTATTTATGACTATTTTGCTAAATGCAACTGAACGGAGCGAAAGCGCAAAAAAGGTCAGAAGAATGGGTTATGTTCCAGGAAGTATTTATGGACCTGGAATTGACAGAAATCTGGATGTAAAGTTTGAGGAGAAAGAAGTAAACAAATTTTTAAGAAATCATTCCATAGGCGCAAAGACTAAAGTAAAAATTAATGGCAACGAACTGACCTGTGTTGTAAAAGGCATACAATACGCACCAATAAACAATAAGCCTATTCATCTTGAGTTTTACACCTCTTCTGATAACAAGCTGGTAAAAGTAAAAGTTCCAATCAAAATCAAAGGCAAGGAGCAACTTGCTAAAAGAAACCTTGTTTTGAATACTCTTGCAGATAAAGTTGAAATTCAGGGAGTTCTAAAAGATTTGCCTGAATTTATCGAAATAGATGTCTCATCAATGAAGGACGGGGACGAAATTACCATGAGAGATATCACCTTGCCTGAAGGAATCAGATTATTATCTAAAGAGGATGAAGTAGTGTTTACGGCAATAAGCCCTGCTCAAACTGAGGAGAGTGAACTTGTCAGTTAATACTTTAACATCGGAAAGGTATAGGAGAAGAAGATACCGAATGTTCAATTTACAATGGTTTTACGATATTAACATAATAAAAAACAGTCTTCCTTAAAAAAGGCATTCCATAAGGAAGTTTTAATCTTACAGTATACGGTGCAGCCGAAAGGCTGCGCCGGCTGTCTTTTCTTCACTGTATTTCATCTGCTAATTCAGAAATATCCCGTATACCAACGCCATTTTTGTTATTCTGCTTCCATCAGTCGCTCAACAATAGTTGATTTATAAATAGAGCGGTATGCAATTTCCGGTGTAATAATACAGATTGCCAGAACCGCCAAACTTGCCATCAAAACAGGGATGAATGGATAGGTAAATATTGCATAGGCCGCTTGCTGCTGAAACAACTTAAAAATCCCAAAGGTAATTGCATTTCCTGCTGTAAAGACGAAAAATAAGGTTATCACAGCGTATCCAAGTCCTTCACTCACCAACATTCTCCTGACCTGTTTTCGGCTCATACCAATAGATTCAAGTATCGCCAGTTCGCGCTTACGAATTATAACACTAACCAACATTACATTTACGAAATTGAGAATACCAATCAAAGCAATAACAAGTGAAATCCCGCCGCCAAGAACAAACAGTACCGTTTTTGCACTGTTCAGTTCTTCCATTGATTCCATCCTTGACGTCAGAGATATTTCATAATCGCTCCCTATGATTTGCTTTAAAGCAATCAGAGCGTTTTGCCCAAAATTGTCTGAAACATCAAGGTTGATTTTTGATACAAACGGTTCACTAAACCATTACCGCATTAAAGCATTTGATATAAACACGGTAGGCGCAAGACCGGAGCCGATACCTTTATAACCAAAGGGAACGAAACCTCCAAGCGGTATATTAATTTTTGGGCTGCCGGTATTATCATTTTCGCTTCGATAAGACGGCGAAACAGTCAACTTATGGACATTCGAAAATAAATCGGGATTATCGGTTGATATTAATGCGAACTCTCCGCGTTCAAAGGCGTCAATATCAATAGGTTTATCAAGAGTTTTATTCAATTTTATAAGAGCATTAGCGTCAACACCGGCAATAAATCCATTAAAATTTTTATAAATATCTTTTTCTGTTAAATTAGCTATCTGATCTCGCATAGGGTGATTGGCAATGTATTTACCAAAAGCGTCACTCGAATAATCAAGGCTCATTCTTTCCCATGTCGTTAAACTTAAAGCTTCAAATCCGGGCAATGATTCCAGTTTATCTATAAACGCTTTATCAAACTTTTGTGCCGGCCATGCACTGTTTTCCAGCACAAAATCACTTTCAAACGTGGATTCAATGTATTTTGCTATGTTCATACTAAAAACCAAAGTAGTAATCGTTAAGAATGTAGTTATACCTAAAAACAGGCTAAGTAATACCACGCCTGCACGTTTTTTATCCCGGAAAATATTGCGAAAAGCCATTTTATACGGTTTGCCATGTGCGGACAAGCGGATGTTTTCCATTTTTACTTCCACACCCGTATATCTCTGCGCTTCTATGGGGGAGATACCTGCCGCTTTTTTAGCTGGCTTTAACGCACCTAATATCGCCGTGAGTAAAGGAAATACCACTGCACCTGAATAGATGAACGGGGAGAAAGACACAACCGCCTCTGTGGAAACAGCCCCAAGCTCTGAAATAAGGAAAGGAACAAACTTGAGCGAAAACAATAACGCGAGTATCATTCCAATTGGTATTCCAATTAAGCAAAGGCGCAAAATCTGTCCAACAATGATTCGCTTGATCTGTTTTGGCGTTGTTCCAAGCGTTTTAAGAAGTCCGTAAAACCGCACGTCGCTGGAAACGGAAATGTACAGGATGTTGTAGATCAGAAGATATCCTGTAAAAATCAGGAATACTGCTATGGCGCATAATGCAATCAAAGTGGCCGTTGAATGTCCATTATCAGTACCATAAGTTTCTACCGCTACTACCGGCTGATTTTCCGATAAGCCCAAATCGGACACTAATGCGCTGCAATATTCCGGAATACGTGATTCATTATCGAACATCAGCGCAGCCGAACCGTCATTTTCAACGGTTTTGCCGTATTTCTGAGACAGCTCCTGCGAAACGAGTATCACATCCGCAGTATTCATTGACTGAACGAAACCATAGCTTGTAAACCACCCGGACAAACGGAAACTTTCACTAATCAGCGCATCCTTGTTTTCGCTGTCTGTATAGTAAGTAAGGGGTATTTCCATACCAATGTAAGGAGTATCAATACCTAATTGTTTAAGTACTGCAAGAGAAACCATAATCTCGTTTTCTTTTTCCGGATAGTTCCCCACTATATCCACAAAGGCGGGGGAGCGTAGTTTTTCCCATTCGGTTTTATCGAAATAGTGCAGGGTCAGGCTGATTTTTCCCATTTGCGGTGTATTCTTTACAAAACCGACATTGTTACCAGTGCCAACTACTTTAACGTAATCCAATTTATTAAGCTGCTCTATTTGCGAAGCTGTAGGGTGTCCGACTGCGGCGTGTGCCAAAGTACCCGCAAAGCGTATCTGATTCATCTTCACGGACTCTACAAGGCTCAATCCAATGCTGAAAACAGACCCTATGAGTAAGGTTGTGAGCGCAATGGCTGTGATGATAAAAAAGTTACGCTTTTTGTTGAATTTTAGGCTTCTGCCGGTAAGTCGCCTTATAACAGTGCTATTGTTATTCTTCATTTTCAGCCACGTCCTTCCCGGACGATTTTACCATCCTCTATATGAATGACTCGGTCGGCAAGCTGCGTGATTTGCTCGTTATGGGTAATCATTACTATGGTCTGATGAAATTTGGTGGAAGTCATTTTCAGAACACCTAAAACATCCTGACTGGTTTTCGTATCTAAATTACCGGTAGGCTCGTCCGCAAGTAAAATGGAGGGTTTTGCTGCAAGCGAGCGGGCAATTGCTACACGCTGCTGCTGACCGCCGGAAAGCATGTTGGGTAGATTATCGCGTTTTTCGCTAAGCCCCAACATGTCAATGATTTCGTTTATAAATATCTCGTCTACTGTATTGCCGTCCAGTTCAATTGGCAGTACGATGTTCTCATATACATTTAAAATCGGCACCAGATTATAGTTCTGGAACACAAATCCTACATTGCGCCTGCGAAATATGGCCAGCTGCTCATCCGACATTTTGGTAAGCTCGTATCCATCGACAATCACTTTCCCGTCTGTCGGCTTGTCAAGACCTCCCAGCATATGCAGAAGCGTACTTTTCCCGGAGCCGGACATCCCGACAACTGCTACAAATTCTCCTGATTCCACAGCTATGTCAACGCCATCAAGTGCGCGGACAATATTCGGTTCCTTTCCATAGTACTTTTTAAGTCCCTGTGCTGATAAAATCGGCATTTCTTCACTCTCCTTTTGCTTTTGCTTCAATCATAAATTGCAATTCTTACAGGAGCCTGACAAATCGCGATTTATTTCTTACAATTTTGTAAGAACATTGAGAAAGTTGTGTATATTCCCGGCTTGGAATCTACAAGGATGTAGCCGCCCTGTTTTTCAAATATCAGTGAAGCTAAATAAAGTCCTAATCCGGCCCCATCAACACCTTTTGCGTTTCGTCCCCTATAAAACCGTTTGAAGATAGAGTTCCATTCGTCGGGAGCAATACCGATACCATAATCGGTAATTCTGATTTTTGTATATATAGGCAGGGTTTCCAGGGATATATCGATTTTGTTGTCTGGTAAGGAATATTTGATGGCGTTTTCCAGAATATTTGTGATTGCCTCGCTTGTCCATTTGCGGTCATGCAGCAATAGAACATCCTCAAAATACGCTGTGTGAATGAAAATGTTTTTCCTGGCCGCCGCCCCATATACCGTACTGATGCTGTCAGCAATGGTTTGTTTGATACCTAAGGGAACAGGAGATAATTCAATAGCTCCTACCTCCAGCCGTGACATTTTTACAAGGCTGTCCATCATCCACTGCAACTTCTCCGTTCCATTTTTAATACGCAATAAAAATTCCTGCCCTTCGGCTTCAGTAATGTTTCCCTCAAGCAGCAGATCGGTATACATGGCTACACTTGACAGAGGAGTTTTCATCTGATGGGACATATCTGATATGAAGCTTTGTATAATTTCTTTCTCCTGCCTGATTTTGGAGATATCCATTTCACTCATCTGAATGATTTTAACAGCTTTATGCGTCAGCTTGGAAATCCTGCTGTCTGCCGCTGCTTCAAGTGAGAGATCTGTATTCCTGGCTAATACACTGTCCAAAACCCGATCAATAGAATCAAAGTTTTTCCTTATGTAGCGATAACTGAAAAGGACCGTCAGGAAGCATACAGCAATGGCTATGATAACAGTAACTGCAAGCGCCATCTTTACACTCCCCCATCCCAAATGTAGCCAATGCCGTGAATGGTCTTAATGATTCGAGGAGTTTTGGGATCGTCCTCCAGCTTTGCCCGCAGGCGGCTGATATTGACAGGCAAGGTGTTTTCATCCACAAAATTCCCCTTGTTATCCCACAGAGATGATAATATTTGTTCTTTTGAAAGCACTTGTCCGGCGTTTGTCATCAGAAAATGGAGCAGCCTATATTCTGTTGCGCTGATGGGTATTTCTTCATCCCCTCGGAAAAATTTGCAAAGGTTAGTATCCAGCCTGTATTTGCCTGAACGGATGATATGCCGGCTTTCTGCTTCTGTGCGGCGCAGCAAGGCTTCTACTCTTGCACGGAGAATGGAGAGTGAAAACGGCTTGGTAATATAATCGTCTGCACCTGCCAACAAGCCAGAAACCTCGTCCGTTTCCAAATCACAAACCGTAAGCATAATAATGGGGACGTTTGAATATGCCCTGATTTCTTTGCAAAAGTCCATTCCATTTCCGTCCGGAAGCCCCAAATCCAGTATGATAAGGTCAACTTTGTGCTGCTCCATGAACCGTTTTCCTTCTTTGATAGAGTTTGCCGAAACAGCCTGATAACCGTCTTTCTCAAAAGTAAATGCAATACCACGGTTTAAGTTTTCATCATCTTCCAATATCAAGATTGTTTTTTTCATCGTGTACCTCCGTTGTTTTCTTTGTGTTCGTCAATCGTGGGTTTTGAGATTTTGGAGCTTCCATTGTTTCCTTTTCATTCTTGTATAGGAAAAAATTATATTGGTAACCAATTATAATTATATGTGCTTAAATGAATAGAAACAAGCACAGGAAAATGGTAATCTCTTTGCTTGCAAACTCCAAAACTATATTAATACTGACAGTGTAAAACTGCTACAGGATAAAATGAACAAGTGCCAACATAAAATTGACAAGAGATAGATATAAGTGTAAAATGTATGGACTGTTAAGTACATTTCACCGAGAGCAGTTCAGGAAACAGACCAGTTGATTGATCTATTTTTAATGTCAGGAGGTTGTATATGAATCCCAAAATCTACGAATTTGAAGCTATCATTAAGAAAGTTCCCGATATGGATGCTGCGTATATAGAAATTCCCTTTGATGTTAAAGCTGAATTCTGAAATTTTATAGAATTTATAAAACTTTAATAGAATTTATAAAACGTTTTTGCTTCTTCAATCGTATTATTAGTGAAAGGGGGAAGTTCAATTGCAAAGTTCTTTATTGCGTACGAATGAAGAGCTGTTACAGATTTATAACCGCCATGTAAACACTGTCTACCGCATTTGTTTTATGTATATGAAGAACAGGCCGGATACGGAGGACATGGTTCAAAACACATTTATCCGGCTTATGAAGGATAAAACTGTTTTTCAAAGTGAAGAGCATGAGAAAGCATGGCTTATCAGGACAGCTACTAATTTATGCAAAGATTACTTCAAGCATTGGTGGTCAAGAACAGTAGGTATCAATCATATGGAAGAAGCGGTGGTTGAAGAACCTTTTAAAGTGGACAGTGTTCTTGAAAAGGTGATGGAACTTCCCGCCAAGTACAAGACTGCCGTATACTTATACTACTATGAAGGTTACTCTACTGTAGAAATAGCAAAAATCCTGAAAAAAAGCGAATCAACAATCAGAGGCTATCTCCACACCGCCAGAAAGCTTTTGAAAATGGAAATGGAAGGTGATTTTGAGTGAAAAAAGAAGATTTAAAAGCTTCTTTTGATCAAATCATGCCCAGTGAATTTGAGAAAAAGAGAATGTTGGATAATATTTTGAATCACCGTGACAGAAAGAAGGGAATTTCTATGCCGTTATATAATATCAAAAAAGCCATCCCTGCGTTGGTATTGACAGTTGTGATAGCGGGCGGCTTACTGACATACAACATAGTGCAGAAAAATAACAATTATGATTTAAAGCCGGAATACGGTGCAGCTGATGATGCCGGCCTGGGGAGAGAAGACTCTGCGGCTCCGCTTGTGAACCAGTTTCAGATTGATGACAGGCACTATATATTATTGTCTGATGACTTAAGGGAGGAGTATGGTTTTCCGGCTACAGTAAATGAAAGTGATATCGGAGAAAAGATTACAGATATTGCAAAAAGCCCCGATAAGAGCCTGATAGGCAGTGAAGTATACAAATATATTCCTGCCGGCTGCGAAGCAGTTGTTGCGGTAAAAAAAGATAACGAATATCAGCTTTTCTGCTTCTTTGTCTTTGAAAGCTACAATAACAATCAGGATGAAGATGCAGTAAGATATTTGGAACTGTACGGCATTAACAAAGCGGATGATATCGCAAAAATCCAGTTCATAGGGCATTCAGAAGAGAGCAAACTGCAAGGCAGGATGGACATCAGAGGAGAGATAAGGGACAGGGATGAGATTGCCCGGTTCTACAGTTATTATTCCGCGCTGAAGAATTCCAGTGATAAATACTTCGACAGGCTGTTCAATTATAATGGTATAAATTCCGGCAAAAAAGGTGTTGAAATTGATGCTGTGGCACCGGATTATGCAGCACCGGATGCAGTAGAGCCGGATAATATTGTTTCGCCGGATGGGGCCGGGGTAAATATGGCCGCACCTGATAATATAGCCTCGCCGGATGCATCTGAGTCTAATGCGGCAGCGCCAAATCAAACCGGCTATGGAGAGAGTCTGCCTGTGACTGCGGAATCGGTTCGGGCTCAAATTGCAGAAGACCAGCCATTAGCGGTGACAAGTGAAGATGAAACCGGCAGAGTTTCAGGTGGAGCTTCAGGCAGAGCTTCAGGTGGGTATTCAGGCGATACCCCAGCAGCAAATGAAACTCCGGCAGAAGTTGCGCCATCCAGTGGAATAATAGACATGGGAGGTGCCGTATCAGAATCAGGAGCGACGGAACCCAGCCGGGGCTCTGCAGGTGAAGCATTGGCAAATCCTATATCAATAAGAATATATAATCAAAGCGGTGTATATTATGAGTCTGTATATTACATTAACTTAGGCTTCATAAGCAGATACGAAATTAGTAAGGAATTCGCCGGCTTTATTGGCAAGTATTTGGATAAATAAGATATTAAGAAATAAAGTTGATGTTTCAATGCCTTTTAGAAATAGTCCCTATAGAATAACGAATAATTTTATATTGAATTATAACCATAACTAATTTATAATTAAAATCAGTCTCTGTGGATGGAGGTGTGCAAGGGTGTATTGTTTTTCCGGGATAAAAGCATATGCTGCTTGTATTATACCGATAATTTATATTACAAGAGATAAATATGTCCCTTTTCAACTGGATATTATTCCGGAGAAGACACATTCTTGCTGTTAACAGATTATTATTTGATTTAATAGTATCAATCGACAGTGGTTTTGTGCCTCTGTCGTTTTTTATGTTCTTCTCCTTTTAATTAATTATTAATTTTAGCAGAAATGAAAGGATGAATCATTGTAATATATGAAAACAAATGATACCAGCAAGGGGAATTCCCTGTTTAATAAAAAAATTGTTTTATTTCTCATAAGCCAGAACATATCATTGTTTGGCTCTTCTGTTGTGGGCTATGCCATTATATGGCACATTACCCTGGAAACCTCATCCGGCTTTTGGCTGATGCTGTTCACCATCTGCTCTTCACTACCACAGGTAATGATATCTCTTTGGAGCGGTGTCTGGGCAGACAGGTATAACCGTAAATATCTAATTATGTTATCGGATGCCTTTATTGCTTTGACAACACTCGGACTGGCTGTGTCATTCTGGATGGGTTTTCAGCGTATAGAGCTGCTGCTTATAGCATCAGTAGTGCGTTCCATTGGTGCCGGCGTCCAGACTCCTGCTGTGAATGCCATTTATCCGCAACTTGTACCTCAGGAGGGACTAACTAAAATACAAGGACTGAATCAGACATTGAATTCAGTATTAATGCTTCTTTCTCCTGCCGTGGGAGGTGTGCTCCTTGGTTCGATGGATATTGCATGGGCTTTTATGGTGGATGTCGTTACGGCAGCAATTGCCATCTTTATCACCAGCTTTATCAAGGTAGAAAAAGTTCAACGGACCGATGAATCCACATCAGTATTTGCCGAGCTTAAGGAAGGTATTGATTTCACCTTCCGGCACCCATTGTTACGCGGGATTATTATCTGCTATGCATGCTCTTTCTTCCTGATTACTCCTGCTGCGGTACTGACTCCGCTTATGATAGAAAGAAGCTTTGGTAGTGATGTTTGGATGTTAACTGCCAATGAGATGGTCTGGACAATCGGAACACTTGTTGGAGGTTTTTTTGTATCACTGCATGGCGGTTTTAAAGATAAAATCCGTACTATTGCCATATGTCTTGCAGGTTTCGGTGTAACTTTTGGCCTGCTGGGTGTTGCAGGAAATTTTGCAGTATATTTAATTATTATGGGAAGTGCAGGTTTATTTCTGCCGGTTATGATTACAGCGCAAACAGTATTTATTCAGGAAATTACTCAGCCGACTATGATGGGACGGGTTTTTTCCATCGTACAGATTATCTCTGCCAGCGCAATGCCGGTAGCCATTTTGCTTTTCGGTCCTTTAGCTGATGTTATGCCGATAGAGACAATCCTGATTGTATCCGGCGCACTTTTGACACTTACTGCAATAACATATTATGTTAGCTACAAGAAGAATTATGGCAACAGCAATATAGCAAATTGAATATAATTTTGTTTATTCATGCATTTTGCGGCAATAAACTGTAGCAATAACTATAGCAATAAACTGCAGCAATAACTATAGCAATAAACAATAACAATAAACTGAAACAATAACAATGAACTTTGGCAACAGACATGTGTCTGTTGCCTTTTTTAATAAGTTACATAAAGACAATCATTTTTTCTCTGAATCAGATAAATAAAGCATTAAAATCATAGAGTATTTTTTAACTAATAAAGATAAAAATTAAATTAACAAAAGAAAGGCTACTTGCTAGAATTAATCTGAAATAATTATGGTGCATCATGTATGGTCAGGCTTTATTGATACTAAATATTATTTTGACTTAATAATTATTCTAAAAGTTGTAACAAGGAGGTAAATAATCCTTTCTTAAAAATTTAACACTATATTTTATACAAAATAATTGAGCAGTTATCAGGATAAAAATGAAGTACATAAATGAAGTACATATGAAAACAGGAAGCTGCGTTTTTATGTAAACACACAAGTTATGTAAACTAAAACAATGTAATAGATAATATAAACTCAAATATAAGGAATCAATACAACCAGACCGTAAAAATTTATCTAATATTTGTCTGATGCATGATAATAAACAATTATGTTCAAAAGGTCGAAAATGAAGCATCATCACAGCAACCAAATTACCTGGCTTACACCAAATTAATATTTGAATCTTAATGCAATTTAATAAAATGCAATTTAATAAACGGAATATGCATAAACAAATTAATACTTTTGACATGTTATAAAAATCCATAAATGTATGTTTGAGTAATTATTTTCCCCGCGAAAGTATCATCCGCTGAAAACAAGATTGTCACCGCTAAGTCCTATGCTTTGTGTTAAGTTGATTTTGTATTCTTTTACAGGGGGGTGATTGGTGTTTTTATAGATACGATGGGACTTATATGTGGGTGAGAGAGATTAAAATCAGAGGGATGACACTATGGTATAAAAGCAGAAGGTTAACGACCTGCATACATATGTGGATTATTATTACATAGTGCGCCACATCTTTGTATTTGTAGAGCCGGAGAATAATATTTCGAAAGGGGAGAAATAAATGAGATCAGAGGGAAAAAGAGTTATAATCATTTCCTTGTGCTTAATTTTAGTTCTTAGCGTGTTCTTTTCCTGCTTTTTCTCGACTTATGCATATGGAAATGAAGTTCCTCAAACTGCTAGTGTTACTGAAGTGATTTACGATGGTGCACGTTATATTGATTTCAACGACAATTGGAAGTTTTATTTAGCGACACGCACACCGACTCCTATAGATGGAGATGTCACTAAAGGACTTATGGACCCTGAAGGAGCTCCAACTACAAATGAAATTATCGATCCTGCCTTTGATGACAGTTCATGGAGAACACTAAATGTTCCTCACGACTGGAGCATCGAAGGAGAAAAGGTGCCAAATGCCAACAACTCTCAAGGTTATTTGCAGGGCGGTCTGGGATGGTATCGCAAAACATTCACCCTTCCAAACTCATTATCTGAAAAAAAGGTATTTATAGATTTTGAAGGTGTTTATGCCCATTCCATTGTATATGTAAACGGTAAAATGGTTGGCGAATACCCTAACGGTTACACAGGTTTTTCCTATGAGATTACTCCATATGTTACATTTGGACCTGATAATCCTAATGTTATTGTTGTCAAGGTTATGAACATGGCTCCATCCGGACGCTGGTACACAGGTTCAGGTATTGTTAATCCGGTTAATTTGGTTGTAACTGACAAAACATTTTTCTTACGGCATGGTATTACATATAAAACTTCCGATCTGGAAAACACTTATAATGAAGACGGAAGTGCTACATTGGATGTAAAAGCGGAAATATATTCTGATGCTCCAAACGGTGTTGCCTACATTAAGACTACAGTATATGACGCAGAAGGAAATGTTGCAGCAGAACCGGTTAGCAGCCAGGTAGTAGACTACAATCCCTCAACCAAGCTGACATTGAATTCGAGTGTGACAGTACCTGATGTTCATTTATGGTCTGTTGATGATCCGTATCTTTATACTATTCGCACAGAATTATATACAATGATCAACGGCGGAGACGGAGAATTCCATCTTTCAGATTATATGGATACCAGATATGGCTTCCGATGGTTCGAGTTCAAGGATGTTGACACTACAAGCCCGGAAACCATAGCTAATTCAGGTGGTTTTTATCTGAATGGTGAATATATGAAGCTGCAGGGTGTTGACCTGCATCACGATAACGGAGCACTTGGAGCGGCATTTAACCGTGATGCTGTTCTGCGTAAATTTAAAATATTGAAAGAGATGGGCGTTAATGCATTCCGTACATCTCACAACCCTGTTGCCAAAGGCGTTATTGACGTATGTGAGGAGCTTGGAATTGTAGTTATGGAAGAAGCTTTTGACGGCTGGGGAAGCCAAAAAGCAACATATGACTTTGGCAGATGGTTTTTGAAAGAGGTTCCGGAAAATTGGGCAGGATCAATCCTCCCGCTAACGCCTGCTACTCCCGGAGCTCGTGTAATGTGGAGCGATTGGGTCATACAGGAAATGGTAAATCGTGATAAGAATTCGCCTGCGGTTATCATGTGGTCCATAGGGAATGAAATACGTGGTGTTGGGTCAAAACCTGGTTGGATGGATCTACAAGGTATGTTCGGTGTTGATAGGTTTGATGAATATAGCGAAGCAATACGCCTGAGCCGTGATATTTTGGCTATAGATTCTACTCGGCCTATTGTAATGGGCGGTGACCAGGAACGTAATCCTCCGACTTCAAGTAGCGTATGGGGAAAAATCAATAATTTGCTGGATGGATATGGCCTTAACTATAATACTGCTGAATCAGTAGATGTATTGATAACCCGATATCCACAAACATTTTTCTTTGAATCAGAATCCTCATCCCAGACCGGTGCACGTGGAGTCTACCTTGATCCTTCACTTGTAAATACCGGTGTTAATCAGACTCCCGGATCACGCGGTACATCCGGATATGACAACAACTTTGCTTCCTGGACCATGGGAAATGAGTACGGGCTCAAAAAAGACCGCGACCGCAAGGCTTTTGCAGGACAGTTTATATGGAGCGGATTTGACTACATAGGCGAACCTACTCCTTATTCTATATATCCTGTAGGAGTATCGTCATTTGGCTGTGTTGACACTGCAGGTTTCCCGAAAGATTCATATTACCTGTTCAAGAGCCAGTGGAATCCTGAGCCGATGGCCCATATTGTGCCCATGAACTGGAATAACTGGAGACCCGGAGAGATAGTGGAAGTATGGGTAAATACCAACCAGCAAAGTGCCGAGCTCTTCTTAAACGGTAAATCTCTTGGACGTAAGAGTTTTGATGTCAAGACTACCAACTATGGTAAACAATACTATGAAACATCCGAGCCTACTCAGGACAATAAGAATAATACAAGTTCAATAAATACCGGCGGTTATGTCAGCCCTAACGGCGAATATGGCAAGCTGCATCTGACATGGTATGTACCGTTTGAGCCTGGTGTGCTGGAGGTCAAGGCTTATCCTGATCCAACCAGCGATGTGGTAACTGCCACCGATGTAATTAAGACTGCAGGGCAGCCGTATACAGTAAAAATGAAACCGGATAAACAGGTAATTTTGGCAGATGGACGCAGTCTCTGCTATATTGAGTGTGATATAGTGGATAAAGACGGAAATATGATACCTGATGCCAAAAATCTGGTCAAATTTGACGTGGCGGGCGGAGCAATTGTCGGTGTTGACAACGGCCAGCAGGAAAGCAAAGAACTTTATAAATGGGGTAATGTTGAAAGAAATACCCATTCTGAGCGTTCCGCATACAATGGCAAAGTTCTTGTGATTGTACAGTCAAATAAAGATCAGGCAGGTCCTATTACAGTTAAAGCATCGTTTGACGGTTCTTTGCCTGCCCAGACAACAATATTTGCCAAATCTGAGGATGCAACGGGCGTAATAGGCATATTGCCTGTGAATGTTCATGTTAAAAAAGGTGAAGAATTAAGTCTGCCGTCCGAAGTGACTGTTGTTAATGCGGATGGTACAACTTCACAGTCTCCCGTAACCTGGAACAATGTGCCTTCAACAGGACAAACCGGTACTTTCCAGGCAACTGCCACAGTAAATGGAGTTCAGGCAGTGGCAAATGTAACGGTATACGACTTTGCAAGTGCCAATGTTGATATTGAAGTACCAATAGGAGTTATTCCTGCATTGCCTGAAAACGTAAAAGTCATTTATTCAAACGGTCTTGCCGTAATGACTCCTGTAACGTGGTCCGGCATTACTCCGGATAGAGTTGGCGCAGAAGGTACTTTCGTTGTTACCGGTCAGATAGAAGGTATGACTAATGAAGCAACTGCTGCAATTACTGTATCCGGTGAACTCCAGACAGGTACAAACATTGCAAGGATTGGTGAAGGCGTTGGGGTTCAGGACATCTATTCAGAAACCAGTCCTCTTGCTACAGCAACGTTTACAGCAGGCGCAAGCGGATCAGTTAATTATTATCCCAATAATATGTTGGACGGTAACTATAATACTCTCTGGACAAACTCATACTCTATAAGTGCTACGGCAGTATTGCCGGCAGTAAATAACTCTCGCCCCTATGAGTTTGTACAGGTTTACTGGCCTGAATATGTAACATTTGACACAATAAAGCTCTACTTCAGGACCGGCAACATTATTAGCGGTACACCCAGTGCCAATATGCCTGCATCTCTGGATGTCCAGTATTGGAACGGAGTAGAATGGGTATCTGCGGGCAATCAGCTTGTAGAATGGGCAGCAGCTTCCAATCAGGCAACAACAATAACTTTTGACAAAATTACCACAACTAAAGTTCGCGTGGGTATGGAAAACGGCACTCCCTATTCTAAACAGACTGGAAATATGGCAATTACAGAGTTTGAGGTTTATTATAACGGTGTTAATGATATTGAGAAAGTTGAAGCTCCGACAGCTTCTCCTGAATCCGGCACTTATATTGGTGCGCAGACCATAGTACTAAGTACTGCTACAGAAGGTGCAGAAATATATTACACAACCGACGGATCAATACCAACTGCCGAAAGCACAAAATATGAGGGGCCAATCGTCATCAGCGAAGACACAACCATAAAAGCAATAGCAATAAAAGCAGGCTATGAAGACAGTGATGTGGCAGAATTCAATTACGTGATCATATCATTATCTACGCCGGTTATACAGTGCGATGGACCAGACGCAGTTCCGGAAGGAGAAGAATTTGTTGTAGGCTTGATTATAGACAATTTGGATTTGGACAGTATATCTGAATATGTGTACGCTGCCGATATCACAGTAAACTATGATACTAACCTGTTTGAATTCGTAGCCGGCAATAAAGTAAGTGATAAGACAGTTCTTTGTGAAATAAAAGAGGAAAATGGTTCTATTCACATTATTCTATCAAATAATGAGGCAATAACTTCAGGTGAAAAGTTAGTCAATCTGACATTTAAAGCTAAAGACGATATTGAGGAATCTGCTGCCGGTACCATTCAGGTTAAAGATGTGATGTTGGGAACTTCACCGTCCGGTTTGGTAATTAATGCAGAAGGGGCTACTATAACTGTTACAGTAAATAAAGAACCTGCAGTTCCTGCTATAGATCTGACAGGACAGGATTCAGTTGACGAGGAAGAAGAATTTGATGTAAACCTTGTTTTAACCAATGTTGATGATTTATCAGAAGCTGTATATGCAGTAGATATTACAATAAAATACGATACAGACCTGTTCGAATTCATTAGCGGCAGTGAAGCAAGTGAAAAAACAAACCTCTTTGAATTGAGAGAAAAAGATGGTTCTATTCAGATTGTATTATCAAGTGAAGAAGCAATAACTTCGAATGAAATATTGGCAAATCTGAAATTTAAAGCTAAAGATGTTGATGAATCCACTTCCGGTAGTATTCAAATTGAAAAAGCATTGTTGGGAACTGCACCATCCGGTTTGGTAATTTCTGCTGACGGAGATACGCTAACTGTAAACGTAAATAAGGAGCCCAGAATCCCCGGAGATGTCAACGGAGACGGTGTTATTAATGTTGGAGACCTTGCAGTAACAGCATATTATTACGCTGTTGAAGAAGGAGATCCGAACTGGAATGCTGCAAAAGCAGCAGATACCAACAATGACGGAGTAATAGACCTGAAAGACCTGATATTCATTGCACGTAAGATACTTCAGTGATTGATATGTAGTGAGCGGAGGATAGAATCAATTCTATCCTCCACAGAATTCCGGCTATCGGCAGCTAAAGTGTAAAAAGGCCAAAAATTAATATTTTTCGGAGGTGATTGAGTGAAAAAGGCAATTTCATTAATTGTTATCTGTGCGGTATTCTTCTCTGTATTCACTAGTTTGCCTGTTTTCGGCCTTAATGGTGAGGCTCAATATAAGCCTGTAGAAAGCAACCTTTCAGTTAAGTACTGGGTAACAGCAAAGGCAAGCAGTAACTCCGGAAATGTTTCACTGGCAATAGACGGAGATAACGAAACGGCCTGGATGGCTGATGAAGGGGATAGGGAACCTTATATCGAGCTTGACCTTGGTGGAGCCTATGATGCTGTCAGAAAGACTGAAGTTGTATTTGCCGGTAATGACAGTATATACAAGTACAAAATTGAAGGCTCGAAAGACGGAAATGATTGGTATGTACTGGCTGACCGTACAGGCAATACAAAAGTTGCTGCCGGATTTACTGATATATTCAGCCAAAGCGGTACCAGGTATATACGTTTGACAATAACTGGAGGTAATCCTGTTGGCGTACGCGAGTTTAAAGTAATTAACTACCTGCGTGGCAACATGAAAAACGGTTCTGACATGTCTGAACAGGGTGGCAATACACTTGCCTATTACTACAATCTCGGGAATAATCCTCCGGAACCAGGATACAGGGGAGGCAAATTCTCTGACGAAGGCTCTCTTGAAAGCGGAAATAACATCTTTGGACTTGTAAAGGACCTTGGTTGGGATGTTATACGTTTGAGAGTATGGAACGAGCCAAAAAACGAAAATACCGGCCAGCCGTCGACTTCTCCGGGCAATTGCAGTCCTGAAAATACGCTGAGAATGGCAAAATATATTGTAAATGCAGGTTTGGAACTGGCAATCGACTTCCACTATTCCGACAGCTGGGCCGACCCGCAGAATCAGCCTAAACCGTATGCCTGGGCTGAACTTTCATTTGATGAATTAGTTAATGCTACATATGAGTTCACTTATGATATGATCAGTGATTTAATCGAACAGGGAACACCTCCTTCAATTGTTGCCATTGGAAATGAAATCACCAATGGAATGATGTGGGGCAAGGAATACGACGATATTAGCGGTGTTGATCATCATCACTACTATAACAGCGGACTTTATCAACATGAGTATGGTGGCGGTATAATATGGAAGTACTGGCATAAGGATGAGGTAACACCTGAAGAGTACCAGCAATATCTTGATTCTTTCCAGCGTCTGGCACGCCTGGTTGATGCCGGTATAAAAGCTGTAAGAAAAGCTGAGGCGGATTACGATGTTGATATAGATGCTGAAATACATTGTGCGTTTAATGTTGTTGAAGGACAGCAAAAAATTCCACTTCCTGAAAGTGAAAAATTCCCCAAAGTAATGGAGTTTATTACACAATTGACAAGCCGCCTTGACGTATTAGGAAGCAGTATAGACCGTATAGGCATTTCCTATTATCCTGACTGGCATGGTTCATGGGCAGAACTGCAGCGGAACCTGATTGAGATTTCCAAGGTAATTCCCGATGTAAAACTGAACATTTCCGAATGTTCACCCAAATACTCAGGAAGAGCTGATGCTAAAAGCGATCCCAACCATCCTGAAGGTTTTCAATACTCAATACAGTCGCAAGGCGATGATACTGCTGAACTGCTTAAAATAATAAATGACGTTCCCGATAACCGCGGACAGGGAGTCTGGCCTTGGGCAGGTACCAACGTTTTCTTCACCGGTGGCTGGGGAGCTACCCAGGGCGAACCAAGAGCATCAATGAAGGTCTGGAAAGACGCTTATGCTACAAATGTTGTTGAAAGCGGTGTTTATGTAACGACGAAGGAAGGTGAGGCTCCTGTATTACCATCCACAGTCAAAAATCTTGATGTTGCTACAGGGGTAATTACAGATGTGCCTGTTGAATGGGATGCAATAGATCCTCAAAAATATGCTGAATCCGGAACCTTTACTGTAAATGGAATTGCTGATACTGAAGGAAATATGAAAGATGTTGTGGCAACAGTCAGCGTCCTGGAAACTGACCCTGTTATAGGTATAGTAGGACCTGAAAAAGTTATAAGAGGTAAAGAATTTGATTTAAACCTGACTTTAACCAACATGGAAATTGCATCTGAAAATTTGCCTGAAGACATATATGCCGCCGATATTACTGTGAATTATGATGCTGACCTGTTTGACTTCGTAAAAAGTAACAAAGTAAATGAAAAAACATTAATTTGCGATACAAGAGAAATAGGACCCGGTGCTGTTCGCATTATATTATCAAGCAATGAGAAATATATCGCTGATAATAGCATGGTGAAGCTGACCTTTAGAGCTAAAAACGTTGATGAGTCTACTTCCGGTAATATCCGTGTAGAAAAGGCGTTGCTGGGAACTGCGCCAATTGGCTATGTAGTAAATGCTGCCGGAGATGTGTTAACTGTATCTGTAGATGTAATTCCCGGAGATGTCAATGGTGACGGCGAAGTCAATATTGCGGACCTTTCATTTACTTCATTTTACTATTCTGTTGAAGCAGGTGATCCAAACTGGGAGGCTGCGAAGTCAGCTGATATAAATAATGACGGAAAAATAGACCTGATTGACTTGGTATATGTTGCATATAGAATTCGGTAAAAGTTGAAGGAAACAGGATTGAGGGCGGGAGCTTCAATCCTGCCCTCATAGGTATATCTGGTTCAATTCCTGAACAGGCTAACAATCCAAGAAATGCAGATGTGTCAACAGCAAAAAATGTAACAAATAAAGGATGGTAAAAATTTAGGACAAATTTTCCCTACCTTAAAGAAAGGAGAAGACTATATGCGTAATTATATTTCTTTCTTATTAGTCATAACGTTGTGTTTCATCTTCCTGTTTACCGGCCAGACTGTATATGCTGCCGGAACAGACAGCTTTTCAATTGACGCACCTTCAAAGGTGTATGAAGGCGATACCTTCACAGTTGTGGTCAATGGAACTGGTTTAGGCAATTTTTACGGCTATGATTTAAGAATCGGTTTCAATTCCGACATACTTACGCTGGAGAAGGTTGAGACCCAGAAAGACGGTTTTTCAGTCGGGCCAATATCCAAAGGCAATGAAGTAATTTGTGCTTTTACAAAGATAGGTGATGTTCCTGAAATGGGCGGAGATTTGAAGCTTTGCGCCTATACTTTTAAAGCAAAGAGCGCAGGAACGGCTGATATTACTCTCAATACCGTTGAACTGGTAAATAAGAAGCTGGAATCTGAATTAATAAACGTCAATAAGAAAGTTTCCATTAATGTACAGAAAAAATCAACCGGCGGTGGCGGAGGCGGCATCTATATTCCGCCTGAACCAAGCTCTGAAATTATTAAAGGTGATGACGGAACCGTCAGAATTAAACTGCAGACTTCACTGGACAAAAATACAGGGAAAGCAGAATCAACCGTAGATGCAAAAACTTTGGAAGAGGCACTTTCAATTGCTCAAAAAGACAGTTCCGGATATAAGAGAGTTATAGTCGAAATTCCTGAAACTGAAGGGGCAGAAGAATATGCACTTGTATTGCCGGCTGAATATGTATCCAAAGAAACTGCCAATAACCTGATAGAGTTCAGAACACCTATTGGATGTATTGAACTTAAGGATAACATGTTTACAAAGGAACAAGTCGGAGATGAAGAAACAGTAACAATTAGAATAGGTGTATTGAAAACATCCGCTTTAGACAAGGATATAAGTGACAGCATAGGCAACAGGCCTGCAAGAAGGTTTGCAGTAGATGTTGGTGAAAAAGCATTTGACTGGGTTAACAGCAATTCACCGGTCAGCATTTCAATCGATTACAAACCAACATCAGCAGAATTGGCTGAGCATGAACATATAGTTGTATGTTATCTTGATAAAGACGGCAATGTAAATACAATACCTAACGGCAGATATAATCCTTCAACAAAAACTGTCAGCTTCAGTGTGAAACATACAGGTCAATATTTCGTTTCCTTTGTCAAAAAGTCATTTAGTGATCTGGATGGCTATGGATGGGCAAGGAAAGCAATAGAAGTAATGGCTTCCAAGGGTATTATTAAAGGCACATCAGAGACAACATTTTCTCCCGGAGAGAAAATTCTCAGAGCAGATTTTGTACTGCTGCTTGTGAGAACTCTTGAACTGGAAGCTGATTTTGACAGCAACTTCGATGATGTAAACCCCAACGACTATTATTATGAAGCTCTTGGTATAGCTAAAAAACTTGGTATAGCCAAGGGCGTTGGTGACAACAAGTTTATGCCAAAGGAAAATATCACAAGGCAAGAAATGATGTGCTTTATAGACAGAGCATTAACCATTGCCGGAAAAGGAGTTGAAAGAGGTACAATAGAAGACATTGAAAAATTTGCAGATTATTCAAAAGTTTCCTCTTTCGCTGTTGAAAGTGTTGCATCTCTCGTAAAGAGTGGAATAGTCGCGGGTGATGGAACAAATATCAATCCTCTTGATTATTCACTCAGAGCTGAAGCTGCAGTACTTATGTACAGAATTTATAACAGGTAATATTGCATGACGTGTAATAACAACCGCTATTACTACAACTGTTATTACCAGAACCGCTATTACTAAAACCGCTATTACTTTACTTCGAAAACGCACTAAGCCTGAAGGATGCAAATATGCAAGCTTTTTACGCGTATCCGCCTCAGGCTTGGTGCAGTAAAAAACTTTAAAACTCATATGTCAAACATCATTATTATTAAAAGTATAGGGGGGAAATTTTTAATGAGAAAAAAACTGATTGCTGTATTTCTGACATTTTGTATGCTACTGACATTTATGCCGACAGCAATGGTAGTCAGTGCTTCCAGTGAGAGCAACACAGTCCCGGATTATTCAGATCCATGGGACAACACCAAGGGTATACCCGAACTTACACCTTTGAAGGACAGTGACGTAGACGACGTGAAATTCACAGGCAATGAATGGACCGGTAAGACAGTTGACGGTGTGCAGAACGAAGATGTTTTTGAAGTTAACAGAGAGGAGGCCAGCACCTTATCCACCTCCGGCGTGATTTATGACAGCGTGGAGAACGCTATGATTGGAGCCCGGGACTTCAAAAAGGAAAAGTCCGGGTATGTCCAGTTCCTCACCGGCAAGGACCAGGCAGATTGGGCCCTGACCGTTGTGAAGAACGACCAGGTGGCAAGAACAGATGCTTATAAGGACTTCTATAAGCTGGATTATGAAGGTGTAAACGAAGAGAACAATTGGAAAACCGGTCTGCAGCTACCGGTCAGTTGGCCTTACTTTGGTTTTGACTACCCCATTTACACAAATACCCAGGTTCCATGGCAGGAGGATTCTACTTCAAGCAATACTGCACCTTTGGCACCGGTTAATTACAACCCGGTAGGCTTGTATCGTAAGATATTTACTGTCAACCAGGGATTGAAGGACGCAAAAGGCAGGATATATATCAACTTCCAGGGCGTAGAAGCTGCTTACTACGTCTATGTCAATGGAAAGGAAGTTGGCTACAGTGAGGATACTTACAGTCCCCACAGCTTTGATATAACCGACTATCTGAACATGGAAGGCGAGAACCTTCTAGCTGTAAAGGTTCATAAGTTCTGCGACGGTACCTGGTTCGAGCTTCAGGACATGTTCAAAGACGGCGGAATATTCCGTGATGTTTATCTTTATGCAGCTCCTCTGGTGCATATAGACGATTATTTTGTCATCACTGACCTGGACGAAAACTATGAGAATGCCGATTTAAACCTGAGGGTCACTGTAGAAAACAAGTCTGCTGAAGCAGCAAGTGGTTACAAAATAGACGTACGTCTGTATGATGCTGAAGGTAACATGTTTGTAAACGGTGTCACTGCAGATGTACCAACTATCGCTGCCGCCACTGATGCCGGACCTGGCAGTCAGACTGTAAATATCAGCAAAACTGTATTGTCACCCAAACTCTGGAGTGCAGAGGAACCCAACCTGTATACTCTGGTAATAAGCCTGTATCAGGAGAACGGTGCCTACATGGGAAGTATGGCCCAGCAATTAGGTTTCCGTGAAATTGAGTTTGTCAGGTCAGAGGTGGATGGACAGGGCAGACGCACTACCAAGGATTCCGAGTATAAGCCTATTACCATAAATGGTCAGCCGCTGCTGTTTAAGGGTACCAACCGCCACGATACCGACCCCATTTATGGCAAGTACGTCTCACATAAGGTATACGAAGAAGACGTTAAGCTGATGAAGCAGTTCAATATCAATGCTATCCGTACTTCTCACTACAGCAACGACGATTATCTGTACTATCTATGTGATAAATACGGATTGTACATGATGGCAGAGACAAATCTGGAGTGCCATCAGATAATGAGTAATGAAAGTAAGCAGAGGCTCTTTAAGGAGCTAGCCATGGACCGTACCATCACTGCTTTCCAGAGGCTGAAAAACGTTACTTCTGTTGTCTGCTGGTCTACCGGTAATGAGATGCACTACAATACAAATAAAAACTATGCTGATGGAATGTTCTTTAACCTGATCTGGTACTTTAAGAACAACGACCCCACCCGTCCGGTTCATTCCGAGAGCCATAACGATGCCAACGGAACCGATATGGGCAGCAACATGTATCCCAGTGTTTCAACAGTGCAGAGCTGGGCCAATAGAAATATGCCCTATGTCATATGTGAATATGTCCATGCTATGGGTAATGCTGTTGGCAGCATAAAGGATTATTGGGACGCCATACGCACCGGTGACAATATGCTGGGTGCCTTCGTATGGGACTGGGTAGACCAGGCCAGAAGAGTACCTTTTGGCAAATCCTATACTCTCCCGGGCGGAACCGTGGTGGCACAGAAAGTTAATACTTCACCCGGTGCCGGAGCATTGACAAGTAAGAGCATTGTAAATGGTTATGCCGGTTTTACCGACAGTAATGGAGAGCACAATGCTGCATTATCAGGAACCGGTAAAAGTTTTACTGTCGAGGTAATCTGCAAGCCAACCGACAATAAAGCCAATCAGGTAATGGCAGCTAAAGGTGATTTGCAGTTCGCTCTGAAAACGAATAATAATAATCAGGTAGAGTTCTTTATATACAATACCACTTGGAGAAGTGTCACAGCCAACCCACCAAGCAATTGGCTGAATAACTGGCATCAGGTGGTTGGTGTGTACGACGGAACAAAAAACGGCGGTACACTAACCCTTTATGTTGACGGACAGCAGCTGGCCACAAGAACCAATATGGGTACTTCTGTATCCCCATCTGATGCATTGCTTTCACTGGGATATCAAAGCGATTATTCAGGCAGACAATTTGTCGGGGAGATATCTTTAGGCCGTGTCTATACCAAAGCATTGACCTTGGATGAGATTAATGGACAGAGAAGCACAGACCCGCTGATAAAGAAAGATGATGAATGTGTACTTCTCTGGGCTGATATGGCAGACCTGACCGAGAGTACCGGAGGACTCTATGACTACTATGCCCAGGATTACGCTTATGAGAATCTGTATGCGGATGAGATGCATGGATATTTCTATGGTTATGGCGGTGATTGCGGTGATTACCGCAACAATTCCGGAAACTTCTGCCAGAATGGTCTGGTAACCCCTGACCGCACGGTGCAGCCTGAACTGTATGAAGTAAAATACCAGTACCAGAACTTCTGGTTCAAAGCTACCAAGACAATGCTTCTCCAGGGTCTGGTAGAGGTATACAACGAGAATAGATTTGTGAATCTGAATGAATATAATGTGACCTGGCAGCTGATGGAGAACAGTACCCAGATTGCATCCGGTACTGTGACAGCGGACGTACCTGGACGGACAACAGCATTGCTGAACATACCATATCGTGAAAAATTGCCTGAATCTCCCAAACCCGGTGCGGAGTATTACCTGAATTTCTCCGTTACCCTGAAGAATGACACTCTTTGGGCTAAAGCCGGTTATGAAGTAGCCCACGAGCAGTTCCAGGTACCCGTCGATGTAAATCAGGTTCCCAGGAGTGTTCTCTCCGAAAATGTAACAGTGGATGACGATCCGGAAGAGGATACAATCCACGTTTCCGGTAATAACTTCAGTTTTGATGTCGATAAGACAAACGGCGTTATCAGGAACTATATTTACAACGGCGAACTTCTTCTTGAACAGGGACCGGCACCCAACTACTGGAGAGCTCCTGTAAATAACGACAACGGTAACTACGACGGCAAATGGAGAAATGCTGCTAAAAACGCTGTTGTGACAGAGGATGGCATTACTGTGGGACAGGACGAAAATGGCCTGGTAACTTTGTCCTTCACATTGACCTTCCCCAATGCCAGCGGTATGTCACAGAATGTGACTTATACAATTGATGATAATGGTGCAGTAACTTTTGAAACCACAGTTGATGCTACCAAATTCTCCAATAATAATAACCGCTTCATGAGAATCGGCACTACCATGGTGCTTCCAAAAGGTTATGAGAATATAAGATGGTATGGAAACGGCCCTGTGGAAGCAATGTGGGACCGCGAGTCCTTTGCACGGGTGGGCGAGTACACTTCCACAGTTAGCAGAATGTTCTTTCCATATATAGATACACAGGACACAGGTACATTAACCGGGGTGAAATGGTTTACCGTTACCAGTGATGATAAGAGTGCTGCCATGGCAATCGCGGCCAGGGATACTGTTGAAGTTTCTGCACTCCACTTTACTGTGGAAGATTTGACCCTGGCACGTCACCCGTATGAACTACATCCGGTAGATGAAACTATTCTCTCCGTGAACTATCGTTCTCAGGGAACCGGTAACAAGAGCTGCGGACCGGATGTTCTGTCTCAATACACATTGCCTACATCCAGGACATATACCTACTCCTATACTATGGTGCCATACACTGTATCCGGTGCGAATTTGTATGAGACTACAGCCCCATACCGCACAGTATCCGTTGTTTCCAAATATGATGCTTTAGCTGAGCTGAATGATGAGATTAACAGTCTGGTGGTAACCAATGCCGGACAATTGGATAAAGTACGTGCTATGTACACATATTACAACTCTTTGACAGAAGATGAAAAGAAGCTGTTTGATGAAGGCACCGACGAGTGGCTGAGGAAGATGTTGGATGCAGCAGAAACCATGGCTGCAGACAGCAATTATCATGCAGTTGTCAAAGATAAGAGTTCCAACGGCTTTGATGCTGATTTTACTGAGAAAAGCAGTACAGCCCACCTGAGACGGGAGCCGGATATTGGTATTATTATGTCGGGACAGTTTGCAGTTGACAACCCGGGTGCCAAAGAGGTCTTTAACCAGATTATCGGCGGCAGCAAGAGCTTTACCATAGAGGGTTATATACGTCCAAATGTATATTCTACTGCCGGTAATTCCTATAATATGATTATTGGTAAAGGCGATCATACTATGGCATTCCGCGTTTCCGGCGGACACCTGTACTTCTTTATCTGCAATAGCAACGGTACCTGGATGCCGATTGAGCAAACTTCCGTGCCTATGACTGAAGAACTGGTAAAACAGTGGCTCCACGTGGCTGCTATCTACGATGGCAGTTCTGCAGGCGGTACCATCTCCATTTACTTGAACGGCCAAATTATTGCTACCAGGACTAATGTCGGTCAAGTCCAGCCATCTGACTTTGATCTGTGTATTGGATATTGTCCGGAGATGGGAAGGACATCCATGTGTGACTTCAAATCCATTCGCCTCTACAGTGAGGCCCTGACCGCAGATGATCTGAATATGGATGATGAGGTCAAGCTTGCCAGGGATTCAGTAGCTCTATGGTATGACTTTTACGATGTGACCTACAGCAAAAATATAGTGGAAAAAGTAGAAGCTCCGACAGCTTCTGTCGAACCAGGCACTTATAACAAACCTCAGACTGTAATATTGAGTACGGCTACAGAAGGTGCTGAAATTTATTACACAACTGACGGATCCATACCAACTACCGAAAGCATTAAATATACTGAGCCTATCATTATCAGCGAAAGCACAACCATAAAAGCAATAGCAGTAAAAGAAGGATTTGAAGACAGTGATGTAGCAGAGTTCAATTATGTGATTATACCCGCATCTACGCCTGTTGTATATTGCGTTGGACCAAATGAAGTTTTGAAAGGGCAGGAATTTGTTGTAGGTTTGATCGCAGACAATCTGGATGTGGACAGTGTATCCGAATACGTATATGCTGCCGACATTACAGTAAACTATGACAGTAATCTTTTTGAATTCATAGCTGCTGATAAAGCAAGTGATAACACAGTTCTTCTTGAAACAAAAGAGGAGAATAATTCTGTTCGTATTCTCTTATCAAATAATGATACAATAACTTCGAATGAAAGGATAGTAAACCTGACGTTTAAGGTTAAAGACGATATTGAGGAGCCTGCTTCCGGTACTATTCAGGTTAAAGATGTACTGCTGGGAACTGCGCCATCCGGTTTAGTAACTCATGCTGAAGGAGATACATTAGTTGTTGACGTAACTATACCCAGAATACCCGGAGATGCCAACGGCGACGGTGTTGTAAATGTAGGTGACCTTGCAATAGCTGCATATTATTATAGTGCCGAAGAAGGAGGCCCGAACTGGAATGATGCAAAGGCAGCAGATACTAACAATGACGGAGTAATAGACATCAAAGACCTGATATTCATTGCACTGGAGATACTGCAATAATATAAGAAACAGTGAACGGGGGATAGAGTCATTTCTATCCCCCGTAAAACAGGGAAATATTTATGAAAAACAAAGAGTTTTTTCTAACTATCAAAGATAAAAATCAAATTCACAATAAATATACAGCTTGTTAGAATGAAGATGAAATAAGTAATAGCGGTTCTGACACTTTTAAATCTACACGTTATGCTTATTCAATCAAAATTAATAAAGGGGGATTTCAATGAAAAAGTTACTTGCATTTCTATTAGCAGCACTTCTATTATTAAGTTTTGTTGGATGTTCAAAATCGCAACAGGCATCTGAAGGCGACACAAGTCAAAAACAGACTGACCAGGCAAGTGAACAGAAATCAAATGATGATGCAGGCAAAGAACAGAAGGCAGATGACAAATTTACAATTGGTGTATGTATTTACAAATACGATGATACATATATGTCCTCTGTACGCCAGGCCATTGAGAAGGAAGCAGCAGCTGTTCCAAATGTTGAACTTTTAATGAATGACTCCAAAGGTGATCAGGCAACTCAGAACGACCAGATTGATATCCTGATAGAAAAAGGTGTAGATGCTCTTGCTATCAATATTGTTGATATCGGAGCTGTTCAGACAGTATTGGATAAAGCACAGGCTGCAAATATTCCGATCGTGTTCTTCAACAGAGAACCGGATGCAAATGTTCTTGCCAAGTATGACAAAGCACGTTTTGTCGGAACCAATCCCATAGAAGCAGGTATAATTCAAGGGGAAATGATGGCTGAGATCTGGAATAACGGAGATTATGATACAAATGGTGACGGAGTAATGCAGTATGTAATGCTTATGGGTGATGCTGATAATCCGGAGGCTATAGCAAGGACACAGTATTCAATTGAAACTGTTGAGAAAAAAGGTATAAAGACTGAAGAACTTGGCATGCAAATATGCAACTGGGACGCTGATAAGGCTAATACAGCAGTATCTGCATGGTTTGCAAAAATGGGTGATAAAATTGAATTTGTAGTTGCAAATAATGACAGCATGGCTTCCGGTGCAATCGCTGCACTCCAGGCTGCAGGTTACAACTCCGGCGACCCTGAAAAATTCATACCTGTAGTAGGTGTTGACGCAACAGAAGAGGCAAAGAATCTCATTAATAACGGATATATGTCAGGTACTGTTAAACAGGATGCTGAGGGAATGGCTAAGGCAGTATTCCAGCTGTCATTCAATGCAGCTCAGGGTAAGGACTTCCTGGAAGGAACAAATTATAAGTATGATGATTCCAACATAGCTATACGTATACCATACCAGCCGTATTCAGGTAATTAATGCAGCAAGCAATAAATTGCAGTATTAAATTTTGAAGTTAAATCGCACGATAACTTATACCTGTTATCGTGCGATTTAAAATAAATGAAGATGGTGATGCATATAATGTCAGAAGCTCAATATGTTTTAGAAATGATAAATATTTGCAAGGAATTTCCAGGTGTAAAAGCGCTGGATAACGCCCAGTTAAAAGTAAGGCCGGGAACCGTTCATGCACTGTTGGGAGAAAACGGAGCCGGAAAATCAACTTTAATGAAATGCCTGTTTGGCGTTTATATTGAGGACAGCGGAGAGATATACATAAATGGAGAAAAAGTAAAGTTTTCAAGTCCGAAACATGCTCTTGATCATGGTGTTTCGATGGTACATCAGGAATTGAATCAGGTTTTGCAAAGAAGTGTAATGCAAAACATATGGCTTGGAAGATATCCTTGCAAGGGCATCATTGTTGATGAAAAAAAGATGTACAACGATACATTGAAGATATTCGAAGAACTTGGCATAAACGTAGATCCCCGCGAAAAGATAGGAAACTTGTCTGTTTCTCAACGCCAAATGGTAGAGATAGCCAAAGCAGTGTCATATAATGCCAAGATACTGGTCCTGGATGAACCGACGTCTTCCCTTACACAAAAGGAAGTGGACCAGTTGTTTAGAATTATCAATATATTAAGAGACAAAGGTTGTGGAATAATATATATTTCTCATAAGCTTGAAGAGGTTCTTAAAATTTCGGATGAAGTTACAGTGATGCGCGATGGTAAATGGGTTGCTACATCACCGACGTCCGAACTTACTACTGACAAAATTATAAAATTAATGGTCGGACGAGAACTTACCAACCGCTTTCCTCCAAAAACAAATAAAATAGGCGGTGTACTTCTTGAAGTAAAGGGATTGACAGCAACATATCAACCATCTATACAGGATATTTCTTTTGAACTGAGAGAGGGAGAAATTCTGGGAGTTGCAGGACTTGTCGGATCAAAAAGAACAGAATTGCTTGAGACAATATTTGGAATTGCCCAACACAGCAGCGGTGAGATATATCTTCGAGGGAAAAAGGTGAATAATACAAATCCAAGGGTAGCTATAAAAAACGGCTTTTCACTGCTTACTGAAGAAAGACGGTTTAACGGCATTTTTGCAGGACTTAGTGTTAAATTTAATTCCACTATTGCGAATATAGATAATTACTGCAAATTTGGCGTAATGGATTCACGTAAGATTTCAAATGATACTGATTGGGTTATCAACAACATAAAAGTTAAAACTCCGAGTAAAAAAACTCCTATCAGGTCACTTTCCGGCGGTAACCAACAAAAAGTTATAATAGGAAGATGGCTTTTAACAGAGCCGGAAGTATTACTGTTGGACGAACCTACAAGAGGTATTGATGTTGGAGCAAAATATGAGATATACCAGCTAATAATCAACCTTGCCAACAGGGGTAAGGGTATTATCATGGTTTCATCAGAAATGCCTGAGCTTTTCGGAATTACAGATAGAATCATGGTTATGTCTAACGGTCGGATAGCAGGTATATTTAAAACTTCTGAACTAGATCAGGAAGATATTATGAGACTGGCAACCAAGTACATATGAAGACAGAGGTGTATTGCTATGAAGATTGGAAAAAATAACAGAAACATTGGAGAACTTTTGTTGAATTATTCCCTATACATTGTTTTAGGGCTGATGATAATTATTGTAATTATCATTGAACCAGGATTTATTTCGCTCAAAAACCTTACCAATATACTCAGTCAGGCATCAACACGTGCAATAATTGCATTAGGAGTTGCCGGGCTGATTGTACTACAGGGTACAGACCTGTCGGCAGGCCGCATTGTCGGATTAACAGCTATTATTTCAGCATCTCTTTTGCAGGACCCCAACTATGCTTCCAGAATGTATAAAGATTTACCTGCTTTGCCGCTGATTTTACCTGCTATAATAGTTATTGTGGTTGGAGTTGTTTTTGGCGCGATTAATGGATTTGGTGTTTCAAAACTGAAACTTCATGCGTTTATAATAACATTAGGTACACAGTTAATAGCGTACGGAGCATCCTGCCTTTATATTGACAGACCTCCTTTAGGCGCCCAGCCGGTTGCAGGATTGGATGAACGCTACACCAGGTTTGTACGGGGCGCTATAAATATTGGCGGTTTTGAATTTCCGTATTTGATTTTCTATGCGGCTATAATAGCAGTAATCATGTGGTTTATCTGGAATAAAACAAAGCTTGGGAATAATATGTTTGCGATCGGCGGAAATCCTGATGCGGCAGCAGTATCCGGCGTAAATATCGTTAAAAATATTATGATAATATATATTATTTCAGGCTTTCTTTATGGAATTGCCGGCTTCCTGGAGGCTGCCCGTATAGGTTCTACAACAAGCAATACCGGCTTGAACTATGAGCTTGATGCGATTGCTGCGTGCGTAGTTGGCGGCGTTTCCTTTTCCGGTGGTGTTGGTACAATACCGGGAGTTCTTATAGGAGTTGTTATCTTGCAGTTTATCAATTACGGTCTGACTTTCGTAGGAGTTAACCCATATTATCAGTTGATTATAAAAGGATTGATTATTATAATGGCCGTTTCAATAGATGTAAGAAAATATATAGTCAAGAAATAGCAGCATTACTAATTTTAGTTAAATCCAAATAAATGCGTAAATTGGATATATACTGTGCAGGATTCCATAAAAGCACAGTATTTGCTTTGTCAATTATTAATATAACGGTTATGTAAATAATCAACTTATTATAAAAAACTCAATGCGGAGCTTATGGCATTAAATCAAAACAGTTTGATAGTAATGGAGGTGATGATGTTGATATTTGTTCCGACCTTGAAAGCCAGGATGCTTCTGTGGTTCAGTGCCATTGTAATTATTATGGGAACTGTGAGTATAACTTCGTTTTTTATAATGCGGTCTTTGGTGCTGAGTTTTGACAATATGATTCAGGTAACAGTTGCAGCCAATGAAATCAACAATTCAGCGGCAAATATAGCATTGCATCTTAATAAATTTACTTATGACCGGGAAAACAAAGAGTATAAGGACAATGCTGCTTTAGAGTTTAAAAAAATAGATAATAATCTGGTAACTTTAAAAAGTCTTATTCACGATAATGACATATCCAAACTGACAAATGCTGTGGAAAAGTTTTATAAATCGGCAAATGATGAGATGAATGTAGTTTTTGAAAGCACGTCTACCAGTGAAGCATTGAAGCGTACCGGAAATGTAAAATCAATACTTGATTACATGAAGAGAAATGTTGATGAGCTGATTGAAAAGGAATTAAGCAGGCAAATAGTATTAAAGGAGCAACTCAGCAATAAGGCTAATGCAACAGGAGTAGCAGTGTTCGTGATTATTATAATTGTAAGCTTGATAAGTATAATGGGTTCGGCTGTCTATTCAACTAAAATCGGAGGAACAATTTACCGGCTTTCCCAGTCGGCCCGGAGTATTGCAGACGGGAACCTTGAAATAAGTGATATAAAGATAAATTCAAAGGATGACGTTGGGGCATTGGCTCAAGCGTTTAATCAAATGGTTTCAAATCTTAAAGCGATAATAAGCAAAATCGATAAAACAAGCAAAGACGTTGCACACTCAGCCCAGTCTCTTATAGTAAGAGCACAACAGAGCCAAATGTCCATTGAGCAGATTGCTTCTGCAATCCAGCAGGTTTCAAACGGCGCTGTAGATCAGGCGGAGAAATCCGAAGATACCGTAGAAGTAGTAAAGAGACAGATAATAAGAAATCAAAAAATGTATGATGATTTCCGTGCCGTATTATCAACGTCAGCAAGGGCAAGTGAAGCTGCAGAAACCGGTAACAGAAAAGTTGAAAAACTGATTAATCAGATAAATATAATCTGTAAAAAGATAACCGCTACACAGAGCATTAGTAAATCATTGAAAGAACAGTCCATGGAAATAAAAAAGATTCTGAATACCATAACAAACATTGCATCGCAAACTAATCTTTTAGCGCTTAATGCGACCATAGAAGCTGCAAGGGCTGGTGAACACGGGAAAGGTTTTGCAGTTGTTGCTGAAGAAATACGAAAACTTGCTGAGGGTTCCGCGGGTGCGGCAAAAGAAATTTCGGAAATATTGAAAGAAATCCAAAACCAAACTGAGCTTGTAAACGACAGTATGACTGAAGGGGTTGACGAGGTTATAGAAGGCACGGAAATTGCCGGTGAAGCAAGAAAGTCCTTTCAGGAAATAGTCAATACAAGCAGGAATGTAGATACCCAGGTTAAAAGAATAACTGAGGAAATAGAAAAAGCAGTAAAAGAAATTCAAAAAGTAGAGGAAATGAGCAAAGTTATTTACGATGTGGCAAAGCAATTCATGGCCGGGAGCCAGGAAGTGGCAGCAGCCATTGAAGAACAGACTGCAGGCCAGGAAGAGATATCATCATTCGCTGATATGCTATCTGAACTGGCTGATGAACTCAGGAATATAGTCAGTAAATTCAGGTTGTAAACATAATGTATAAACTACAGATTATTTCCCAAAATGTTGACATATGTCAATTGGGGTATTATAATTTAAATAAATTGTTAAAAAATTATCTTAAGAATACATATTTAAACATATTTAAGAATAAATATTTAAGAATACATATTATTTATAACGGAGTAAATCATATGAATTATTATGTTGTTCTCTGTGTCTCAAAGTAATTCTGTTAAAATAAATAACTAAATTTTTCTATTTGTTGAAATATGCAATTAAATATATATGCATAAAATCGCGTCAGTAAATAAAGCAGTTTTCAGGCAATTTTCTGAAATCAAGTTCCGGATTTAAACCACACAATTGTTACATTTGTAAACATAATAAGGTAACTAATCAGCTGGGTGAACTGAATAATTACGGTTGCTAAGGTTTCTTCCTTGATAAAATACAAAGTTAAGGATGATGAATATGTATACACTTTTATTTGTTGAAGATGAATACAACGTAAGGAAAGCCATTATTAACACTATCGATTGGAGCAGCTTGGGATTTACAGTAATCGGTGAAGCTGAAAATGGACTTGAAGCAATAGATATAGTTGAAAAATGTAACCCAGATGTTATTATCACAGATATTAAAATGCCTTTTATGGATGGAATAGAATTTGCGAAGCTGGTAAGAGAAATTAATCCTGTTACTAAGATTGTATTTTTAACAGGGTTTAATGAATTTGATTATGCTATAAGTGCTATTAAACTTAATGTAATAGAATACCTGTCAAAGCCGGTATCTGCAGAAAAAATGAGAGATACGCTCATTTCCATTAAACAAAAATTGGATGAGGAGAGCAATAATTTAAGAAATATTGAAATACTTAAACAAAACTATATCGAAAGTCTGCCAATAATTCGGACGGGCTTTTTGCTGTCACTAATAACAAGCTACACATCAAGTGCACAAATCTACAATAATATTAAGAAACTTTCTTTAAATTTAAACGGTCCATGGTATCTCATATTTACTGTTAGGATTGACAGAGGATCAACCATAGATTTAAAGGGTATTGACAGCATTGAAGATATTGATGTTATTTTCCCTTCATTGGTGAACATTGCAAAACGCGTATCTGATAAATATTTATTAAACGAAACATTTGAATATGGAGAAAATATCGTTACTATTTTATCTGACACTAAAGAAAACATAGAAAACTATGCTGAAATACTTATGCATGAGATACAGCAGAGCATTAACAAAAATTATGGGTTACCGGTAATCATAGGCGTAAGCAATATGTTCAGAAATCTGGAGGAAGCCAAAAAGGAGTATGACAATTCTGTAACGGCACTGAGCTATTGTTCACTTATGGGAACAAATAAAGCAATATATTTGCGCGATATTGAACCGGCAAAGGGAATTAAATTTGTTTTCGATGAGAAAAAAGAAATGGAATTCAGTTCAATCCTTAAAACCGGAACAAAAGATAATCTATTCAGATTCATTTCTGACATATTTAATGACCTGGCTGCCAAGGGAGCAACATTCTCAGACTTTCAAATTTGCATAATTGAAATGATTACCACTCTGATAAAGACTGCACAGAATTCAATTTCAGACTTTACAGAAAAAATGGACATCAACATGAGTTTAATACTGGATATATACAAAAGCCAGACAATAGACGAGGTACAATACAATTTTAAAAAGCTCTGCTGTAAGGTTATGGAATGTATTGACCTGGAGAGACAGGATATGACAGCAGTGCTGGTCAATAAGGGATACGAGTACATGAAATCCAATTATTCCGATCCTGAGTTGTCTTTAAGAACAGTCAGCAAATATCTTCACATAAGTTCAAATTATTTCAGTATCATATTTAAAAGAGTAATAGGTGAACCATTCAAAAATGTTTTGATCAGAATACGTATGGAAAAGGCTTATGAGCTTCTTTCTGCAACAAATATGAGGATTCTGGAAGTTGCAAAAGAGGTTGGCTATAATGATCAACATTACTTCAGCTATTCATTTAAAAAGTATTTCAATATATCACCAAGTGAAATGAGAAGCAGGCGAAGCAATGGTATAGTGCTAGGAAAATTATGATTTAATATAGCCAGGCTATTATTGTATAACACCTTCCATATGGAGCGAGTCTAAATGATGTTTAAAAGAATGAAACCGTTATATAAAGGAAAGACAAGGAGCCTGCATTCTGTGCTGTCAATTTATATCAGCCTTTTTGCACTGGCTGCCATGATCTTTAGCGGAATGATACTGTATAACAAGTTTGTTACTGTATTAAGGGAGAATGCCATGACAAGTTCCGTGCAGTTGGTGGAGCAGGTCGCAAATACCATTAATACTTATATAAAGGACATGACAGAAATTTCAGATTACATATTATACCACAGAAACACAAATTATACTTATAATAAGAAAGACTATATGTTAATTCTGCTTGATACGGTATTAAAATTAAGAAATGATATTGTGTCATTTTCTGTGTATGATTCTGCAGGGGATCTTATCATGGTAGCACCGTTCAATAATAAGATAAAGCAAAATATAAAAATTGATGACCAATCATGGTATAAAAACATGAAAAAATATCATGGCTATTATAATTTTTCGCCGCCTCATGTTCAAAATCTTTTTGAAAATCAATATATTTGGGTGGTTACATTAAGTATATATGTAAACTTGCCTGAAAGCATGCTTCCGGCTCATTCAGTGCTGGCAATGGATGTCGACTTCAGCTCAATAGACGAGTATTGCAGTAATGTTACAATAGGAAAAAGAGGTTACGTTTTCATTATGGATGAGAATAACAACATTATCTATCATCCTCAACAACAGATGCTGTATGCAGGTATCAAGCAGGAGGATATTGACTTTATAGCTGATAAAAAAGACGGTGCCTATGTTCATCCAAACGGAAACAATATTTTGGTAATATCATCGCTGAAGTACACAAATTGGAAGGTTGTCGGAATTACATACATGAGTGACATGCTTGAAGCACGGGATGATGCCATTGAATTCCTGTTAATCATGTTTGGCATTGCATGCATACTTATTATTTGTATTTCAATGTTTGTTTCAATAAAAATATCAAAACCCCTTGCCAGCCTTAATGATGTTATGGATAATGTTGTATCGACAAACAATCTGGACATTCGCTCCAATGAGACCGGATTTTATGAAGTTGAACGCCTTTCACAATCATTTAACCATATGATTAATACGATAGAAAAACTAATGGAAAAAATAAAGAACGAAGAACAGGAATTAAGGAAGACGGAGCTTAAAGCTTTACAAGCTCAGATAAACCCGCATTTTCTTTACAATACACTTGACTCAATACTTTGGATGTGTGAGCAAAAAGACGGCCCTGGCGCTGTAAAAATGGTTACTGCCCTGGCAACCCTGTTTCGCATAGCTATAAGTAAAGGAAAGGAAATTATTACTATAGGAGATGAGATTGCTCATGCAAAAAGTTACTTGACAATTCAACAAATCAGATACAGAAATCAGTTTGAATACACTTTTGATGTTGACGAAAATTTACTATCATACAGTTGCTTGAAAATTACACTCCAACCTATTATAGAAAATGCCATTTATCATGGCATTGACAGAATGGTGGATAAAGGGCTGATAGAAATAAAAGTAAAGGATATGGGAGAAAAAATACTTATGCAGGTTATTGACAATGGGCTTGGTATGCCTGAAGAAGTGTTGGAGAGTATTCTCAGTTATGAATCATCGGGTGGACATGGAATTGGTGTGAAGAATGTAAATGACCGGATACAGATATATTTTGGTAAAGACTACGGGTTACAAATTGAAAGCGAATTGGATATCGGGACTTGTGTAAATATCTGGATTCCAAAAATTGAGGGTGATGTTAATATATGATTAAGTTAAACAGAAATCTGCTGATTTTTGTTGTCTTGATAATTATTGTTTATACTGTAATTATTGTTCTTGCTTCTTGCACACCGTCCGGTACTGAAGCCAACGTAAGCAGAAAACCTAAAGTTTTGGTGCTGGTAAAATCAAGTGGCTCCAAATTCTGGCAAACAGTTTTTGCCGGAGCAAAAGTTGCTGCAAATGAGTATAATATAGACCTCCAGTTATCTGCGCCTGAATCCGAGAAAGACTATGAAACTCAAAATGAAATGATGGAAAAGGCTATCGAAGACAAGGTGGATGCAATAGTATTTTCTGCATGCGATTTTGATAATTCTGTTGAAGTAGCAGAGCGTGCTATTGATTCAGGTATTCCGATTATTATTATTGACAGCCAGATCAATACCGACAAAGTCCTGTGCACTATTGGAACTGACAATGTTGAAGCAGGCCGAATGGCCGGAAGGACACTAATTGAATATATGAACGGGAAGGCAAAGGTGGGAGTTATAAATTTTGAAAAGGGCAGTGCAAATGCTATGCAGAGGGAACAAGGGTTTATTGAAAGTATGAAAGGCTATAATGAAATGGTAATAGCTGATATCAGATATAGTTACTCAAATGCTGAATCTCCAAAAAAAGCAACTATAGATATGCTTAGAGATCACCCTGATATTAATGCAATTGCAACGTTCAATGAATGGACGACTATAGGAGTGGCTAATGCTATTGATGAATTGGGATTGAAGGATCAAATAACTGTAGTAGGATTCGATAACAATCCGGAATCAATAAAAATGCTGGAAGATGGAGTTATTGACGCCCTTATTGTACAAAATCCTTTTGCAATGGGATATCTGGGAGTTCAATATGCAATTCAGGCAATTAAAAACAAAAATAATTTTGAAGACGTAGACACAGGTACTGTTGTAATCAACAGAGAGAATATGTACAATATTGAAAATCAAAAGCTGTTGTTTCCATTTTCCTATTCCAAGGATAAAAAGGAGGACTAAAAACTTAAACCAACCTATTATCATTTTTATCATTATTATTTTTTATTTTGTGCAAAACCTTTATATCATGCTCAAAATACTTATTTTTTACTAACAATACTTATTATTACACTTATAATACATAATTTTATTAGTTTAAAAAATCTACTGTAAAACTAGAGAGTTTTTTTTAACTAACAGAGATAGAAATCGAATTCACTGTAAGTAATTTAATTGCTAATATATATTCAAAGATGATTTTAGAAATAATATATTTTTTGTTATCCTATGTTTTTGTACTAATTATTATTTTGGATGAATTTGTGATGGAAAGTTTTACTGAATTTTTTAGTAATTCTTAAAATTTAGTTCTCGTTCGGACTGTCTAGTGGTGCTTTAATTAATGACATTAAATGACATTATAAAAATAGCACACTTAATAAATTCATGCTAAATATTTTTAAAGCAGCTAAATTTATTAAGTATGCTTAATTTTATTATGCCTTTTTCTGTTGTTAACCATAAATTGTGACTGTTAACCGGTCTCAATATTATTATATAGGAGGTATAAAGAATGAAAAGAAAAGTACTAAGCATCTTGTTAGTGTTCTTATTGGCTTTCGGGCCTTTAGGAAACATACTGCATGCATTTGCAGCAGAAGGGTTTACCGGAACCGAATGGAACGGTACCCCGGGTGTTTTCAGAGTCGGGAATGAGAAAGTGAGCGTCAGAACAATCTCATATCCTAACGTAAATGAGGCACTCACATTAAAATTTGAAGATTCGATGTATTATCAATCTTTAAATGGAATGTGGAAGTTCCATTGGGCAGACAATCCAACTAACAGACCTGTAAATTTCTACAAGGAAGATTATGATGTGTCTGAGTGGGATGAAATCCCGGTACCCAGCAACTGGCAGCTACAAGGGTATGGACAAATTGTTTATATGAATCAGGAAGTGCCGTGGGAAGCATATAATGAATATGCAGGTGCGACAACAAGAGTAACTAATGGTTCAAAAGCGGTTCCTATAAATCATAATGAGGTAGGCTCTTACCGCCGTACTTTTACTGTTCCTGAGAGCTGGAACGGACAGGATGTATACATATCTTTTCAGGGTGTTAAATCAGCTTATTATGTATGGATAAACGGCCAGCCGGTAGGTTATAGTGAAGACAGCTTTATGGCTACTGACTTTAACATTACCCCCTATTTAAAGCCAGGTGAGAATATACTGGCTGTGGAAGTATACCGCTGGTCGGACGGTGCCTGGCTTGAAAATCAGGATATGATTGACTTAAGCGGTATATTCCGTGATGTTTATTTGTATGCCAACCCCAAGGTTCGTATTCGTGACTATAATATCAGAACTGACCTGGATGAAAACTATGAGGATGCCGTTTTATCTTTGACAGTCAACGTGAAAGATAGTACAGGCGTTTCAGAAGATATTTACACTGTTGAGGCACTCCTGTACGATTGGAATAACAATCCTGTATTTGAATCACCCATGCAGTATACTGTTAATTTTGAAAACGGGGAAACTGAAGTTGTGGCAAGCATGTCCAGGAACGTAGAAAATCCCCTGAAATGGTCTGCTGAAAAGCCAAATCTTTATAAAATGGTGCTCATCTTAAAAGATGAAACAGGTAAGGCGATTCAAATATTAAGCTCCAGAGTCGGTTTCCGTGAAATTGAATTAAAAGACGGACAAGTGAAGATTAATGGTAAAGCCATCCTGATCAAAGGAGTAAACCGTCATGAGGTTCATCCCGATGTAGGATATGCCATGACAAAAGAGCAGATACTGGAAGATGTTCTGATCATGAAGAGATTTAATATAAACGCTATTCGTACGGCACATTATCCACATTCACAAGCGTTATACGATATTGCCGATGAATACGGAATGTATATCATGGATGAAGCAGATAATGAAACACACAGTGCAAGACCCTTTGCAGCAGGAAGCCAATTCCCTGCATGGCACCCAGCTGTGGAGCAGCGTATTTATGATATGTATGAAAGAGATAAAAATCATCCTTCAGTTATATTCTGGTCCATGGGAAATGAATGCGGCTCAGGAACGCCCTTCAACAATGCCAGGAACTGGCTGAAGGCAAATGACCCGACCCGTCTGATTCATTTCCAGGCTGATAATAATATAGCAGATTTCTATAGTACAATGTACCCAGCGTTGTCGAGCCTTGAAAGTTATGGAAAGTCCGGCAACACCAAGCCTTATATTATGTGTGAATATCTCCATGCAATGGGCAACAGCGGCGGTAACGTGAAAGAATATTGGGAAATAATTGATACATACCCCAATCTTCAGGGAGGCTATATCTGGGACTGGGCAGACGAATCGGTAAGACTCCCGGTGGATGAAGGTGTTAACGGCTTGCCAATTCCTGAGGGATATACAGGGGAGACATATTTCTCATACGGCGGAGATTGGGGAGAGGATAACACCGATGGAATTTTCTGTATGAACGGATTGGTGAACCCTGACAGAACACCCCAGCCTGAGCTTTATGACGTAAAAGCAGCATACCAGAATTTCAAAGTTAAATCTGTCAATCTTGATGAAAATCAGATTGAGCTTTGGAATCAGAACTTATTTACCAACCTGAATGAATATGATGCTACATGGACGCTGGCTGAAGATGATACTGTGCTGCAGGAAGGAAAACTGGATATTGATCTTCCGGGAGAAGCAACCAAAATAGTGACATTACCTATTGAAAAACCTGTGCTAAAAGCCGGTGCTGAGTATTGGCTCAATATAAGCATAAAACTGAAGGAAGATACAAACTGGGCTCCAAAGGGCCATGAAGTGGCAAGGCTCCAGTTTAAGATGCCTTATGAAGTGCCCAAGGCACCAGGTTTTGATACGAAGAATATGTCACCGCTCACAGTTAATGAATCAGATACTCAGGTAAATATAGCAGGAAAGGATTTTTCAATAGTATTTGATAAGGAAAAAGGAACGTTATCTTCCTATAAATATCAGGGTAAAGATCTGATTAAGGAAGGCCCGATGCCTAATTTCTGGAGAGCTCCTGTGGATAATGACATAATGAACGGCATGACTACCCGCGATGCCACCTGGAAGTATGCAGGCAAAAACATGCAGGTAAATAAAGTAACAGTTGAAGAGATTTATGACAAATTATTGAAAATTCAAGTGGATGCAACTATACCAACTTCCGCTGCATCCGGCTTCATAGCAGACTACTATATCTATGGCAGTGGCGAAGTGATTGTAAACTGTACCCTGCAGCCAAACCGTTCTTTGTCTGAAGTTCCTGAAGTAGGAATGGAATTGATGATTCCGGGCGAGTTTAAGAACATGAAGTGGTACGGAAGAGGAGAACATGATCATTATTGGGACCGTTATGACGGTGCATTTGTAGGGGTTTATACCAGTACTGTGGATGAGCAGTTCTTCCCATATCCCAATCCCCAGGACACCGGAAATAAAATGGACGCACGCTGGCTTACTTTGACCGACAATGAAGGGTTCGGACTGATGGTTGGCGGACTTCCGACTTTTGATTTCAGTGCTCTATATTATACCGATATTCAGTTGGATGATGCACGCCATCCATATGAGCTGACTAAACTGGACGATATTTCACTGGAAGTGAATTACCGCCAGATGGGTGTCTGGAACAGCTGGACCGGAACAGCACTACCGCAGTATATGCTGCCTACCAACCAATCTTATTCCTATAAATATGTGTTAAGACCGATGACCAGTGCAATGGATCCTATGGAATTAAGCAAACGTTCTGTTGATTTTACACTACTGGAAGATATTAAAGTTGATGGAAAGTCTATCTCAGGTTTTAACACTAATATCAGAGAATATGAATTGATAATACCTGATTTGGGTGAGGGTCAGCCTCTTCCGGTTGTAGAACCCGTTTATTCAAGGGATGATCTGATAGTTGAAGTGAATAATGTAACCAAACTTCCCGGAGAAGCTACAATTCATGTAAGAACGAAAGATGATTCAATGAGCGCTGTATATGTTATTAAATTCACTCCCGTTAAGTTCAGATATGCAAGTGACATGGATTGGGTAAGTGCTACAGTCGGCTGGGGAACAATCGGTAAAGATGTTGCAATATCAGGAAACCCCATAAGATTACGCGGTCCAAATGGAAGCATTGTTACTTATGAAAAAGGAATCGGCGTTCATGCGAATTCTGAAATAGTTTATAATCTTGAGGGGCTTGGATTCAACAAATTTGAGTCTTATATAGGAGCAGATTTGGGAGCAAATAAGCCGGCAAATACAACCGTAAGGTTTATTGTGATTGCAGACGGAAAAGAAATTTACAGAAGCGGCGTGATGAGCGGTAATAATGAACAGGTATTTATAAGCCTGGATATTACAGGTGTAAAAGAACTGAGACTGATTGTAGACCAGGTTGATACCAATGGCCATGACCATGCAAGCTGGGCAGACGCCAAATTTGTTGTAACCGGTGGACAGAGTGGGCCTGTTTTGGACAGTGCTGAGCTGAAGGTAGAGCCCAGCCAGATTAAGCCCGGTGAAGTTGCAAACATTACAATAACCGGTTTGATGAGCGACGGAGCAGCTGCTGATTTGACCAATGCAACAATAGAGTATCATTTGAGCAATCCTGATATTGCATTCATTGATACACAATATGACCCGGTACAGCTGAATTTGTCATCAGAAGTAGGAGATGCAGAAACTCTTGAGGTGTGGGCTGAAGTAACATTGAAAGGGAAAACCGTCCAAACAAACAAGGTAATAATTATAATTGACAAGACTGTAACTGTTGAAGGAGATGTAAACAATGACGGTGTAGTTAACATAGGTGACCTTGCTATTGTCGCAAGTCATTACGCAAAGGATGCCAATAGTCCGGACTGGCCTGTTGCAAGGATTGCGGATCTGGATGGCGATGGAAAAATAGGAATATCTGATCTGCTGATTATTGCAAGAAAGTTATTATGATTATATCAGGTGCGATAATTATTATAATTATGTCAAGAACGATAATGTGATATTGTGTTAAACTAATTACTAATTCATTGAGAAAGCCCCCTTTTTGGTTACTGGTTCCTGTAAGGAAATCACACCAAAGAGGGCTCTTTTTTTCTCTTTCCGTCAAAATGGGCAAATTTAAGCCAGGAATAAATCAAAAGCGAACGATAACCATACTAATAATAATCATGTTAATGTATTTTATAAGGTGGTATATTATAATAAATACCCGATGAAAAAATCTTAGATGCCGAATCTAACTGTTAATTTCCGACAATAATAAGAGGTGTCTAAATTAAGACTAAACATTTATGCTTATATAAATAATGATTTATAAATAATTATAAGGAGAGGATATGAATGAAGCGTGAAGAGCAAAAGTTTTTCATTTGTAAACACTGTGGAAACATTGTTGGGCTGATCAACAATGCAAAAGTTCCGCTAGTATGTTGTGGGGAGAAAATGACTGAGCTTGTTCCAAACACTACTGATGCTTCGGTTGAAAAGCATCTGCCTGTTGTCAAGGTGGACGGCAATAAAGTAACCGTCGAGGTCGGCTCAGCACCACATCCTATGACAGAGGAACACTATATCAGCTGGGTATATATAGAGACTGAAAAAGGCGGCCAGCGTAAAGTGCTTGAACCTGGAGAAAAGCCCTATACCGAATTTATTTTAACAGATGATGATAAAGTGCTGAATGTTTTTGCCTATTGCAATCTTCACGGGCTTTGGAAAACCAGTGTTTAATACCGGTAAGTGTTCACATGTTTTGTAAGCATTGCTTGGTGATGCGATAATAATGATATAGTAAATGAGACTTGGAAACATGTATAGATATTACAGATATCCATTGCATAGTTTTGCAGATTATTAAGAACTTGCGAAAACAGATATATAAATTATAAACAGATATATAAATTGACATAAAAATAAAATTGGTTTAATATAATGTTTGTAAAAGCAGTCATGAAGGCTGCACCTGATTTTTCAAGTTTTGTTCAGAAGTATTTTGTGTATATTTTGTATGTTATAAAGTACTTATTGTATAAATGCATTTGTTGTAAAAAGTATTTTTATTAAGCTTTGCACAAAAGTATTTGTATTAAAGCAATTTGTATTAAAGCATTTGTATAAAAGACAAAAGCATTTATGTATTTGGAAAATAGTATTGATGAAAATGCTTACAACCATGAAGGTTTAAATCTTCATGGTATTTTTATTTTGTGGAGGTAATAACATGAAAAGGTTGTCAACTAAAAAATTGGTATTATCAGGGCTTTTTCTTGCAATAGGGCTTCTATTGCCATTTCTGATAGGCCAAATTCCAAGTGTGGGCAGAAGATTATTGCCAATGCATATTCCTGTCTTGCTTTGCGGTTTTGTCTGCGGGTGGCCATATGGCTTGATTGTTGGTTTTATTTTGCCTGTTTTCAGGAGCGTGTTATTTTCTATGCCACATATGTTTCCTGATGCCATAGCTATGGCTTTTGAACTGGCTACATATGGCTTTATGACCGGGCTTTTGCATAAATTGCTTCCCAAAAAGAAAGGATTCATATTTGTATCATTGATTTTGTCAATGATTTGTGGAAGAATTGTCTGGGGATGTGTGAGCTTGATACTATATGGATTGGGTAATATGGCATTTACATGGGAGCTTTTTATGGCCGGGGCATTCATCAATGCAATTCCGGGCATAGTAATACAAATTATCATTATCCCTGTTATTGTAGTTGCGCTGGCAAAAGCAAGACTTATAGAAAGTGTGGGCTGGAATGAACAGAAAAGCTTCTGAAATGAGCATAAAAGCTTTATTGGTAAGGCATTATAATTTGTATCCCAGGATACAAATTCAGGATGCAGTCAAGCTTATATATCAGAATGAATTTGCAGGCGGGCATTTCATTGAAAATGAGGAGGAAACTCTCCGAAAACTGCAGACTGAGTGGCGTTACCTGGAACAAATTGCGCCGGATAGGAAAACAACCGGTGATGTCTTTGAAGATATAGGCAACAATCTTTGCAGGCTTCATTTAGCTGCCTTGAAACATTATAGTATCAGCCTCAGTACAATAAACAGGCTATTCATAAACACAGCCAACTCAGTCAGAGGAAGCATTAAGGGCTTTGAAGAAAAACTGGATGAGCTAAGACAGTGCTGTAAGGAAGGACAGCTTCCCTTTTCATTGGAAGAGTTGGAAGCCTGCTTGAGTTCATATAAGGAAAAAGGTTATCCTCCAATCAGTCACAGCGAGGTATACCGCAAGGCCTATTTCCCTGCATACCGTATTGTGAGGTCAGAATATTGCGATTTTTTTGAGCTGTTCTGCAGAATAGACTCCCTGATGAAAGTAAAGGACAGAGTCAATGTAGCTATTGACGGAAATTGCGGAGCAGGGAAAACTACATTGTCCTTGCTGATAGGCAATATATACGATTGCAACATATTTCATATGGATGATTTCTTCCTGACGCCTGAAATGAAGACAGAAGAGCGTTTGAATGAGGTTGGCGGAAATGTTGATTATGCCCGGTTCAAAAATGAAGTTATTGACGGACTGAATAGCGGCAGCGAATTTCAATACCGCAAGTACGATTGCAAACAAATGATATTTGGACCACCCATATCAGTAATCCCAAAAAAACTAAATATTATAGAGGGTTCTTACAGCATGCATCCGACTTTGGTGAACAATTATGACCTGAAAGTTTTTTTGCACATAGATGAAGAAAAACAAATTTCCCGTATTTTGAATAGAAATGGTCCTTTAATGTTAAAAAGATTTATTAATGAATGGATACCCATGGAAAACCGTTATTTTAGCGAGTTGAAGATTCAGGAACAATGCGATTTGGTTTTTGAGGCATGACTCCAAAGGGAATAACAATTATTCGATATAAATTTATGCCCAATTATTTGTTAAAGATACTCAATTGCAAATCATAAAAATATGATAAAATACAAATATAGATGATGTGTAATGTATAAACTGAATAAAATAACTCTGTTATGCTGCAAATCTCTATTTCAAAGATTGAGAAGCAAAGGATTTTGGTATTATTATTGAAAGGGGATTGAATGCTTTGGCGAGACCGACAAAGTGGAGAAGAGTCGAGTTTATCCCGGATGTTCAATATTTTGCTCCTTCTGATATTGAGGAAAGTTCTTTGCAGGAGAATGTCATACATATCGAGGAGCTTGAAGCTATACGGCTTAAGGACCTTGAAGGTATGGAACAGGAGGGATGTGCTGAAAAAATGAAGGTATCCAGGCAGACTTTCCAGCGCATCCTGAATTCTGCAAGGGAAAAGATTGCGGACAGCCTTGTAAATGGAAAGGCTATCAAGATAGAAGGCGGGAATTATACACGAAATATATGCTCTGTGAAGTGCCTTAACTGTGGGAAACAGTGGAAGGAAAGCTATGAAAACTATGAAAAAATTTTAAATAGTGAATTCAATTGTCCTGAATGCATGTCCAACAGGGTTGTTTGTGCAGGAATTGAGAAAGAGGAATTTTGTACAAGCAATTGCTGGAGACATGGCGGGAAAAGGGAGGAGGATGAATAAAATGAACAAAAACATACTGATTGACTATTTGAATTCATTGGAAAAGTACGGAACACCAGGATGCGATTGTGTAATCTATCATGAGCACAAACCTGTTTTCCGCCACATAACAGGTTTTGCCGATGCCGGTAAAACAAAGCCCCTGTCTGAGAACAACACCTATTGGATCTATTCAGCGTCCAAGGTCATCACCTGCACGGCAGTGTTGCAGTTGATAGAAAAAGGGAAAATCGGCCTTGATGATCCGGTTTATTATTATCTCCCGGAATATAAGGATCTGTATGTAAGAACAGATTCCCATGTTGAACCTGCAAAAAATACAATGACAATAAGACATCTTTTTACCATGCAAAGCGGCTTGAATTATAATTTAGAAGCTCCGTCCATCAAAAAAGTCATAGAAGAAACAAATGGCGAGGCTACCACCCGTGAGATTATAAAAGCCCTTGCCAATGAGCCGCTGGATTTTGAACCGGGGACGCATTTCCAATACAGCCTGAGCCATGATGTGCTTGGCGCAATAATTGAGGTAGCCTCAGGCATGAAGCTCAGTACATATCTTGATGAAAATATTTTTAAACCACTGGGTATGAAAAATACAGGTTTCGAATTGACACCTGAACGAAAGGCCAATATGTCTGACCAGTTTGAATTCCGCGCGGATACAATGACTTCTGTTCCCATTGCAAAGGAGAACTGCTATGTCCTGTCAAAGAATTATGAAAGCGCAGGTGCAGGCTTGATTTCAACAGCAAACGACTACATCCTGTTCCTGGACGCAATGTGCAACTACGGAACCAGTGCTGACGGTTACAAACTTCTTTCACCGGAATCTATAGACCTGATGCGCTCAAATCAGCTGCATGATGTCTCCAAAAAGGATTTTGATCTTTTTGGTAGAAAGGGCTATAGTTATGGGTTAGGTGTACGTACTTTGATTGAAAAGGAGAAATCCGGTGTCAGAAGTCCACTGGGAGAATTCGGATGGGACGGTGCTGCCGGTGCTTATGGATTAATTGACGTAGAAAACCGCCTGGCAGTTTTCTATATACAGCATGTACTTTACCACGATTATGTCTATAATGTGATTCATCCCACAATCAGGGACCTTACTTATGAAATGATGGGACTATAGGAGATATGAACTTAAATTGAGATGTAAACCTGAATTTAAAGTTAAAGATAGCGGTAATAACAAATGAGCAAACCAAAAAAGAGTCAGTCAGCAATGATTGGCTCTTTGTTCTTTGTACCGGACTGTATTTCTTTTAAATGTGAGACACGTCTTTTTAATTTCAAGTCACTTTTTGGAGACATCTTATATTTTCATTTTTTTCCTTTACATTTGATTATTATGATATAATATTAAAATGGGTAATGCTAGTGTAGCAGGAGGACATATATGCTTAAGCATATAGTTGATTTTATAAAAAAGTTGCCGGTCTATTATAGAGTTGTACTTATGTTTTTGCTGGTTATAATGCCTATTTACATAATACTTACTATTATTAATATTGTAGGTTCCCGTATAATATACAACGAGATTGGCAACGCCATGACATATAAGGTGGATTTTTTTGCATCATCTCTCATTAAAGAAATAGATAAGATAATAAACCTGCAACACCAATATTCTTTGGACCGGGACTTTCAATACCTTGGAGTATTGTTCCAGTCAATGGACAATGTGCAGCGCGGACAGGCTGCAATTCAGGTATCGGAAAAGCTGAACTTTCTGAATCTTTCCAGTTATTTGATTGTCAACTGTGGAATATACAAATGTAACGATGCATGGACAATGTGCAGCAATTATAATATAGATAACCGTAATATCGGGGATATCATTGATGCCTATTTGGAATCAGATAACTCAGGATCTGTTTTTTATTGCCAAGACAGGTTGTTTATTTTTTCACCCTATCCCAGACCTTTTAATTTAAGCGGTCAGAAACCGGCATATGTTCTTTATACGGAATTGTCAATCCCCCTTTTGACACAGGAATTGTCAGAGTTGGGCGGACGGGAGAGGACCGGTGCAATGCTGATAGATGACGGGGGTAAATGGAGAATCGGAAACAGTTTTGATATTACCGAACAGGATTTTTTGCGGCTTTCCACCAAAGCCGACGAGACAGGCGGTACAATTTTTGATAAAATTACTCAGGACGGTATGACATATTGGGTCTCCGTGAGTTCTTTTCCATTTCTGAAGCTGACATTGATTTCATATATGCCCGAAAACGATATCATAAGGCCTCTGAAGATGTTTAATTTAATATTCCTTGTGTTCATACTGATAACAATACCTATAATATTGCTTTTTGCACTTTCCCTTAACAGTGTAATTCACCGGCCGATGAGTGAACTGGTAAAAGCCTTTAAAATGGTGGAAGAAGAAAACTATGATATACACTTTGACAAAGAAATACACGGAGAATTCGGCTACTTATTCAATAGCTTTGAAAAGATGGCTTTACAGATAAAAACTACAATTCAGCAGGTGTACCTGTACCGTATTTCGACACAGCGGGCGGAGTTAAAGCAGCTTCAGTCCCAGATTAATCCGCACTTTTTATATAACAGCTTTTATCACATTTACCGCATGTGCCGGAGCAAAAATTATGACCGGCTTGAGGTTTTTGCCCAGAAGCTGGGAGGATATTATCAGTACATAACCCGCAGTGAAGTAGATGAAGTTCCATTTAAGAGAGAAGTTGAGATAGCACGGAATTATATTGATATACAAAGTATTCGCTTTAAGGACAGGATAGAGGTATACATGGGTGAAGTGCCGGAAGGGGCTGGAGATATAATGGTACCGAAGCTCATTTTGCAGCCGGTAATAGAAAACGTGTATGAGCACGGCATGGACAATGTGCTGTATGGCGGACTTATTAATATAAGTTTTACCTTTGACAACCATGAGCTTAATGTATATGTGGAAGATAACGGCGAAGGAATGAACGATACTGAGCTTGAAGCTTTGCAGCGGAAGCTGGAAAGCGATGAAATAGAAGTCGGGAGGGGTACTGGAATAATCAATGTGCAGCACCGCTTAAAAATACGTTTTGGTGACAGGAGCGGACTTAAAGTATCAAGAAGCAACCTTGGAGGACTGAAAGTTCATATGCGAATTGTTGTGGGGGAGGAATAGGAAATGAACAGACTTTTGCTGGTTGATGATGAACCAGATATAGTAGATGGTCTTTATGAAGTATTTTGCCAGGAATCAGGACTGGAACTGGACGTATATAAAGCTTATTCAGGAATAGAAGCAATTGAAAAAATGAAAAGTATGAGATTTGACATTGTAGTAACAGATATAAAAATGCCTGGTATTACGGGATTGCAGCTTCTGGATACAATATATAATTATTGGCCGAAGTGTAAGGTTATTATGCTGACGGGATACAGTGAGTTTGATTATGTATACGCTACCATTCACAAGCCGGGAGCAAAATACATACTGAAGACAGAAGGAGATGCAGCAATAATTGAGGCAGTAAGGGAATGTATGGAGGAAAACAGGAAAGAACATGAGCGGGAGGCTATTATGGCCCGTGCCAGAAACCAATTTGCCAAATCATTGCCGTTTGTACGAAATAAATTATTTACCAGCCTTTTAGATGGGGACATTCCCGAGGAATGGGATAAACAGTTCAGTGAGTTGGAGACTGGCTTAAATCCTGAACAAAAGGTGCTGTTGGTAGCTGCACGGCCTTTATTCCATAGCGATGTAAGAAATTTACAGCAATTTTCATATATACAAAACGAGGTGGAATACCAGTTAGGCAGCAAGGTGACCAGCTACTGTATTGAATATTATTCTCTCATGGTGTGGTTTATACAGCCTCAGGCAGAATCTGAGTGGGATAATCTGTTTAATTATGTGAAGGGGAGTTTTGAAGCTGCCCAGATTACTTGCCATAATGAGCTTGGCGTGGGACTGCCTCTTGCTATGGCGTCGGAACCGGCTGAATGGACAGACCTGGCTGGTTTAATCGACAGATTGAAAGCGTTGTTATTCATAAATCCATTAAACAGCATGACCATATTCACTGATGAGGGGGCAGTGTGCACAGCCTCTGAAGAATACTCCAACTTAGAACGCAGTTTTTACCAGCTGGAACAGCTTCTGGACAACAATGCAGAGAATTTTACAACAGAATTGCGAAAATTACTGGAAGTGGCCCGCAGTAGCGGAGGCATGCTTTATTCGGAAATTCTTTTTAGAATTATGGGAATGCTTTTTTCACGCATGAACCGTAAGGGAATTATGCCGTCCGAAATCGAAGCAGGAATAATTGAATTACTTGCCGGACTTGAAAAAATAGGCTTTGGAGCAAGCTTCATAGAGACTATGGCAAATAAAGTACTGGCTTCAAAAGTTGATGACGATGAAGGTAAAGTTGTTCAGAAAATCAAATCTTATATTTCTGAAAATCTTGAGAAGGATTTGTCACTAACTCGCTTAGCTGAAGTGGTATATTTAAATCCATCATATTTGTCACGTCTTTATAAACAAATTACCGGTGAAAACCTTTCAGATTATATTACCGAAAGACGTATTGCCCATGCCCGGGAACTGCTTACCAGTACCAACATGAAAATTTCAGATATATCAGCAGCAGTGGGTATAAACAATCCTGCATATTTCTCAATCCTTTTTAAGAGGTATACGGGTATTTCTCCGCAGCAGTACAGAAATGCGCAGTAAATACTGCCAAAGCAGCTTACTGCTGCTCCCCCTGACTAATGCCATAGGCTTTTGGTTAAGTTTTTGTAAAAGAAAGTGGTAAACAAAAGTAAAGGATGTAAAAAATTTGCATGTTTTTTAATAAATAATCTTAATATATAATTTAATATGTAATTAAGATTAAATTAACTTATTGTGCTAGCATTTCGATAGCAGGAGTTCCGAACTCAAGAGCTTGTAAGCTCGTTACGGGGCAAACCAATTTGCTTGTGTTAAAGGATACTTCCTTTAACATGGGGAGTGCAGAGGGGATTCCCCTCGCTGGTTTAGAGGGGGTGCTCAGGATGCTTGCTATCTCATTACCTAGCACAACAAGTTAAATTAAGATTGAATATGTAATGTTGCTTCATAATAGCAAATGTCATTCTTAATCCCGGGACTGAAGATTGGAATGGCAATTTGAAATGATGTCCGTATTCTTGTCTCAAAATTTATAAACAGTGAGAGGACTCAAATGTTAAAGCGTATAACCGATTCTATCAGAAAATTGCCGGTCTACTATAGAGTTGGCCTTATGTTTTTATTGGTTATAATACCTATTTACATAATACTCACTTTTATAAATATTATAGGTTCTCGTATTATATACAACGAGATTGGCAACACCATGACATATAAAGTGGATTTTTTTGCATCATCTCTCATTAAAGAAATAGATAAGATAATAAACCTGCAGCGCCAATATTCTTTGGACAGGGACTTTCAATACCTTGGAGTATTGTCTCAGTCAATGGACAATGTGCAGCGCGGTCAGGCCGCAATGCAGGTATCGGAAAAGCTGAACTTTTTAAGCCTTTCCAGTTATTTAATTGTTAATTGCGGAATGTATAAATGCGACGATGCATGGACAATGTGCAGCAATTATAATATAGATAACCGTAATATCGGGGAAATTATTAATGCCTATTTGCAATCGGATAACTCAGGATCTATTTTTTACTGCCAGGACAGGTTATTTATTTTTTCACCCTATCCCAGACCTTTTAATTTAAAAGGCCAGAAGCCGGCATATGTTCTTTATACGGAATTGTCAATTCCCCTTTTGACGCAGGAATTATCAGAGCTGGTCGGACGGGAGGGGACCGGTGCAATGCTGATAGATGACGGGGGTAAATGGAGCATCGGAAGCAGTTTTAATATTACCGAACAGGATTTTTTGCGGCTTTCCACCAAAGCAGATGAGACAGGCGGTACAATTTTTGATAAAATTACTCAGGACGGTATGGAATATTGGGTCTCTGTAAGTTCTTTTCCATTTCTGAAGCTGACGTTGATTTCATATATGCCCGAAGACGATATCATAAGGCCTCTGAAGATGTTTAATTTAATATTTTTCATATTCATATTAATAACAATACCTATAATATTGCTTTTTGCTTTATCTCTTAACCGGGTAATCCACCAGCCGATGAGTGAACTGGTAAAAGCCTTTAAAATGGTAGAAGAAGAAAACTATGATATACACTTTGACAAAGAAATACATGGAGAATTCGGCTACTTATTCAATAGCTTTGAAAAGATGGCTTTGCGGATAAAAACTACAATTCAGCAGGTGTACCTGTACCGTATTTCGACACAGCGGGCGGAGCTAAAGCAGCTTCAGTCCCAGATTAATCCGCACTTTTTATATAACAGCTTTTATCACATTTACCGCATGTGCCGGAGCAAAAATTATGACCGGCTTGAGATTTTTGCCCAGAAGCTGGGAGGATATTATCAGTACATAACACGCAGTGAAGTAGATGAGGTCCCCTTTAAGAGAGAAGTTGAGATAGCACGGAATTATATTGACATACAAAGTATACGCTTTAGGGACAGGATAGAGGTAGACATGGGTGAAGTGCCGGAAGGGGCTGGAGATATAATGGTACCGAAGCTTATTTTGCAGCCGGTAATAGAAAACGTGTATGAGCACGGCATGGACAATGTGCTGTATGGCGGACTTATTAACATAAGTTTTACCTTTGATAACCATGAGCTTAATGTATATGTGGAAGATAACGGAGAAGGAATGAATGATACTGAGCTTGAAGCTTTGCAGCGGAAGCTGGAAAGCGATGAAATAGAAGTTGGAAGAGGAACGGGAATAATCAATGTGCAGCACCGTTTAAAAATGCGTTTTGGTGATGAAAGCGGACTTACAGTATCAAGAAGCAGCCTTGGAGGACTGAAAGTGCACATGCGGATTGTTATTAAGAAGGATTTTATAAATTATGATAAATAGTAAACAAAAGTAAAGGAATGTAAAGAATTTGTGTATTTCCCAATGTATAAAGTTGGTATACAATATAGCATAGAAACATGTATTATACTAATAAGCACAGGCATTTGCACTATACTATTGTGTACTAGGTACGGCAAAGGAGGCTATATAGGTGAAATCGAAATATTCAAGCCTAATACTTGTAGCTGTAGTATTGATAATTACCTCTTTGCTGTATTTTGCCGGTATGCAGCTGCTTTCTATGAAGAGCGGCAATGCAAATGCTAACAGCTCAAAAGATATTGATGAATACAATGCAGAAAATTATGACCCTTTTGGCAAATTTGATCCACCCGTGGATATTTCAATTGTAGTGAAAGAAGCCTCAAATGCAATTTATGAATACGCTGAAGGCGTTAACTATAGAAACAATCTTTGGACATGGTATTGCAGAGATAAACTGGGTATAAATGTTAAAGTGCTTTGGGGGGTTGAAAAGGAACAGGCAGAGCAGAGAATGAACCTCACAATAGCTTCAGGAGAAATTCCTGATATCATGTGTGTCAATGATACGCAGTTTATGCAGTTGCTGAAAGCTGACATGATAATGCCTCTTGATGATATAATCGACAAATATGCATCAGATGAAGTGAAACTTTCCTTACAGAACGAGAAAGCAAAGGTTGCAACAGATATTTGCAGGATAGACGGCAAGCTGATGGCAATACCTTACAGTATATGCATCTACGATTCAGCAGCGTTATGGTATATCAGAAAAGACTGGCTGGATAATCTTAATCTTCAGGTACCTCAAAGTATGGACGACTTGCTGAATGTTATAAGGGCTTTCGATACACAGGACCCGGATGGAAACGGTTTGGATGATACATATGGTATAGCACTTTCCAGGGATATTTTCGATGTGGGAACCGGAGGATGCAATGTTATCAGTTTTTTCAACGGCTATAATGCGTATCCGGGGATTTGGCTTAAGAATCCTGACGGGCAGATTGTTTACGGCAGTATCCAACCAGAAGTAAAGACTGCGCTAAAAGTACTGCAAGAGCTATATAATGAAGGAAGCATTCTTGAAGACTTCGTTTCATATGACAAGAGCAAGGTTGCAGAGGATGTAATTGCCAATAAAGTAGGTGTTTATAACGCTAACCTCTGGGCTCCGGTCTGGCCGTTACAGGATACCATGCTCAATAACAGCCAGGCTGAATGGGTAATCGTACCTGCTGTATCTGTACATGGCGGACTGGCAATGAATCAGCTCAATAAGCTGGATTTGGTTGGCTATAATGTAGTAAGCAAGAGATGTAAAAATCCTGAGGCTTTTGTACGAATGCTGAATTTGCTTTATGATATTCTTTATTGTACTCAGGAGGGCAAATATAGTGAGATTCTTCTGAAAGATGATGAAAACTGCTGGAATCATCATTGGGTAGGATTATATTACTATGAGGCAGGGGGAGATAATTGGGAATATGAAACAATGATGAATGCTTTCAACAACGGCGACCTTAGTGAAGTACCTATATTTAATAAGGATCGTGTCAGATACGCATGGAAGTATCTTAACGAAAAAGACAATTCAAAATGGCTTTATTACAGTATTTTTGCTGATCCAAACGGCTCCTACGGTAATATCCGTAATTTAATAAACAGTAATAAATTTATCTACAACGAGTTCTATGGAATGAAAACTCCCACTATGATAGAGAAATTAGACGCTCTTTTGAAAATGGAGGAGGAGACATTCATTAAAATCATCATGGGTGCTCCCATTGAGACTTTTGACAAGTTCGTCAGTGATTGGAAGACTATGGGGGGCAATGACATAACGAGAGAAGTCAATGAAAAATTCAATAAATAAAACACTTAATCAAGTACATTAATTGTACTAAATATTTACAGTATTAGATATTCCCGGCAGATTCAACTCTTTTGTTAAATCAAGCATGTGGAACATTACAGCTATGTCTGTTTTTGTTTCAAAAGACATTAGGTAATGTGTAGTATGTTATTGTCAATTTTTAAGGTAACAAAATTATCTAAATTAACAGAAAAAATACATAATTAAAATGAAGCAGCTAAACTTCTGTAGGGCTAGCACATGAATTTCATAAAAAAGGGGGGAAAAGGAATAGAAGTGAATACAGTAGCCTGGGCATGTCCAAGGAACTGCTCTGTATAAACAGCGCTTCATTTTCAATTATGTAAATCATGAATCAATAAATTCATCAAACAAAAAAATAAGGGGAGGATTTTTGAATGAAGAGGTATTTTACAATCATTCTATTGTTGGTATTTATCCTGACTTCAGCTCTTACGGGCTGTGGGAAATCAAAGGAAGCTGAGAATAATATCCCAACCGACAGTGAAAAAACTACTGATTCAACAACTCAGCAGGATAATGCAGCTGAGACAAAGGTTGATGAAAACATCACCTGGGAAACTGCAGATTTGTCCTGGAAAAAGGACACTTCACCTGTTACATTGAGTGCATTTATTGATATGTCATGGTATGTGGTGGACACATGGGGCAAGGATGACATATCGCCTATAATCACAGAAAAAACAGGTGTTACTCTTGATATCACCAAAGCTACTACCGGTGACAGCAGTCAGTTGGAGGTTATGATAGCTTCTAACCAATTACCTGACCTTGTATATGTTGAAAATTCAATAATGTTTGACAGGCTTTCAAACAGCCAATACAGTCTGGCATTTGACGAATTGATGAAACAATACTGTCCAGAGTTTTTACAATTACTTGATCCGGTTGAAATTGCAAACAATACTGAAGAAGATGGCCATTTCTATTCACTTACCAACTCCTATGCAAGTGATTCGGACTGGCAGGATCCTTCAGTGCTGCCGTCGGTAGGATCGTCATGGCTGCATGTAAGGGAGGATATACTGAAGGAGCTTGGAAATCCGCCGCTTGAAACACTGGATGATTTCATGAATATATTAAAAATGGTTAAGGAAAAATATCCAAATATGACACCCTTTATACAGTTTGCTGACTGGGAACCTGCAATAGCAAAATTCATGGGACTTCCTGATATAGATTCGGCATATGTTGATAATGGCAAAGTAAAACTTGGTATAACTCATCCTGGATACCTGGACTTCTATAAGTATATGAATAAGTTGTACAGAGAAGGATATTTGCCTGCAGAATCCTATACATACAGCATGGATCAGTTCAACCAGATTTATCAAAGCGGAAATGTCTTTTCTGTAGCCTTTAACTGCATGGTATCCGATAATGCAAATACAGTATTCGACCAAACTAATAAACCATATCATTTTGTTCCGGTATCAGCGCCATTAAAATACAATGGAGAAATAAAATATAAACCTATAGACAGCAGCTTGGGTTGGGCTAAAGTTTTCATAAGCAAGAACTGTTCAAATCCCAAGAGAGCAATCAACTTCCTCGAGTTCCTCAGATCACCTGAAGGCGACAAGCTTACATGCTGGGGTGTTGAGGGAGTACACTACAATCTTGATAGCGATGGCTATCCAATTCGTCCGGCCGATTTTGCGTCACGTACTTATACTGAAACCGGTATAGTACAATGGGGTTGGATGACGACAGCAAAGATTTCAGGAATAGAATTCGTTGGCAGACAAAAAGCATTAGAGCCTTATACATTAGGTTTCCAGACTGTACAGAAGATAAAACCCTATGTTGACAGACAGCCCGCTCTTGCATTCGTTAATCCTAAACCGGACGATCCTGAAAGCGAAGCAATGGCAAAAATCCAGGAGTACCTCCGTGCTCAAAATACAAAGATTATTATGTCAAAAACTGAAGAAGAAGCTGTTGCTGAGTTCAACAAGACATTGGATGAAATCAATAAAATGGGATATCCTGATGTAGAAAAACTTATGAATACGAAGTACAGCAAAGTCATAACCAGATACCAAAAATAACAGATAAACAGATTTATATTATAGAGTAGTCCGGGAACTTGAAGCTGTAAAAGCAATTTGCTTTCATCAGCTTCAAGTTCAACCTGGCAATGGGTTATATGTTTTATATTATGGATTGCATGTTTTATATAAATATAGTCTGTGTAATAAAAGGAAGGTTAAGGGGGCAGCAACTTGAAAAAACTTAACTATGGCGGTTTAACCTCCAGAAATAAAATATGGAGTACGTTTAAAGAACAGAAGTACTTACAAGCGTTTACGCTGGCAGGTATTGTGTTTTTATTGATATTTGCGTACATACCTATGGTTGGAATAATAATTGCCTTCAAAGATTATAAGCTAACCAGCGGTTTTGCCGGTTTCTTTACCAGTAAGTGGGTTGGATTTAAATACTTCAAAGAGTTCTACAATGATGTATACTTTTGGCCCATTATCAGAAATACTATGGTGCTGAGCTTGTTAAAGCTGGTTTTTACGTTTCCTGCACCGATAATATTTGCAATTATATTAAATGAAGTAAGAAATGACAAAGTAAAAAGAGTTGTTCAGACAGTCAGTTATCTGCCGCACTTTATTTCCTGGGCGGTTGTTGCAGGACTTTTATTCTCCTTTTTAAATCAGCAAACCGGACTTATTAATCAATTGCTTGTATCATTGGAAATAGTAGATGAACCAATATCATTTCTGGCAGATCCGAAATATTTTTGGGCAATATGTGTATTAAGTGATGTCTGGAAGGAAATGGGATGGTGGACTATAATATTTCTGGCAGCAATTGTAGGAATAGACCAGGAGATATATCAGGCCTCAATAGTTGACGGAGCGGGAAGGCTTCAAAGGATTTGGTATATCACTATTCCGTCAATAAAGGAAACTATTATAGTAGTATTGATTCTATCTTTAGGCAGTTTGCTGGGGGGCGGCCTTGGAGGATCAAACTTTGAACAGGCATATCTTCTTGGGAATACCGTCAATTACAATGTGTCCAACATTCTTCAGACATACACAATGACTGTGGGACTAAGTAAAGGCCGATATTCATATGCAGCGGCCATGGGGCTTATACAGTCGGTAATATCGTTGATATTGGTTTATTCCAGCAATTATATCTCAAAGAAGATTTCAGGTTCAGGACTATTCTAAGAGGATTGGAAGGGTTGTAATGAGGAGAATGAAGAGAGTTAGGAGAATTAGTAGTAGGGAAGACATTTTTGTAGATACAATTGTTTATATTGTAATAACATTTGTATTTCTTGTAACCTTGTATCCCTTTTATTATTCATTGGTAATATCATTCAACAACGGGATTGATGCCGCAAGAGGTGGAATTTTTCTCTGGCCGAGACAGTTTACATTTGACAACTACAAAGCAGTTTTTTCCAACGACCAGCTTTTGGGAGCATTTTTCATCTCTGTGTCAAGAACTGTTATAGGAACTATAGCATCGCTGATTGCAACCAGCGTCTTTGCATACGGGCTGTCTCACAAGAAATTATTGTTCAGAAAATTCTATTTTTCTCTTTTAATTATTTCTATGTATTTTACAGGAGGAATTATACCGTACTTTATCCTGCTTAACAATCTTAAGCTGACAAACTCCTATCTGGTTTATATTATACCTTCACTGATAACCGCATGGTATGCCATATTGTTCGTTAACTTCTTCCAGAGCATTCCCGAAGCTTTGAAAGAATCGGCTAAAATTGACGGAGCCAATGACCTTGTGATTTTTGGCAAAATAATTGTTCCATTGTCAACGCCAATATTTGCAACAATAGCTTTATATATGGGCGTATATCACTGGAATGACTGGTATTCAACTGCGTTTTTTACACAAAACAAAAGGCTGCGTACATTGGCATACATTTTAATTGATTTGATAAACCGTTCAGACCTTACATCCATATTAAGAGGAGGGACAACACAAAAGGACGTAGCTATAGCAATGCAGACCTTCACACCTGAGACTATAAGAATGGCAACAATGATGGTTGTAGTTATACCAATAGTATGTGTGTATCCATTCTTGCAAAAGTACTTTGTAAAGGGAATAATGGTAGGCTCTATAAAATAGAAAAGCTTATTTAACATAATATTCGTATAAAATAAGAGGAGACGCTTACAATGAATTGGAAAGAAAGTTATGTAAAGTCAATAGAGAAATGTCTGGAATGGATTAACAGCAAAATGCTTACATTTAATGATGGATACAACGGTATATATGAACGTATCAGGATAGATATGAATAACCGTACCAACTGGTCCAGGCCGGATTGCAACGCTGAACTGGCAAGGGTGATTTATCTGTACAATAAAATAACCGGTGATGAAAAATATAATTATTTATTTAACAATATAATTGAATGGCTGAAAAGGGTTCAGGACAACGACCCCCTATCAGTTTGGAAAGGTTCATTTCCTTTTTATCTTATTGACGGATATATAAATGATCCTCCAATAGGTGATACCATTTATCAAAACGATAACGGCAAAATATTAATAGTTCTTACACAGCTCTATGATTATACAAATAACAGCGTATACATAGACATGGCAAAAAAACTGGCTGACTATTGGATTGCCTTGCAACAGGAAGATGGTACTTTTGCCAGAATAGATTCAAAAACTTTCATATCAAAAGACGGAAAGACCTTGTGCTATCCAAAAGGCCCCTGCTTTGTTTTATGGCTTGCTGCAGGACTGCTTTTTGCATACAAGGCCCTCGGTGATGACAGATATTTAGATCCTGCAATAAAAGCTTTAAGGTATACCGAACAATATCAGCTTGAGAACGGGAGATTCAGGACATCATATGAACTTATGCAAGCTGAGGATTGGCGGCCTGTATCATCAGAAACATCAATTGCTCTCTTTGCTTACAGCGTAGCATACAAGATCACAGGAGATGAAAGATACCTCCATATACTGAAGAAAGCCGGAGATTTTGTATTGTCACTTCAACATGGCTGTGGCGGGATTTTGAATTGTGATGATAGCTGCCTGGAAGCATCTCTGCAGAACAACAAAAACCTGTGCGACCTTGTATATACCCAGGGTTTTGCACTTATGGGACTGATAGAAGCGTTCAAAGCTACAGGGAATGAGCTTTATTATGAAAGTGCAAGAAAGCTTGCAGATTTTTTGGTGGAAATCCAATGCAATAACGAATCACCTTTATGGGATGGTGGCTGGAGAGGTTCCTTTAATGTAGAAACATGGAAATGGGACGGGAGAGCAAATCAGAATAACCCTATTGATGAGGGCGGAATGTATTCCGTTTATACCGGCTGGTGTGCAACTACGATAATGTATGGATTGTTAATGTTGCTCGAAATGGAAAAGCAATAGATCAGAAGGGTATGAGGAGGAGCATAATTATGATATTATTACCCAGACCTAGAGAAATAAATGAAAAGAAAGGGCATTTTATACTGTCTCATGAGACAAGGATCATTCTGGAGCCGAGGTGCAGCTACAATGATTTTGAAAGTGCGCGTTTGCTCCAGGAAGAAATAGAAAAGGCTGCAGCATTGCATGTCAATATTATTAAAGCATTTGACAGATATGACAGGGATTGTATATTTCTTAAACTGGAACCGGAGAATTATGAAAAGGAATCCTATAAACTTGATATTGCTCCGGATAATATAGAGATTACTGCAGGTGAAAGCAGCGGACTTTTTTACGGGATACAAACTCTGCGGCAGCTGATAAGGCTGAATGGAGCATGCATTCCCTGCATGACCGTTAATGATGCACCTTATTTTGCCTATAGAGGCTACTTATTTGATATAACCAGGGGGAAAATGCCTACTCTGGATAATTTGAAAGAATTAGCAGACAGATTATCCTTCTATAAAATAAATCAATTACAGTTATATGTAGAATACACATTTGCGTATAAACATCACAGTGAGGTATGGATAAAGTCCGATCCGATTACCGCGGAAGAAATATTGGAGCTTGATGAGTACTGCAAAAAAAGAAATGTTGAGCTCGTACCGTGTATGTCAACATTTTCTCATCTGTATGACTTGCTTGACTCCAATTCATTTAAAGAACTTAGCGAAATGGATAGAAGTATAGGCAGGCCTTTTACCTGGTACAACAGGATGAGATACCACATACTCGACGCTTCCAACCCAAAAAGCATTGAATTGGTTAGGAACATGCTTGACGAATATATACCCCTGTTTTCTTCAAATAAGTTTAACATATGCTGTGATGAAACCTTTGATCTTGGAATGGGAAAAAGCAAAGCTCTGGCAGATAAAATAGGCGTAGGGAAACTATATGTCAACTTTGTCAATGAAATAATTAAACATGTTAAAAGTCACGGCAAAAAAGTAATGCTTTGGGGAGATATAATTCTTAAATACCCTGATTATATAAAATATCTTCCTACAGATGTGGAGTTCCTGAACTGGTATTATTATGACAAAGCTAAGGAAGAAGACATAAAGATATTCAGCGACCTTGGCTTTAAACAGTATGTATGCCCGAGCGTTTCAGGATTCAGCAGGCTTGTCAATCAATTGGATCTGAGCTTTCATAACATTGCCGAAATGACAAGTTACGGGAAAAAACACGGAGCTATTGGTGTGCTTAATACTGATTGGGGTGACTCGGGACATATCAATTTCTTTGCAAGTTCAATACCGGGAATGATATATGGGGCATCTCTGTCATGGTCTCCTGATGATAAAGAAAGCATTGATATTGTGGATAGCGGAATATCCATACTGGAGTTCGGTGAGAAAAGCGGAAATCTGGTTTCATTGTTAAGGGAGCTTTGCCGGCAGGATAAAATTATCTGGAATAACATTGCATTTTGGAGAGATTACAAGGTTTACGGCAAACCGATGCTTGAAGGTGTAATTAAAGAATTTACTGAAGTTAGTGAGGATGACCTGGTTAAATCCGCAAATAAAGCTATGGAAATTTCCAGGCAGATACTTGCTCTTTCAAATAATGTGCCTGAAAACCGAAAACTTGACATGCAAGAGTTTTATTTATCAGCAAGAGGTGTGGCACTTATGCAGGCCTTATCCCTTATCATAAAAAAATATGACTTCAAACAGGATATTAAAACTTTTGTGTATAGTCCATGGGAATTGGCCGAAATGCTTGAATACTGGCTGTACGATTTTATAATCTTATGGCGCAAGCGCAATAAGGAAAGTGAATTATACAGGATAAGGGAAGCCTTTATGCAGATATGTGATATCCTGAGGAATTATTAAAGGACGGAACTGTGACAGGGGACGGTTCCCTGTCACACACCTGACAGGGAACCGTCCCCTGTCATATCCCCGTCCCCTGTCACATCCAGGTCACACACCTAAATGGAGATAGCATTGGTATTATGAGTTTATACGCGGGAGGACTTTATGTTAACACAAAGGGAGAACTATATTAGAAATGCGACTTTTAATTATCCTGAATGGATTCCTATGGAGGTAGTAATAAGCAACGCAAGTTGGAATGAATATAAGGAGGACATGGAGGCTGTTGCTCTTCGCCATCCTGATTTCTTCCCTTATGTTAAAAAAGGGTGGATGGATTACGATAATATAGATTTTGGACCTGCATACACGAAGAATGTGCCATTTACTGATGCATGGGGCTGTATATGGCAAACAAGCATAGATGGGATCGAAGGAGTAGTTTTGAACGCACCGCTTGAAAGCTGGGACAAACTTGACAGCTACAGGATACCTGACGCAAGAGTGGAGGCAGACAGAAGCCAGCGGGATTGGGCAGCGGAAAGAAACAAGATTGAACAAAGACGTTCAGAAGGTAAATACACCTGCGGAACCTTGCCCCATGGCTTTATATTTCAACGCATACAGTATCTGCGAGGGTTTGAAAATGCAATGGTTGATTTTGCGGTTGAAGAGCCGAAGCTGGATATTCTCATAAATAAGCTGGTTGAACACAACCTCGTAATTATCAACAACTATCTGGATATTGGGGTGGATGTAATATTTATGGGAGATGACCTGGGAAGCCAGACTTCTTCTTTAATCAGTCCTGCACAATTCAGACGCTGGATTAAGCCTGCTTATGAGAGAATGATTGAGCCGTGCAAAAAGGCCGGTACACTTGTAAATCTGCATAGCGACGGGATGATACTGGATTTGCTCGACGACATCATTGAAGCGGGAGTGGATATTATAAATCCCCAGGATCTGTGCAATGGCATAGATAATCTGGCTAAGGCCATAAAAGGAAGGGTATCAATTCAGCTTGACATAGACAGGCAAACAATTGTACCTTATGGCTCCCGGAAGAATATAGAAGACCTTATAAAGGAAGAAGTCATGAAATTAGGAAGTCCAAAAGGAGGGCTTGAATTCATAGCCGGTATTTATCCTCCCACTCCACCCGAAAATGTAGATGCTCTCTGTTGTGCACTCAAAAAATACAGGACTTATTGGTGGGACTGAAGCCTTGCTGAGTTAATTTCCGGCTGGAGTTGACTGATTCCTTGCTGGGATTGGCTAATGCCTGGTTGAGCTGATTTCTGGCTTGAGTTGATTAATACCTGGCTGGGTTGATTCTTTGCCAGGTGAATTTAAATAAGCACTTTATGACCTAAGTTCAAACTTAAAATAATTGAAAATGAGAGGTGATGTACAAGTACAACGAATAATTTCTTATTCTTAAAGAATTATGAGACGGAAAAGATGCTGCAAAGGGTAGACATAAAATAATTCCAATGATAGAAATAGGAGGTAGTGAGTATGTCTCGTAGAGGTCGAAAAGCTATAGCACTTATATTAATGCTTGCTATAACAATAAGCATGTCAGGAATACCATTAATTGCTTCTGCAGAGGGAACTGAACTTAATATAGAAGGAATAAAGACGACTAGCTCTGTTCTACCCGGAACCAATGTTGCATTGGCAAGCAATGGTGGTAAAGCAACGGCATCTTCAGAATACAGCAGAGATTTCCCTGCAAGCTCAGTAATAGACGGAGACAGAAAGGGGGTATATTGGGGACAAGGCGGCGGATGGGCTGACGCTACACCTGATGTATATTCGGACTGGGTACAGATTGATTTTAACGATACTTATACTATTGATACAATCAATGTCTTTACACTGCAGGATAACGTAACTATAGTAAATCGCGACATAATAGAGCCTACATTGACTTTGGATTTTTCATTAAATGGAATAACAGACTTTAACGTACAGTATTGGGATGGCTCATCATGGAAAGATGTTCCCGGAGGGCATGTAACGGATAATATAAACGTATGGAGGCAATTGCGGTTTGCTGCTGTTACTACAGACAAGATAAGAGTTGTAGTTAATGCTTCTCTGAATAAATATAGCCGAATTGTAGAAATTGAAGCTTTGACCGAGTCAGAAATGGAAGAACCCGAACCCGGCACCAACGTAGCGTTGGTTAGCAATAAGGCAATAGCCACAGCTTCCTCACAGTATAGTGATAATTATCCTGCTGAAGCAGTAATCAACGGGGAGAGGAAAGGTATTAACTATAATAATGGAGGAGTGTGGATGGATGGAACACCTGGCACATACCCTGACTGGGTTCAGATTGAATTCAACTCCACCTATTCCATTAATGCAATTAATGTATATACGGTTCAGGACAACCTGAACAATCCCCAGGAACCATATCTGGAATTGGGCTTTACACAAAATGGAATAACTGAATTTGAGGTACAGTACTGGAATGGTTCATCCTGGGTAACCATACCGGGAGGAAGCGTTAGTGGAAATGACAAGGTATGGAGAAGATTCAAGTTTGAACCGGTAACAACCAATAAAATCAGAGTGCTAATAACCGGTGCAAAAGGGGGATATTGCAGGTTAACGGAGATAGAAGCAATAACACCGGTACCTGACAATATGTTGTCCCATACAAGCAAGTTATTCATTCAGAGAGGAATGCAATTTCAGACCAGCATCACAACAGATTTAAGCGGAAGAGAATTCCCAACAGCAGAAGAATGGCTGAACTCAGGGTTTAATTCTGCAGCATATTACGAAGAACCTTTCTACAATGCAACTCTTTCCGCAGCAGTACCGGGGCTTCAGTGGAACATTTGCAGATATTACGGTACCACCGGGGACGAGGATGCACTTTCGGACTTACAAAGAGCTGATGTTGAAAATTTGGTGTCAATATCCTTCTGTGATGAGGTGGCTTATTCAAAGAGCCATGAGCAGGCATGCAGGGATTTCTATAAAAAAGTACGTGCCAGATATCCTAATGTTATGTTGCACAATAACCAGATCGGCGGCGGACAGTGGTCAATGAGTGAAATGAGAACCTATATCAGAAATGCAAAACCTGATTTTATTACGTTTGACCACTACTACTTTTCTGAAAATGGTTCAGATATAAATATTACAACCAATATATGCAATTGTACCGCAATGTACAGGAAACTTTCCCTGGAAGGCTGGGATGGAACAGGAGAGCAGCCGATAGGTTTCGGACAATATTTAATAGGTTTTAAGACAGGCCCCAATCCCTGGGCTACAGGTTGGTATGAGGCAACAGAATCGCAATTGTACGTGGTTCCGTTTATCACTATGACCCTTGGCGGCAAGTGGATGAGCATGTTCAGATGGGAATTCTACAATGAGAATTATCATGACGGTACAAAGTTCCTGCTCTTTGACCCGGACAGAAATCCAACACGCCATTACTACTGGTACTCTGAGATAGGAAAACAGGTAAAGAATCTTGGCACGCATCTTATAAGACTCTACAGCAGCGATGTGCAATTTATACCTGGACAGCATAAGGAGGGAAGCAGTGTAGTATCAAACGCATTTCCTAATTACATGAGTCATTTTGCTTCCAAAGAGGATTATAACCTGGTAAATGTGACCGCAGTCAATCTGGGAACGGAGAATGGCGGTTTGCCCGGCGATGTGATTATTGGTTATTTTGATATACTGCCCGGTGTTGACAGATCATTCTTTACTTGCACAAACCCAAAATACTTTATGGTGACCAACGGTCTGAATACCGGAAATGGTAAGAGACCTGAAGAACAGCATGGTTCATGCGAAGAAACAAAACAAAAAATAACCCTTACCTTTGATTTCAGCACCGGCGGCGATCCTACAAGGCTTAAAAAAGTTAATCGCAATACAGGCGAAGTAGAATCTGTAAGTTTGACTAAAATTTCAGATTCAATTTATAAACTGGATTTAATCCTTGGAGGAGGACAGGGAGAACTTCTCTTCTTTGAACATGACGGTGATGCGCCCGAACCATACTTGCCACCGGATCCGCAGCCTATTACTCCATCGGAGCCGACACCTGTTGATCCGCCTATTGTTGCGGAATTGCCGACAAATGTTGCGTTAGCGAAACCTTACACAAAATCAATAGCTCCCCATCCGGCATATCCGGATGCAAATAACAAAAAATCAACGGACGGCATTTTGCAGACCGGAGACAGCTATTCAAACTTATATGGCTACTATATTGACGAAGGCAGCAGCATAACAGTTGATCTGGTTGTCGATCTGGGTAGTGTAAAGGAAATAAATGAAGTAAGAACTGAATGGTGTAAATTGCAGCGCAACTACGGAGCAGACAGGGTAACAGTCTATACCGGCACTGACAACGTTAATTACGAACAGAAGGGAACATCACTAATACCTCCCGGTGGAGACTGGTATGACATTCAGTTTGAGCCAACCAATGCAAGATATGTAAAACTGCGCTTTGAAAAAACCAGGTATGAATATAAGGATTGGTTGTTTATCGGAGAAGTTCAGGTATTTTCTCCAACAGAAGACCAGACACCGGAAACCGTACTTTTGTCACGGGGAAAGCCTTATTCCAAATCACAGGAACCTCATTCGGCATATCCGGATACCAATAATGCCGAGTCCACTGACGGACAGCTTGGCGCTCATTATTCTGATGGTAAAGCTTATGGATATCATATTGGTCAAGGGAGCATAGATGTTGATATAACTCTTGATCTGGAGGGGATACATAATATCAGCAAGGTAAAAGTTTGGGAATATCCAGATAGTGCAAACTACAGACCTGATAGTATTATCATATATACCAGCACGGATAATGTGAATTTTGTAAGCCAGGGCACAGTCAGCACAGCGATAGAAGGTTGGTATACTGTCGGGTTTGAACCGATTGATGCCCGGTATGTAAAGGTAAAGTTTGTGAAGAATGGTGCTGATTATAAAGATTGGTTGTTCATTGATGAAATTGAGGTGTATGGAGAAGAAGGAACAACAGAGCCAAATCCGCCAGATACTATGCTTCTGTCCTCGGGGAAAAGCTACATAAAGTCAGCAGAACCCCATTCAGCATATCCGGATACCAATAATACTGAGTCTACTGACGGCCAACTCGGCGTTCATTATTCTGATGGCAAATCTTATGGATATTATGTTGGCCAGGAAAGTATAGAGGTTGATATAACTCTTGACTTAGAATCTGTATACAGTATCAGCAAGGTAAAGGTGTGGGAGTACCCGGACAGAGCCGGCTACAGACCGGATAGCATTACTGTATATACAAGCACCGATAATGTAAATTTTGTAAGCCAGGGTACAGTCAGCTCAGCGGTGGAAGGTTGGTATATTGTCGGGTTTGAACCGGTTAATGCGCGATATGTCAAGGTGAAATTCGAGAAGAGTGGCTCTTATTATAGCGATTGGCTGTTCATTGATGAAATTGAGGTATATGGAACCAGCGCATAACTGTTCATTTTGGGCTCATCTCCATCCAATACAATGGCAGTTGGATTGGACTACAGCGGCATCAGTATCGGATGGAGATGAAGCAGCCAGAGAAATGCCAACCGGTTGAAAACATACAAAATCGTTCAAAAAACCAGTGCACTAAAGATTTTAAATAAAATCTTAAAATACAACATGGCAGGAGGGAAAGCATTGAATATGAATTTTAAAGGCTACAAAGCAATAGCAGTCATACTGGTACTTGCCATCACAGCAAGTTTGACAGGAATGCAGTTGGACACTTTTGCAGACAGTACTATCCCAGCTTACACAGCAACTTATGATGCCAACGGCGAAACTGGCAGTATACCTGCAGAAGCTGACAAGACTGAAGGTGAAATCATAATTGCAGATGATGCCAGTGGATTGATATCACCGGATGGTGAGAATTCCGAGGAGGGGAATGCAGAAACCGGCGAAAGCGGAACAGATTATGTGCCCGTGGATACGGTGACAACTCCTGCAGGCGGTCTGACTTCATATGAAACAACATCATATGAAACAATGGAAGACAAGTCTGCTGAATTTGTGCTTTTATCCCGGGGAAAAAGCTATACGAAATCCATAGAACCCAATGCTTCATATCCGGACGCAGGCAATGCCGAGTCAACAAACGGAATAATATCCACTCACCATGACGATGGCGGATCATATGGATATCGCAGGGGAACCAGCAGTTTCGATGTTGATATAACAATTGACCTGGAGAATGTATACAATATAAGTAAAGTTAAGGTACTTAGATACACCTACGGTTATTATCCAAATAAAGTAAAAGTATATACAAGTATTAACAATAAAACTTATACATTCCAGGCTGAATCAGATACTGCCGCGGGCAGTTGGTTTGAGCTTGATTTTGAGCCGGTAGACGCCAGATATGTAAGAGTGAATATTGAAAAGACCAGCGGAGACGACTGGGTATTTATAGACGAGATTGAGGTATACGGTATAAATGAGATAGTTGAGCCAAAGTATGAACTTGTATCTGTTGCACCGGTACGCGACATAAAGGTTGACTATGGCACCGGCGAAGCTGATGCTTTAGCTGCATTGCCGCCAACCACTACAATAAAGGATGAAGATAACCGGATACATACTGTTAAATTAAACTGGACAATAGATGGCTATAACGGTAATGTTGCCGGCAATTACACAGCCACAGGAACATTTGAATTACCTGCCGGAGTTGTTCAGCCTGAACAACCTATCGACCTTAAGGTAACATCTACCGTTACAGTGAGGGAAGCATCAGACATTGTTGGTGAAGGAGTGAATGTAGCTCTTGCAAGCAATGGAGGTATTGCGAGTGCATCTTCACAGTATAGCAAAAACTACCCCGTGGAAGCTGTAAATGATGGTGACAGAGCGGGTATAGAATGGGAGAACGGCGGAGTCTGGGCGGATGCCACACCGGATGAATATCCCGATTGGGTGGAAATCAGCTTTGACAGTATTTATTCCATTGATACGATAAATGTGTTTACGCTGCAAGATGATGTAGACAACATGTGTGAACCTACATTGTATATGGACTTTACCAAAAGCGGAATAACCATGTTTGATGTGCAGTACTGGGATATTAACAGCCAGTCATGGAAAATAGTTCCCGGAGGTAAAGTAACAGACAATATAAACGTATGGAGGCAATTCAGATTTGCACCGGTTAATACAAACAGGATAAGAGTATTGGTAAAAGGTGCATTGCAACAATTTAGCAGAATAGCTGATATAGAGGCTTTTACTGCTGTAAAGCAGGCAGCTGAACCGGAACCTGGTACAAACGTTGCACATTTGAGCAACAGGGCGGTAGCAACCGCGTCTTCGGAATATAGTGTCGATTATCCTGCCCAGTCAGTAATAGACGGCGACAGGACAGGTTACTATTGGGGTTATGGCGGAGGCTGGATGGATGCTACAGCAGACGAATACCCTGATTGGGTACAGATTGAATTCGACTCCGACTATGAAATTGAAGTAATAAATGTCTATACAGTACAGGATAACACATCTGTTGAACCTACACTTGATATGAGGTTTTCAACATATGGAATAAAGGATTTTGATGTACAGTACTGGGATAAATCCAAATCTGAATGGATTACAGTACCCGGCGGAAGTGTGAGGGGTAATAATAAGGTATGGAACAGGTTTAAATTCGAGCCTGTAACTACAAACAAGATCAGGGTAGTTGTAAACAATGCAGCAGTTAATTTCAGCAGAATAGTTGAAATTGAAGCATTGACGCCGATACCTGAAAACATGATGTCTGATACCACCAGGAAATTCATTCACCACGGATATATGTTCCAGACCAGTGTGGCAACAGATGAAAGCGGAAGACAGTTCCCAACCGCAGAAGAATGGATTAATTCAGGCTTTACATCAGCAACTTATTATGAACCGCCATATTACAACAAGACTCTCTCAAACTCTGTAGAAGGACTCAAGTGGTCCCTTTGCTACCTGCCCTTTGGAACACCTGCGGCAAAGAGAAGTGATGGATTTTTAAAAGGAGACCAATTGGAAGATATTGATAACCTGGTTACATTTTCAATTGGGGACGAGATTTATTACTCGAAAAGATATGAACAAGAGAGCAGGGATATGGCCAAACTTATCCGTGAGCTCTATCCCAATGTTGTAATTCACAGTAATCAAATCGGCAACTGGTATTCCACCGGAGTTCCACAGTGGACTGAGCATCAGTTAAGAAGCTATATACGAAATGCGAAGCCGGACTTCATTGCCTTTGATGATTATTATTTCTGTGAGACAGGATCAGATATAAACATAAACGACCGCATTGTCAGCCAGACAGCCATGTATAGGGCACTGTCCCTTGAAGGATGGGATGGAAGCGGAACTCAACCGATTGCTTTTGGCCAGTATATCATTGGCTTTAAGACAGGCAGCACTGTATATGCAACCGGATGGTATGAGCCAACTCAGTCGCAACTGTACGCAGTTCCATATATAACTATGGCTCTTGGCGGCAAGTGGCTAAGCATGTTCAGATGGGAGTTCTATAACGAGCATTATACTGATGGGACAAAGTTCCTCCTCTTTGACAAGGACGGAAATCCTACAAAATTCTATCATTGGTATGCGCAACTTGGAAAAGAGGTTAAAAACCTGGGATCACATCTTGTGAGACTTTATAGCAGTGATGCACGTTTCTTGCCGGGAAAACACATGGAAAACGGCAATGTTGTTGAGAATAAGATGCCCGATTACATCAGCAGGTTTGAAGCAAAAGCTGATTATAACATAAGCAATATCACTGTAACTAATATGGGAACTCAGAATGACGGACTTCCAGGCGACGTTATTGTTGGATATTTCGATATACTTCCGGGAGTTGACAGGAGCTTCTTTACATCCTCAAGCCCGAAGTACTTTATGGTGGTAAACGGACTTCATACAGGAAACGGGTTAAGGCCGGAACAACAGAACGGCATGTGCGGGGATACACAGCAGAAAATTACAATAACCTTTGATTTCAGCACAGGTGGAGATCCTGCAAAATTGAGAAAAGTAAACCGTGAAACAGGAGCAATCGAGAATGTAGATCTCTCTCATGTAGCAGGATCTGTTTATGAGTTGGAGCTTGTACTCGGCGGAGGCGAGGGAGAACTCTTCTACTTTGAATATGAAGGAGAATACCCTGAGCCTGTACAGATGCCTGAACCGGCTCCTGCCGCAGTGCCGGCACCTCTGGAACAAAGAATGGCACAGGAAAATCTCGCGCTTGGGAAGTCGTACACCAAGTCCAAAGAACCGGCTGCTTCATATCCGGATAAAAATAACTCTGAGTCCACGGACGGCATTATTGCAGGAGATTATCAGGACGGTAAATCTTATGGATATAATATAGGCAGCGGAAGTATATCAGTCGATATAGTTATAGATCTGGAAACAGTACAGACCATAAACAATGTAAGAGTAAGCAAATGGCAGGGACAATATAATTATGGAGCAGATGAAATAGAGGTATATACAAGTAGCGACAATGTAAACTTTACTTTCCAAGGTAAAGGAACATTGGCACCCAGCTTGTGGTATGAAGTATCCTTCAATGATACTGATGCACGTTATGTTAAAGTGACATTCAAAAAGAGCTCCAGTGACTGGCTGTTTATTGATGAGATACAAGTATTCAAAAAGGATAATGCCGGAGATGCTTATGACGAGACTACAATGATGCCTGAACCTGAACCGGAACCTGTACCCGGAGCAAATCTGGCATACGGAAAGACTTACAAAAAGTCTCATGAGCCAAACAGTGCATATCCTGATACAAATAAGTCAGAGTCCACAGACGGTGTTCTTGCCGGAGATTATCTGGATGGAAAATCATACGGATATAACCTGGGCACTAACAATGTGGATATTACAGTGGATCTTGGTGCAGAAAGACTCATTGACAATGTAAAGGTGCATAAATGGGAGGGCGCATATCTGTACGAAATTGATAAGGTTTCGGTATATACGAGTACCGATAATGTAAACTTCACATTTGCAGGCGCAGCTACAGTACCATCCGGACCTGCTGCCAAGTGGTACGATATAAGCTTTAGCCCGACTAATGCCCGCTATGTCAAGGTGAAGTTTGAAAAGAGAGGCAATTGGATGTTCGTAGATGAAATCCTGGTATATAATACAGCTGGTTTGCCAACAGGAATAACAATTGCTCCCATGCCAAGTCCTCCTGAAAATACGGAAAACGTTGCCCTTGGGAAAACATATACGACGAATGAAAAGACAGGCGGTAATCACAGTGATTCGGGCTACGAATTAACCAATGGAATATACGGAGCTGATACACCTAATGACAGCCAGTGGCAGGGCATATTGAACACTTATTACACAAGAATTTTTGATCTTGGATCAAAATACAATATAAGCTATATATCAGCAAACTTCCTTAAATATGTTGAAAGCGGTATAAATCTTCCTAAAGAAGTGATTTACTCTTATTCAACAGACGGAATTAACTTTGTCAGCCTTGGAAGGGCAAACCTGTATCCTGGTGCCGGTTCTCTTTCAAGTCCGGACAAGAGTTCGTATAAGTATATAATGCTGCTTGACAGCCCGGAAGTTGCCAGATATGTGAAGATTGATGTTATAACAGGAATAGAAGGGGCCTGGACATTTGAAGATGAAGTTGAAATCTGGGGAAGAGAATATGTGCCTCCTAAGTACACCGTAACTTATGACGCTAATGGTGGTACAGGCGACGTACCGACAGAGGCTGACAAGATCGAAGGCGAGACCTTCACTGTAGCTGATTCCGGCGGGTTAACACCGCCGGAAGGCAAGAAGTTCAAGGAGTGGAACACAGCAGCAGACGGAAGCGGAACAAGCTATGCACCAGGAGATACGGTTACAATGCCGGCAAGTGATCTGACATTGTATGCAATATGGGAAGTAGTACTTTCAAGCAACAACAACCTGAGTGGATTGACAGTTAGCGAAGGCACACTTACTCCTTACTTTGACGCAGACGTAGTATCATATACAGTAAGTGTAGGCAACAAAATATCAAGCATTGAGATAACTGCTACTGCTGCAGACAGCAAAGCAACAATAAAGATAGACGGAAATGATGTAACCAGCGGAGTTGCTAAATCTATAAGCTTAAATATAGGCGATAACATTATCGAAATACTTGTAACAGCAGAGAACGGAAGTGAAAAGATCTATACATTAACAGTGAACAGGGCAGAGCCAAGTACAGGCGGAGGCATTATTCCTATACCGGTACCGGTCGAGGATCTGGATTCAGATACAGACACAGATACCGATACAGATTCAGCCTATAATGCAGTTGTTGACGGAGATACTTCAACTGATAAGATACCGGTTGAAGTTGACAAAGAGAAAGGCAGCGGTATTGTAAGCCTGGATAACGTAACAATTGAAACACTGTTTGCCAATAGTGACATTGTAAGTATAACCGTACCTTCAGTTGCCGGAATTAATGCATATACTCTGGAAGTACCTGCTTCTGCTTTGACAGGTAGCATCAAGACAAGAGAATTATCCCTCCGTACGGATGTGGGGAACATAGCAATACCGGATAATATGTTGCAGGATGCCGAAGGAACAGAAGAAAAACGTGTTTCTATCACTATAGAAAAATATGATGTGTCTATGTTACCTGATGATATTAAAGAAGCTATTGGTGAACGCCCGGTAGTACAGCTTACTCTCAAGATAGACGGTGAGAGGATAGAATGGAGCAATCCTAATGCATCAATAACAGTATCAATACCATATACACCAACAGCTGCCGAGCTTGAAGACCCTGAGCACATAGTGGTATGGTACATTGACGGAGCAGGCAATGTAATATCAATTCCTTCAGGCAGATATGATGCTGAAACGGGAATGGTTACGTTTACTACCACTCACTTCAGCAAGTATGCTGTAGCGTTTGTGAAGAAGACCTTTGATGACATTGGAAACTATGCATGGGCTAAGAAAGAAATCGAAGTAATGGCTTCCAAGGGAATAATCAATGGTACTTCTGCCACAACCTTCAATCCTTCGGCAGACATTACAAGAGCAGACTTTATAGTAATGCTGGTTAGGGCATTAGGGCTTGATGCCGAGGTAGATGACAACTTCTCAGATGTAAATCCGAATGCATACTATGCCAAGCAGGTGGGAATAGCCAGGAAGCTTGGAATAACCAACGGTGTTGGAAACAACGAGTTCAGGCCTAATGACAAGATAGTAAGGCAGGATATGATGGCACTGATAGACCGTGCATTGAAGGTAGCAGGAAGAAGCCTTGCACAAGGAATAGATGCTGATCTTGAAGGATTTGCCGATAAGGATATGATAGCTTCATTCGCAAAGGACAGCGTAGCAGCACTTGTAAAGAGCGGAATCGTAAAGGGTGACGGAACAAACATCAATCCTCTTGGCAATACAACAAGAGCTGAAACAGCAGTTGTAATCTATAGAATCTACAATATGCTCTAAAATAAATAAGAAGCTGCAATAAATACACATTGAAACACCCATTGAAAAATAGGCATTGCAGCCAAAAAAGGGGATATGGAGCCAAAAAAACGGGGATTTGACTGCTGTCATGTCCCCGGATTAAAATAAAACTCCTACAACAAAATTTACTGCAATATAATGTGTAGCAAATACTTCTGCAAATCCTGTTATAGCAAAAGCTATTGTAATATGTTGTGATTGCATAGCATATGAATATTAGCTGCTAATAATTATTGGGAAGGTGAAACAATGAGACAGGAAAGAATTGAGGAGTTAAAGCAAATATATAAAGACATGCTTTTGGATAATGTAATTCCCTTCTGGATGAAATATTCTCCTGATTGGGAAAATGGCGGCTATTATCATTATCTTGACAGGGACGGATCTGTTTTAAGTACAGATAAGTCTGTATGGATACAGGGCAGAGGAACCTGGATATTCAGCAGGTTGTACAATGTACTTGAAAAACGAAGCGAATGGCTTGACATGGCTAAACTTGGATATGATTTTCTAATAAAACATTGTTTTGACACTGATGAAAGAATGTTTTTTAAAGTAACAAATGACGGCAGGCCATTGAGAAAAAGAAGATATTGGTTTTCCGAAACTTTCGCTGCAATAGGCTGTGCAGAATATGCGAAAGCTTCCGGTGATTCTAATGCCTTGGAAAAGGCAGACAGGATTTTCGATTTGATAGTAAAACTTTATAAAAATCCTGGCTTACGGGAACCAAAGGTTTACCCTCAAACCAGGCAAACAAAATCACATTCAGAAACAATGATTCTGATTGCTACAGCTCAAGTTATGCGCGAAGTAAAAAATGACGATTCCTATAATGAAATTATTGATGAATGCATAAGTGAGCTGTTTAATAGTTTTGTAAAATATGACGAAAAAGCATTACTGGAGAATGTCGGACCGAATGGAGAAATCCTGGACACCTTGCCTGAAGGAAGATGCATTAATCCCGGCCATGCCATTGAGACTTCCTGGTTCTTACTGAGTGAAGGTTTATACAGAAATAATCACGATTTAATAAAGAAAGCCCTGGATATTCTCGAATGGTCGCTTGAAAGAGGCTGGGACAATGAATTTGGCGGATTGCTGTATTTTACAGATTTACATGGCAAGCCCCCTGAACAGATGGAATGGGATATGAAACTATGGTGGCCTCATAATGAAGCCTTATATGCATTGCTTTTGGCTCACCATATTACCGGCAATGAAAAATATGAGTTGTGGTATGAAAAGGTACATAAATGGACTTTCGAACATTTCGTCGATAAAGAATATGGAGAATGGTTCGGGTATTTGCATAGGGACGGAACCGTTTCTCTTCCAATAAAAGGCAATGTATGGAAGGGTCCATTCCATATACCAAGATTTTTACTGTATTCCTTAAAACTCCTGGAGAGAATGGAGGGTACAAAATAACTGACTTTTTCAAAATAACAAGCTGCTCATTTCTGAGCAGCTTGTGTAATGGATGGTAATCTTTACATGGGTAACAATATCTGCCCCAAAGCCGCAATATAGTTGTATTTTTTTTATTGTTGCAGAATTCATTCCCCAAAGCCGCAATATAGTTGTGGCTTTTTGTTTTTACAGGATTTATTCCCTGAAACTGTAGTGTGGCATAAAATATGATGTTTTGTCCACACCGTAGCTGTGAACGTGCCGTTCTGCAACATCGGTTACTCCGTAGTACATATGATAGTGCTTCCTGCCTACATATATAGCCGGACCGGTAGCAGATCTGTATCTGTGGTCATGACCGTCATCATAAGAAGTTGTTCCAGCCATGCGATGGGTATGACCCGGAATGTCAGGATCCCTGCTTGTGATTCCCCGATAATTGTGCCAATGACCGTCATTATATGAAGTTTTTCCTGCATAGTAATGAGAATGCATAGTTTACACCTCCAATACACTATATATTATGTAAACCGAACTGATTTTGTGAATAAGATTGCTTTTTCTGTGAATAGTTTTACTGTTTCTGTGAATAGCTTTACAGCATATTCTATTTAACCTTAATAATAAAAAAAGACGGAGAATTATGATTATACGGATTCATTTTTGATAGTTGAGAACTGTTCTCATCAAAAAAATTTTAATGAAAACCTAATACAAATAACATTTGTGATTAAATTAAAATTACATTAATGTTTATGTTTATATAACCCTAAAGAGGGCGGGTGGATTTGCGAATTATAAGCCTGGTCCCTATCTTAATATGAGTATAATCTCTCTGGTCAGAATTAATATTCTCTATCAGGAGATTTGCTGCCGTGCGGCCGATGTCGCTGAAAAATTGTTTGACAGTCGTTAGAGGAATCATAGCCTGGTTAATTATATCTGAGTCATCAAACCCAACTATGGATACATCATCAGGAACACGGATTCCTGCCTGTTTAAGGGAATTCATTACATCCAGAGCGCAGCGGTCATTGGAAGCAGCAATTGCAGTAATTTTGCCGGTCTTTATATACGAAATAAGCCGTTCTATATCAGCATTATCATTTTTGAATAAATAATCGGGATTAGCCGAAAGTCCTTTTATGCTGAAAGCATCGCAATAGCCGCTATATCTTTCAGCCTCCGAACTAAGGTTAAAATACTGTGAAACGAATGCTATACCGGTATGATTCAATTCCAGTAAATGCATTACCGACGAAAAAGCTCCGTCATGATTGTTGCTGCCTACATAATTAACGGGGAACAGTGGTGTATACCTGTCAATAAGAACAAAAGGTATATTGTTATTATGTAGATATTCATAACTTAGTATACTTTTTTCAGGATCTTTCGAGATGATAATAAATCCTTCTACGTGTTTTTCAATTAATTCTTTAATAACCTGAAACTCATCTCTTTTGTCGTTATCAACATTTTCGATGATAAGTGAATACCCGTGCTCAAGTAAACAGTTTTGTATACTAAGCATAAACTGCATATAGGCATTTTCGTTTATACTGAATCCTGAACATAAAAATACAACCAGTTTACTTGTCCGGTTTTCCTTTTGTGAGGCATGAGCTGAAACATAGCTTCCTTTTCCTTTAACCCTGTAAACAACACCGGAATTCACAAGTTCCGACATGGCTTTTCTCACGGTGATGTTGCTGACGCCAAACATATCGGAAAATTCCTTTTCACTTGGAATCCTGTCACCGCTTTTTAAAGCCTTGCTGTTAATTTTATCAATTACATATTCTATTATCATTCTGTACTTAGGATTAAATGCCATACGACCTTCCCCATCGCTTTTGATTTCTATTGTATTATACATTTACTGACTGTGTCAAAGCAATAGACAGTAATAGGATGTGGTTTCAACAGGTTAATTTAATTAAGCCAAAATCTCAATAAGAATAGATACCAATAAGTTTAAATTCTAATAATCACGAATACTAATAAGCCTAAATCTCAGCAAGAACGAATACCAATAAGCCTAAATCCCGGTAAGCACAAACACTAATGAGCCTAAATCCCGGTATGCGCAAATACTAATAAGCACAGATCTTAATAAGCACAAATCCCAATAAGCATAAATTTTTACAAGCATAAATCTCTGTAAACATAAATTTCTATAAGTATAAAGCTCTATGAGCTCAATTAGAATAATATATTTTTATTAAATAAAATCGCAAATTGTTGATAAATAAGTTATACTATATTTACATACTTAGTATAAAAATATATAATATTTATATAACTTAACTTGTTGTGCCAGACAATGAGATAGCATTGTGGAGAGCTTTAGAGTCAGCTTTTATTAGTTCTTAAGCACTGAACTCCTGATATCGGAATGCCCGAACAACAAGTTAAATTAAATAAATGGAGGTTGGGGGATAATGCCTGACATAAAAAAGATTTATTATTTTGCGAGTACTCATTGGGACCGTGAATGGCATAAGACATTTCAGGGTTTCAGATTTGTCCTCGTAAGCAGAATCAATGAAATAATTGATGTACTGGAAAAAGACCCGTCTTTTACAACCTTTATAATGGATGGCCAGACAATAGTATTAGAGGACTATTGTGAGATTGAGCCGGATAAAAAAGAAAAACTGATGAAGCTTATTAGAGACGGACGTATTGTAGTGGGACCTTGGTATACTATGCCGGATGAGTTCCTGGTGTCCGGAGAAAGCCTTATTCGCAATCTGATGATAGGCCATAGCCTGGCTGAGGCCTATGGTAGCAATGCCATGAAGTATGGATACATATGTGATATTTTCGGCCATATTGCTCAAATGCCTCAGATTCTTAATGGTTTCAACATTAAAGGTGCTCTGCTTGGAAGAGGAACAAACTATCATAATTGCCCTGCATATTTCATATGGGAATCCCCGGACGGCAGCAGGTGTATTACCTTCAAGGTGCCCGAGGAAATGGGATATGCTACATTCTGGTACGATGTATATGAACCTTACCAGTTTGGAAGAGATCCGGACAAGGAAAATATCATCAAGCGGGCTTGTACTTATGTTGATAAAGAGAGAAAGCGTTCGGATGTGCCATTTGTTATTTTAATGGATGGTATGGACCATGAGAGAATTCATGCACTGGCACCATGGGTGGCTTCCAGATTGTCTGAAATTTACGGGTGTCCTGTGGTATTTGAAAATATGGAGAACCTTGTCAAGGAATTAAACGAATATACAGATCAAATGCCGGTCAAAAGAGGAGAACTGAATGAGACCGCAAAGATGCCAAGTAATCACAATATGCTGATTACAAATACAGTATCCAGCAGATATGACCTTAAAAAAGAAAACGATACTTGCCAGATTCTGCTTGAGAAGTGGATGCTGCCCATGATGGCGGTTGGAGAGCTTAATGGTTTTGGTATCCAAAAGACTTACACTGATATTGCCTACAAATATCTTATTAAATGCCATGCCCACGACTCTATTTGCGGCTGTTCAATAGATGCAGTACATAAAGATATGCATTATCGTTTCCGTCAGGTAAAATCTATTGGAAATGAGGTTACAAATGCAGTTATCAGTCATCTGTCCAGGAATACATCAGACGATGAAACTTCAGATACACGTTTGCTGACCATATTTAACCCGCTGCCATATCCAAGGCATGAGACAATTTCTGTTACCATTGATTTTAACCAGAACTTTAAAACAAAGTTTAAGGAACTGGCAGGAAATGAAATTAAAAACGGATTTAAGCTCATTAACGAGAAAGGTGAGGAAGTACCCTACAATCTTACAAGTATTTCATATAACAGTTTTACATCAAGGCCAGGGTATTTCTTCCGTAATGAAGCGGATCTGTATACTATATCCTTTACAGCGGACCTTTCACCGATGGGTACGACTCAATACCTCATTGTTCCCTATGATAAGCCGGTACGTTATTTGAATGAGATGGCAACTTCTGATACTTCATGCGAGAATGAGTACATCCGCCTTAATATAAATTCAGATGGGACAATAAATATACTGGACAAGGAAACAGGAAAAGAATATAAGAAATTATTAAGTTATATAGATGACGGTGAAATTGGTGACGGCTGGCATCATGCTGGTCTGGTGAATGACAGGGCTGTCAGCAGCCTTGGCAGCAGCTGTATTATTGAAAAAATTGATGATGGCCCTGCTGCATGTACATTCCGTGTGACCAATTACATGAAGGTACCTAAAAGAGTTATACGGAGCTTGCATGGAAATAATCGCTCTGATGAAATTGTTGAACTGAAAATTTCCTCTGAAATCACTTTAGCTGCCGCAAACAGGTGGGTGGATGTAAAGACAACTGTAGACAATGTTGCTCTGGACCACAGGCTCAGGCTTAAGATGCCAACAGGAATTGATACGGACGAATATTATGCGAGTCAAGCCTTCTGTTTTGTAAAAAGGAAAACAGGCTTTGACCGTAATACAGGCGAATGGAAGGAACCTTCCCTTGCAGAAAAGTCCTTTGAGAACATTGTTATGAAGAGAGATAATAACGGTGACGGGCTTGCATTTATATCAGAAGCAGGGCTTCATGAATGTGCTGCATTGGATGATAAGGATGGCACAATATTAATTACGCTTCTTCGTTCTTTCTCAAAAACATTTTTGACAGATGGCGAGCCTGACGGGCAGCTTCAGCAATTGCTGGAGTATAAGTATCGTCTGGTTCCCTTGAGACCGTCAGACAGTTTTGCAGATATTGTGCGTTGCAAGGATTGCCTGCAAGCGGGAGTGCGTGCTGTGTCGAGCCGGGTGAAGGAAAGCGGTTTACCTTTGGAAAGAACCAGTGCTTTTTCACTCACGGGAGATAATGTAGTTTTGTCGCTGATAAAGAGACCTGAAAATCAGGAAAAGAGCAGCATTATTGTCCGTGTGTCCAATTATAATGATGACTGTTCAACAGCCTTACTCCGCTGCATGTATCCCATTGAGAAAGCTTATGAAACCAATTTGCTTGAAGAGAATTTAGCAACGGCAGTTTCTGATGGCGATACATTAAAAATCGAGCTTAAACCTTGGGAGATTAAGACTTATCGCATTATATTAAAGGGTTTGTGATGAGGGGGATTAACAGGTGAGAAAAGTGCATAAGTATAACATTGTCAAGGACTATATTAAATCAAAAATAAAGAATGGGGAATTTCTTCCTGATGAAAAGATACCTAATGAGAGTGAAATATCTGACATCCTGGGAGTTAGCAGCACTACTGTAAAAAAGGCCATGACAGAACTGGTGAACGAAGGGCTTATTTACCGCAAGAAAGGGAAGGGCAGCTATGTAAGGAACATTAAAGACGCTCAGAAACTTTCCGCAAAAAATTTGGTGGTTCTCCTTTTGTCCACCCAGAATGTAAATGATAGTTCATTCACAAGAATTATTCTTGGCATGCAGCGTTTTCTCACTTCAAAAGGTTATTCCCTTATTGTTGAGAACCCGAAGGACCCGCAAGAGGAGCTTCAAACAATTAATAAGCATATTGGTGGCAATATTGCTGGATTTATTATATATTCCAGCGACCCGCAGCAGTCAATTGACAATTATATTTATTTAAGAAGCATAGATATGCCCTTTGTGCTTTTAGACCGGGCAGTTGAATATTATCCGTCGAATTTTGTTGCTTGCAACAACCATGATGGTGCCTTTTCAGCAGTACAGTATTTAATTGAATTGCAGCATAAGAGAATTGGCTTTGTTGCAGACAGGTTTTATCTTAGTTCAGAAAAGGAGAGATTCGACGGGTATTGTGATGCGATGAGGTTTGCTTCATTAGAAATTGATGATGATCTGCTGTTTTTGGACTCACCGGTGGACTACGACCGCCTGGAAAAGCAAATTAAAAACAGGAGCATAACCGCGCTGTTTGTGGTGAATGACCTGAAGGCATTGGAACTGATAAACGTACTTACCGACAGGGGAATACAAATTCCTGGTGATGTATCGGTAATGGGTTTCGATGATTATGAAAGCTCAAAGCTTGCGCATATCCCTCTGAGCACTGTCAGGCAGCATTTTGAGGAAGAAGGCTATTATTCTGCCAAAATTCTTTTAGAAGCGGCTGCCGGGACCGGAATACAATATAATAGGGTATTGATTGGAACTCAGTTGGTGATACGTTCCTCAACAGCAATTTTAAGTTGAAAAGCACGAAAAATGAAAATTTTACTTTAAAAATTTTTTCAAGAAAATATTACGTTAAATATGTTGCTTTGAGATACCAATTGGAAATACTACATTGAAAACTGCTTTGAAAATTGCTTTGAAGCATACTTTGAGATATTACTTTGAAATTGCTTTGAAGCATGCTTTGAGATATTACTTTGAAAATTGCTTTGAAATTGCTTTGAAGCATGCTTAAAACATTACTTTTTAATATTACCTTTGAAAGGAGCTTTGAAATGCTGAACGATTCTCAGTTGGACAGAACGATAAAAAAATTGGAAAGGCTTGAAGAAACTCTTTCAAAGCATAAATTTTCCACCATAGGGAATTTGGAAGTAAGCCGTTTTGAAACTATGGAACAGTATCATCAGGTACCTGATGATGCAAGCTTATATGTAAGTACCAAGCATGGTGATACCTGGGGTGGAGAAAGGTCATACTGCTGGTTCCGCGGTACCGCGCGTATACCTGAGGAATACAGCGGTAAAGCAGTTTATGTTCACCCGGTACTGGGAGGCTTTGAAGGATTTTTATGGGTAAATGGCATTCCGAAGGGTATTTTTACTACGAAACATTCCAATCAGATTACATCCCTTCATGAATATGGCCTGATAACGAATAATGCTGAACCCGGTAAGGAATATGACATAGCTATTGAATTTTATGCAGGACATTATATACATGGAATGCACCCATTGGAAGAGAATGAGGTGCCGGATTTTACCTTTACTTTTGAACATATTTCCTTATGTGTAAAAAATCAGGATATTATTGATTTTATCTTTGATTTGCGGACACTTATCCAGTTGGCCAAGTCAATGGATAAATTCAGCTTCAGAAGAGCAGATGTATTGAATTGCCTTATAGAGGTTCATAAAACAGTATATTATTCAATTAACGACTTGCCGGAGAGTACATGGCGTACTGCACTTGCAAAAGCCAGAGAAATAATGAAACCGGTTTTGAGCGCTAAAAACTCCCAGTCTGCTCCAATAGCAGGCCTTATAGGGCATTCACATATGGATACTGCATGGTTGTGGCCGCTTGAAGTCACCCTGAAAAAGTGCGCACGCACATATTCCAATCAGATAAGCCTGATGGAGCAGTATCCGGAATACCGGTTCATACAGAGCTCGGCCTATCATTCCGAAATGCTCAGACGCCACTATCCCAAGCTGTTTGAGATGATTCAGAGCAAAGTGGCTGAAGGAAGATATGAACCTAATGGTGCTGTGTGGGTAGAATGTGACTGCAATATTACTTCGGGAGAGTTCATGATCCGTCAGATGTTGTGGGGGCAGAATTTTACACGCAAGTACTTTAACTTTACTTCCAACTGCTTGTGGATGCCTGACACATTTGGATATAGCGCCGCCATTCCTCAGATAATGAAGGGATGTCATGTAGACTATTTCCTGACAACCAAGCTGTCATGGAACGATACAAACAAGTTCCCTTACGAAGCCTTCTATTGGGAAGGAATAGACGGTACAAGGGTGTTTACGCACTTTAACTCAATTCACTGCTGGCCTGATGCTGAAACATTGATAAAATCTTTGGAAGGCCGGGACAGTGACAATTACATTCAGAATAAAAGGACAGTAAATAAGAGACTAGTTTCTTATGGCTTTGGCGATGGAGGCGGTGGCCCTCAATTTGAAATGCTTGAAGCCTCACGGCGTGTCCGGGATCTGGAAGGCTGCCCGAAGGCTGAGCATGTAGTGGTAGGCCAGTTTATGAAAGATATGGAGAGGGAAGCTGTTAATCCTCCTTTGCATCAGGGAGAACTGTATCTGGAAATGCATCGCGGCACATTGACAAATATGCATAATATAAAACGAAACAACCGCAAAGCTGAATTACTGATACATGATTTGGAACTCTTGACTGTAAAGAAGGCTATAGCTGAGGGGAAAGCTGCGACAGATGAACACTTGAGGCCACTTGTGGAGACTCTGCTTGTAAACCAGTTCCATGATATATTGCCAGGCTCCAGCATTGCTGAGGTTCATGACCGGTCCTGCCGCGACATGTTTGAGTTGCTGAGAAAAGGAAAGGACATGATTCCGGAACTGGTGACGGTAAAAGCAGAAGATAATGTTATTACTGTTATAAATACGCTTGGGTTTGAAAGAAATGAAATAATAAGAATTCCTGATATGGAAGGCATGGCACCTGTGGATGGCAGTCTGTCGGTACAACGGTATACGGATTTGCAGGGACGAAAGATGCTTTGCATCGGTCCTGTAAAACTACCGCCCATGGGCAGTATTGCAATTAAATTTGATAAAGAGAAATCACAACAAAAAGTTGAAGATGATATCTTCTGTTATGACGGAAAAAAACTGACTACACCATTTGCTAAAGTTTCATTTGAGGACAACGGTACAATCGGCTCCTTCATTGATACCCGTGTCAACAGGGAGTTGCGAGGTAATGGGTACCCGCTTAATACTTTCCTCATAGCTGAAGACGTACCGGCATTATGGGACAACTGGGATGTTGACGCTGACATCCAGTTGAAGTTTGAGAATGCATCCAAATTGCTTGAGCGCCGGGTAATATCAACCGGTCCTCTTGAATTCAGGATTCGCAGCCGCTATCAGATATGCGAAGGTTCGTTTATAACACAGGATATGATCTTTTATGCTCATTCACCCCGTGTTGATTTTGAGACCATAATAGACTGGAATGCAAAACACAGATTCCTCAAGACTGCTTTTGACACAACTGTTAAGAGCAACACTGCCCGCCATGAGATTCAGTTCGGATATTGTCAGAAGCCTACAACAAGGAATAATACTCTGGAGCAGGCTATGTTTGAGGTACTCAACCACAAATATACTGACTTGTCCGAGCCAAGATATGGTATCTCGGTATTGAATGACTGTAAATATGGCGTGTCGGTAGAGGGTTCATCTATCAGATTGTCGCTTCACAAAGGTGGATGCAATCCTGATCCTCGCGGGGACATAGGCATTCATGAGTGCGTATATTCATTCTTGCCGCATATCGGCGGCTTTAAGGCTGAAAGCGTGGTTCATCCTGCATACTGCCTGAATGTTCCGCCAATTGTGATAAACGGCCGTGATGAAACTCCGTCCCTTGCAATGACAGATGCAGACAATATTATCATTGAGACGGTCAAACCCTGTGAAGATAATCAGAAGGCCTTTATCATCAGGTTGTATGAGGCTGAAGGAAGCTTTACCCACAGTACATTGAAGCTTGGGCTGCAGCCGCAGAGTGTTGAACTGACTGATATGCTGGAAGAGACGATAGAAAAGTTGCCGTGCAATAATGAAATACAGCTTACTTTCCGTCCCTTTGAAATTAAAACAATTAAAGTAGGATATTAGAAAATAAATCTCATATTACAGGAGGATTAAGGATGACTAAAAAAGAAAGAGTAGCCCTGGCCATCAATCACAAAGAACCGGACAAGGTGCCAAAAGGCGAAATAGCAATAGACGGTAGTCTGACAAAAAAACTGATCGGAGCTGACCGTTATGATCAGCTTGGTCCACTGGGAAGCGAGCTGGCTGCACGCGAGTTGCTTAATATGGATATTGCTTTTGTCAACGACTTTCCAATAAAGGTTGTTGGTCAAACTGATGAGGGATACGACATTATACAGGGGCCTTTTGGCAACCAGATGGTTGACAATGGCAAGTCCAGCCATAATTATAAGCCCTTGGTGGACGACATTGAAGACGCAGATAACTACCATGTACCGGATATGAACTGGTGTCCCACCGACAAACTTGATTTTTATAAAGAAAATTCTGATATGTATGTAGTAGCCCAGATAGGGGGACCTGCCAGCAACGTTTACCTGTGCATGGGCATGGAAGATTACATGGTTTATTCTCTTACAAATACAAAAGAAGTTGGCATTATTGCAGAAAGAATCATGGAGTACGAAGTAAAACGGGCAAAGAAATTCCTGGACCACGGTGCCGATGCAATACTCATTGCAGATGATATTGCTTTCAATTCAGGCCCATTCCTTCCTCCTGCAATTATGGACCAGATTGTTTATCCATATTTGAAATGGGCTGTGAAGGAAATAAAAAAATATAAGGATGTTCCGGTTTTTATGCATACAGATGGCTACGTATATGATGTAATGGACAAAATAGTTGAATGCGGCTTTGACGGATTGCAGTCACTTCAGCCGTCTTCAGGCATGGATATTGCAAAGATAAAAGCTAATTATGGAAAGGATTTGTGCCTTATGGGCAACATCGATCTGGATTATTTGCTGACTTTCGGAAGCCCTCAGGAAGTGGAAGACGAGGTCAAAAGGGTTATTGATATAGCAGCACCCGGCGGTGGATTTATCCTGAGCTCATGCAATATTCTTGTGGATATCGTAAAGCCCGAGAATGTACTGGCAATGTATAATTGTGCTGAAAAGTACGGTGTATATGGCAGAAGATGAAGCCAATTAAAAGCTTCAACATAATTAAAACCCTCAATGCAATATAAAGCATCATAAAAATAAAGCCTCAACACTTACGCGTTGAGGCTTTATTTTTATCTTAGCTTTGCTTATCTTAAACTTTTGCTTATTTTAAGCTTTTGTTTGTCTTAAGCTTTTGTTTATCTTAAGCTTTTGTTTATCTTAAGCTTTTGTTTATCTTAAGATTTTGTTTATCTTAAGCTTTTGTTTATCTTAGCTTTGTTTATCTTAGCTTTGTTTATCTTAGGCTTTGTTTATCTTAGCAATTATTTATCCTAGCAATTATTTGTCTTAGCATTTATTTATCTTAACTTCATATTTATCTTAATTAGTTTTTTGCCAACTTATTGATGGACATTCAATTAACGCATATAGTATCGTCAGGAGGATGGTCAAAGCTTTTCTTTAATCTGCCGTGAATACTTACCGGTCTTTAAATTTAGCCTTTTACTGCTCCGGCTGTTACACCTTCAATAATTCTGTTTGAGAATATAATAAACAGTATCAGTATTGGCACAGTTGACAGAATGGATACGGCCATGGCTGAATCAACAGTCATAAATAAGTTCTTTGTGTACTTCATAATTATCAACGGAACGGTTTTATACTTCTCGCTCGTCAGGAAGATAAGAGGCAAGAAGAATTGATTCCATATTTGTACTGAAACTGTTATACATACGGCAAACACTACAGGACTTGCCATCGGGAACATAATTTTGTAGAAAGTCGTCCATTCGCCTGCTCCGTCTATAATTGCCGCTTCATGGATTTCCTCGGGAAGTTTTGCAAAAAAGTTGGACAGCATAAATACAGGCATGGAAATACTGGATGCCGATACAATAATAACAGATAACAAATTATCTACAAGGTTCAGTTTGCTCATGAGCAGAAATATAGGTACAATACCCAGCTGTGCAGGGAACATCAAACCAATAAGGAAATATACACGTATTGCTTTTTTAAGTTTAAAACTGTAGCGTGCAATTCCGTATGAGGTTAAAGAAGATATAATAACTATCAGAAGCAAACTTGCCACAAGTATGATTACACTGTTCAGAAAAAATCTGAGAAACTTATCATCAACCAGCAGCTTTTTATAATTATCAAATGTAAATCCACTTGGTGATCCAAGGGTGTTGGTCAGAATATCTTTTTTGGGTCTGAAAGAATTATATAATATATAACCCAGGATAAAAACTGCAAACGAGCAATATACCCATAGAAAAGCTTTTACAATCCCAGCTGCAATTCCATGATGTTTATCCATGGCTTATTCCTCCTCCTTTCGATACATCAATGATATCTGGAATATCGCTACAATGAACAGCATCAGGAACAGTACCACCGCAATAGTTGTTCCCATTCCCATGGAGTTTTCATTAACTCTTCCGCCCAGCGGATTCTGGTCTCCGAAGGCCATTCTGTAAAAGAACAGGGACATTACGTCAACATTACGGTTTATACCTCCTGATATACCACCCAGGATGTAGCTGAAATCGAAAATTGTCATACCGAAAATGTAAGCAGCCAGTACCAGATTAAGGATAGTTGTTTTTATCTGTGGCAATACAATATAATAGAGCCTTCTCCAGACTCCGGCTCCTTCCAAGTATGCACTTTCAATTTCGTCGAAAGATATCATTTTCATGGCACCGATGAAATATACCATACCGACGCCGATACCAGCCCATGTAATCATTATCCATACAATATAAATACCGAGTTCAGGGATACCAAGCCATGACCTGGTGAGATGACCAAGGCCTATCAACTCCAGTATTCTGTTAAAAAGGCCTATGTTTCCGTCAAATAGCAGAGTGAAAATAAAAACTATAATAGGTGTTGAAATAAACTGCGGAGAAAATATTGCTACCTGGAAAAAGTTCTTTCCTTTTGATTTTATATAAATCATGTATGCCATAATAATCTGTATTGGTATTTGCAATAATACAGTCAGCACAAATAACGTGAAACTATGTCCCAATGCGTTGGTCATTTGCGACATCAATTCGGGGTTTGTAAACAGTTCAATATAATTGCCTAAACCTACGAAGACTTTTTCGCTTATTCCATTCCATTCAAAAAAGCTTATATTTATAGCAGCGAAAATCGGGTAAATGACAAAGATTGTGTATAATATAAAGCCCGGCAGTAAAAAGAATATATATGGCCTTTTCTTGAAAAATGCTATCAATTTCACTCCTCCTCCGTACAAACTAACAGATAACCACTGACAGTTAGTATAAAAATGCTCCTTTTTACATAAGGAGCATCTTTATACAATTAATAGAAGCCGAATGTAAATTAAGTGAATTAAATATTAAAGTTTTTTATTTATCTTTTTGCGATTTCATTTTTAATTGTTTCGGCAGCTTTCTCACCTGTCAATTCGCCCAGCATTACCCTAGGACCTATATCACTGACTAAAATTTCCTGAGGTTTGCTGTTTTCGTTGGCAACTGCAGATAATACGTGGTAAACATTGTAACCTATGATATCAAAGTCTGCCATTTCTTTTATTGCTTCACTTGCATAATCGATATCATCTACTACAGGTATTCCTCCTACTTTCTCATGCATAATCTGCTGAGCATCCTTGCTGCTTAAGAACTCAATGTATTTTGCTGCTTCATCAGGATATTTTGTTTTTGAGGAAGCTGCATAAGTCAAGAAGTTACTGAATCCGCTCTGTGAATAACGTTTTCCGTTATTGTCTGGAATTGCGAAACGGCCGATATTCAAGCCGGTTGATTCATAAATACTGTTATTCCATGTACCGTCAATTATCATTGCAGTTTTGCCGTTTGTAAATGCAAGCTGTGCACCGGCACCATCAGTTGCTGCAACGTCAGAGCCGAAATATCCTTTTTCTACAAATTCGCGGAAAACGCTGAATCCTTTTGCCATAGGAGCATAGTCAATATCAAATTTGCCTTCTGAGAGAGAACCAAGAAGATCGTTATAGAATACAGGTGCAGTCAGCTGGAGGAACCAGTAGCGATCCCAGTCACCTTTTCCGCCTAATGCTATTGGTATTTCACCGTTCTGTTTAAGGGTTTCACAAACTTTAACGAAGTCATCCCATGTTTCTGGTTTTGCCAGACCATACTTGTCAAAAATATCTTTATTATAGTACATTGTAACATAGTCAGTAAATGCAGGGAAAGAGCAGTAAATAGAACCGTCTACAGTTGCATAATCGATAGATCCCTGAGGATATCTGCTGGTGTCTAAATTATACTTGTCAAGGTTGAGCAGATAACCGTTTCTTGCCATTTCAGCCATTTTAGTTGATTTATTTCCCTGAACCCAGAACAAATCGGGAAGCGAATTGGATTGAACAGCAACGTTTAATGCGTCGAAGCTACCTGAAAACTGATAATCAAGTTTGATGTTAGGATATTTTTTCTCAAAAGCTTGGTTGATCAGTTTGAATGCCTCTTCCAACACTGCCTGATTGTCAGGGTCTCCCCAAACTTTCAATGTAACGTTTTCAGAACTGGTTTTATCTCCGTTTGAAGTGTCATTACTGCCTGAAGTGTCGTTTTTTTGGCCGGATGTTTTTCCGCAAGCTACCATGGATACTAACAGTGATAAAGTTAAAACTAATACTAGGATTTTTGCAATTTTTTTCATTTTACTTCTCTCCTTTTCAAAGAAATTTCAAAGCATTTCTAAAAGAATACTTTAACTTTGCAGCAAATAACTTTATTGCTAAATTAATAGCTCTTTTCTCACATCCTCTCATATTTGTTTTAGTCAAGATATTAAATTCCTGCTTCAAACAGGATTTAAGGCATTGGTTCAAGACTATTTTCCATAACTAATGCTGCTGTTCCGATAAATGAGGCGCTGCTTGTAAAAGATGAGGGTTTTATAGTTATTTCATTCTGCTGGTCCCATATTGTGTGCTGGCTTTTTAATTTGCTTCTTATGCTTTCAACTACCATATCTTTGCACATATGCAAATCCCCGCCTATTACAAAGGACTCAATGTCAAACGCAGCCTGAAAGTTTATTATTGCAGTTACAATGTACTGAGTCATCCGGTCAATAGCCTGCATGTATAATTTATTTCCGTTTACTGCACCATCAGTCAGGTCCCACCAGTTTATATTTTCCGGGGCACCGTTTTCTTTTGCCCACTGAACTGTTGCCCTGGTACTGCTGTACTTCTCAAGACAGCCTCTTCGCCCGCATTCACACTGAATACCATCTGGAACAACAATGCTGTGGCCTATTATACCTGCAAGGCCTGAAATGCCTGTATATAGCTTCTTATTTATAATAATGCCTCCACCTATACCAGAAGATATTCCTATATAAATAAAACTGCTGAGCTCCTGTAAATTCCCAAAATAGACTTCTGCCAATGCGGCAACATGCATGTCATTTTGCATATATACCGGTAATCCATAACGTTTGCTAAGTTCAGAAGTTACAGGAATGTTATGCAGGTTGTTAAAATCAGGAGGATTAAGAATAGTGCCGACAGATAGTGGACCTACAGATGAAACACCGATGCCATGAATGTTTTTGCTTAACTTGTTCTTAATAAGTTGATCACAAAGGCTGAAAATGCTTTTGAGTAATGCTTCATTGTTCCTGATAGGTGCCATTGGTAGTGTTTCAGACTGAAGAATTTCTCCCCTTAAATTTATAATACCTGCCTGAAGTATATCCCTCCCAATCGAAATTCCCAGGGTGAGCATTGAATTTGGTACAATTTCCAACAGTATGGGTCTTCGTCCTCCTGTGGAAGTTGATGCCCCACATTCCCGGACGACACCTTTGGAAATAAACTCATTTACAATAGCAGTTACTGTCATTTTGCTAAGGTCTGTTCGCTTTGTAAGTTCAATGCGTGAGACAGGACCCTGCGTTGCTATTTGTTTTAATAGTATGAATTTGTTAATGTCATTCATGTCTTGATGATTCATACCTTACAACAGCAGCCCCTTTACATAATTACATAAAATAAAACAAAACAATAATATAGCATACTAAGTAAAAAACTTTTACTAAGTTTCAAAAAATGACCAAATAAAATTTTTATTTTTGCAAATCAATTAATAAAGCTTAATAAAATTGTGCAATTTGATTTGGTTAATCGTTTACCTCGCTGATATTATTGTACAATTTGTTTAGAATAATGTCAATCCTATTTAGTAATTAATTTTTACTAAGCACTCAAAGCCAGTTAAAAATAGGGCTTGATTATAGGCAAATATTGTGTTTTATAATTGTTTTTCGTTAATGTAGGAAAAATAGATTTAACAATAATACAGGATAAAATAGATTTATTAAACAAGAATAAAAGATTTCATGGAGAGATTGGAAATGAAGATTGGCGTTATATCGGATACCCATATACCTAAGAGAGCTAAAACCTTGCCAGACACAGTTTTGAAAACCTTTGAGGATGTTGAGCATATTATCCATGCCGGGGATATAATGAGTATGGATGTCATATATAAATTAGAAGAAATAGCGCCGGTTACTGCAGTTGCAGGAAACACAGATCCGGATGAAATTTTAGAGAAGTTTGGAAACAAAAAAATAATAACTTTTGGAAAGTTTAATTTTGGAGTATTTCATGGGCATGGGACCAAAGGTACAACAATTGGCAGGGTGGCAAAATGCTTTGAAAACGACAGGATGGATTGTATTATCTTTGGTCACAGCCATATACCTTATTGTCAATTTCATGATGGTGTTCTTCTGTTCAACCCTGGCTCACCAACAGATAAGAGAAGGAACATATATTATTCTTTCGGGATTATAGTAATTAATGAGGATATTTCAGCGAGCATTATATATTTTAATTCTGAAGGAACTATTAAGGAGATAAATCAGGATATTTGAACTGGACAATTTTTATTCATTAATATAAATTTAAATAATATAAATTTTAATAATATAATTTTAATGTTGTAAACCCCCAGAATTGGGTAAACTATAAACTATATTAGCAACAATAGGGAATTTAAAGGGCATTGATTTATAAATATTATATGGAAAATAATCTTTTGGATAGACGGTAAATTTTTTGGAATATGTGGGGAGGATTGTTTGTGTCAAATAAAATATGCGAATTGCTTGGAATAAAATATCCTATTTTTCAGGGAGGGATGGCATGGATAGCCGACAGTACCCTTGCCGCATCAGTATCAGAAGGCGGTGGGCTTGGAATAATTGCCAGCGGCAATGCACCTGCCGATTATGTAAGAAATGAGATAAGAAAAGCGAAGGAGCTTACGGACAAACCTTTTGGGGTTAATATATTGCTTATGAGCCCATATGCAGAGGAAATTGCGAAATTAGTATGTGAAGAGGGAGTCAAGGTCGTTACTACAGGGGCAGGAAATCCGGGGAAATACATGGATATGTGGAAGCAAAGCGGTATAAAGGTAATACCGGTAATTCCCTCGGTAGCACTTGCAAAGAGAATGGAGAGGGTAGGAGCTGATGCAGTAATTGCAGAAGGATGTGAAGCCGGAGGACATATAGGTGAGCTTACAACAATGGTGTTGGTACCACAGGTGGTGGACGCAGTAAAGATACCTGTAGTTGCAGCAGGCGGAATAGGTGACGGCCGTGGTGTTGCTGCGGCATTTATGTTGGGAGCCTGTGGAGTACAGCTTGGTACAAGATTTCTTACAGCATATGAATGTAATATTCATAGAAATTATAAGGATAAGGTGCTTAAAGCAAAAGATACAGATTCTGTAGTTACAGGAAGGTGTACAGGTCATCCTGTAAGAGTCCTGAAGAATAAGCTTGCAAAGGAGTTGGAAGCTATAGACAGGTATAATCCTGATCCTGAAAAAGTGGAGGAGCTTGGTGTAGGAAGCTTACGAAAGGCTGTAATCGACGGAGACTTGGATAATGGCTCATTTATGGCAGGACAGATTGCAGGGCTTCTACACAAAGAGCAGAGCTCAAAGGAAATAATAGAAGAGATATTTAAAGAAGCTGAAGAAATAATGGGTAAAAAATTCTGGTAATCTTGAGGTGATCACATGGAATATTCAATAAAAACAAGCAAACCACAGGAGTTTATAAACATAACAGGCATTGTAAATAAAGCCGTAAAGGAAAGCGGAGTGAGAGACGGAATAGCAATAGTCTTTGTCCCCCATACCACAGCGGGAGTAACAATAAATGAAAACTCCGACCCTGATGTTGTAAAAGATATTTTGTCAGCATTAAATAAAACATATCCTGAGAATAACGGATACTTACATATAGAAGGCAATTCCCATGCCCATATAAAGGCTTCACTAATGGGCAATTCATCCACTGTTATTATTGAAAACGGGGAGCTGAAAATGGGAATCTGGCAGGGGATTTATTTTTGCGAATTTGACGGTCCTAGAAACAGAAAAGTATACATAAAAATAATGAAGGATAACGCATAAAACGGGCATTTCTATAAATAATGAAATCCCAACTAGATGTTTACATTTTGTAAAAAAAGAACTATAATATTATACATGAATTTGTTACAAAATTAACAAACAGATTTGTTATTTTGTTAACAAACAATACCAATACGATATATACTATGTCAATAATTTATTGCACAGGAAAATGCTATTATCCATGCAGTTATAGCATTACGCTGTGAGCTTATATTTTAGTATATCGAAGGAGTATCCATATAAACGTCTGCACCTTGGAAAGGTATGCATTTATATGAAAGTGCTGCCTGTGGTATAGGTTTTGCAGGCGTAGATGTTTTTATAAGGTTTGAGGTATAGACAATGTGAGGTGAAAAACATGCCGAAAGTTTTGAAGGCCGAAGGAATGAACAAGTGTATAGGATGCTTTACGTGCATGCTTGCCTGTGCGGGGGTTAACCATCGGAATCATTCCATTTCGAAAAGTGCAATAAAGGTTCGAACCAGCGGAGGGCTCCAGGGTAAATTTGTAAGCGTAGTATGTCTTGCTTGTAAAGATGAAAGAGCATGTGCTGAAGCATGTCCTTCAGGAGCACTGGAAAAGAGGCCAGGCGGAGGAGTAATTCTTAAAAAGGAAAAGTGTATAGGATGCAGGAAATGCGAGAGTGCATGCATTGTTGGTGCTGTACATTTTGACGAGGATGAGAACAAGCCAATAATTTGCAAGCATTGCGGTGTCTGTGCAAAATTCTGCCCGCATGAGTGTCTTGAAATGGAGGAAACGGCCAATGATTTATGAAAAATATATCAGGGTTCTGTATCTGGATTTAACTACGAAGAAAATCCGAATTGAACACAGAAAAGACTTATACAGTTATCTTGGTGGAGTGGGTGTTGCATCGAAACTCCTTGAGGAAAACCTGAAACCAGAGCTTGACCCCATGGACCCGCAACAGCCTGTTATATTTGCTATTGGGGCAGCTTCCACCATTTTTCCCGTAGTAACAAAGACAGTGGCCATGTTCTGGTCGCCTCTTACAGGTGAACTCGGAGAGAGTTATGCAGGAGGCAGGATGGCCATGACCCTTTTCCTGGCCGGTTATGATGCCATAGTTATTACCGGTAGCTCCAGTAAGCCAACCTATATCACTATTAGCAGAAACAATGTAGAGTTTAAGGATGCAAGAGCATTTTGGGGGTTATCCTGCGACGAGGTTGGAAGAGTTGTGAGAGAAAGGGAACCCGGAGGAGGAAAAAGGAGTATTATCAGAATTGGTCCTGCGGGTGAAAATCTTGTAAGCTATGCATGCGTATGTGTTGATACCTACAGGCATTTTGGACGGCTGGGTCTTGGGGCTGTACTTGGAAGTAAGAAACTAAAGGCCATTTCCATTGTCGGAGACAGGGATCTGCCTATAAAGAACTTTAAGGACTACTTCAAGGTATATCAGGAGATATACAACAAGGTTACAGATACATCGATTATGTCTAAGTATCATGATGCAGGTACCCCAGTTAATATTGAGCCTCTCAATGCTGCCGGGGGACTGCCTACCAAAAATCTCAGACAAAATGTTTTTGAACATGGAGACAAGATTTCCGGCGAAACTTTCGCTCATAAGAATCTGGTAAGAAAAATGGCCTGCACCGGCTGCCCGGTCGGATGTATACATATTGGCCAATTCAGACGGGAATTTGATAAGGGACATGAATATGAAGCTGTCAGTGTAAGTTATGACTATGAGCTGCTTTTTGCATTGGGAAGTTTCCTGGGCATAAAATCTTCGGACGAAGTTCTGCAGCTCATAGAGGTAGTAGAGAAACTCGGCCTGGATGCTATGTCTACAGGAGTAGTTCTGGGATGGGCTACAGAGGCTTTGGCTAAAAACCTTATTACACTGGAACAGACATTGGTGCCCCTTGCTTTTGGAAATACCCAGGCTTATATAACTGCAATTGAATACATTGCATACAAGAAGAATGAATTTTACTCTATACTTGCACAAGGAGCAGAAAAGGCTTCCGAAATATATGGGGGCAAGGAATTTGCCATGACCTTTGGTAAAAATGAAATGCCGGGATACCATACAGGCTACGGCTCTGTTATTGGACCAACTGTCGGAGCAAGGCATTCCCATCTCTGCAATGGTGGTTATTCAATAGACCAGTCAATGAAAGAATTTGACAAGGAGAAACTGGTAGAGAAATTATTTAAAGAGGAAAAGGAAAGGTGTATGCTGAACTCCTTGATAATATGCCTGTTTGCCAGAAAGGTATATGACCGGGAGACTATACTTGCAGCCCTTAACTCTATTGACTATAATTTAACCAATGAGGATTTGGATGCTATTGGTGAGAGAATTTACAAAACCAAGCTGCGCATTAAGAAGATGATGGGCTATGACGGTAAGAATGTAAGATTTCCAAAGAGACTATTTGAGACCCCAAGTATGTCAGGACAGCTTGATGAAAAAGTAGCTTATGAACTTCTGGATATGTACAATAAAAAGGTTGAGGAAATGATGGCGAAGGAAGATGCCTGAGCATTGACAGGAGTGATTGAATGAAAGTATATTTGGAAGTGGGATCTTTTCTAAAAAGGTTCACATCGGAGCAGACAAACCTTGAAATAAATATCAGTGGAGATAAAACAGCTGCTGAAGTAGTTCTGTCAGCAGGTGTGCCTGAGGAGGAAATCGGATTTATTACAGTAAATGGACAAAAGGTTGACTCCGATTATGTCTTGAAAGAAAATGATATTATCAGGGTTTACCCAATAATAGTCGGAGGTTGATGATTTTCGGGTTATCCTGCTTACTGGCTTTTCAGACCTGTAGAGCAATAGTACGTTCCTTAATAGCAATAGTACTTTGCCTGCAGGTCATACAGGCAGTAAGCAACAAATCAAACTTTCAAGTGGCGGTTGCGGAATTTTAGCAGGTTTTAGCGTGCGCAATCCCCTGCGTCACCTCTGAGGATTTCCAGGGCATGGCCGAGAACCGGCAGGATAACACCAAGACACTCGGCTGCTCCTTTTGGACTTCCCGGCAGGTTGATAATAAGGGTTTTACCTCTTATTCCGGCCATAGCCCTTGAAAGCATAGCCCTGGGCGTAATTGCAAGGCTCTTTAAGCGCATAGCTTCCGGTATTCCGGGAACCTGCCTTTCTATAACATCCAGAGTTGCCTCAGGAGTAACATCTCTTGGAGAAAAGCCGGTTCCTCCCGTGGTAAGTATGAGATCGAGTTTAAGCTCGTCGGACATCCTTATCAGATTTGCTGATATCAAGCTGCGTTCATCGGGTACTATCACATAATCCGTGATTTCACCGCCGGCTTGATGAATTATATCCGAAATCACTTTTACGGTTTCATCGGTTCTCTCTCCGCGGGAACCTTTATCGCTTGCGGTTAATATTCCTACTTTCATCAATATTGTGTCCTCCTGTTATATTAATTACCATATTGCGGCTGCGCCTGCCAATAGTTTCCTTCGCAAACGGCAGTTAATGCTACCGGAATATTGTAACACAGTCCCGGAAGATTTAAAACGGGGGATCGCAAAAACTACAGCAAGAAAACTTGCCGGATTTCAACGGTTTTACGACTGTTGTTTATGGCAGTTCACTGCTGTTTATATATGAAAAATATAGTTCAACTCCGAGCCTGGAGGCTCTAACGCAGCATGTAGGACCGGTCCCATGCAATTTACATGCATTCACATATGTTACATGCTGTTATGAATTCCAGGCCGTTAGGGTAGTTCCAGAAATGGAACTGCCTCCCATTTTGGAAAGGAGAGAATTGATTATGTTAAAGCGTAAAAATACACATGCTTTTTTCAACAATTCAAAAATAAGCGTTGTGCTTGTAACACTTCTTACAGTGATTATGGTGTTTTCTTTTACAGCCTGCAAAAGTGAACAGGAAAACAAAACTCTTACTCTGGCAACTACTACCAGCGTATATGACTCAGGGCTGTTAAGCTACCTGCAGCCGACTCTTGAAAAGGATACAGGTTTAGAATTAAAAATCGTTGCCCAGGGTACAGGACAGGCCATTAAAACAGCTCAAGACGGCAATGCCGATGTTTTGCTGGTGCATGACAAAAAATCCGAGGAAGCATTTGTCGCTGAAGGTCATGGTGTAGAGAGGATAGAATTGATGTACAATTATTTTGTTATCGTTGGACCTTCAGACGATCCGGCAAAGATAGCCGGGCTTGAAGAAAAAAATGCTGCCCTTGCATTGAAACAGATAGCGGAAAACGAGGCACCGTTTGTTTCGAGAGGGGATGATTCCGGTACACACAAGAAAGAGAATTCGCTATGGAAAGAAGCGGGCGTTGAGCCGGCAGGCGATTGGTATATTTCTGCAGGAAAAGGAATGGCTGACGTTTTACTAATGGCAGAGGAAAAGCAGGCATATACCCTGACTGACAAAGCTACTTACCTGTCCCTGAAGGACAAGCTGGGTCTTGAAATATTACTGGAGAGTGCTGAAAATCTAAAGAACCAGTACACCATAATACAGGTAAATCCGGAAAAACACGAAGGGATAAACAGTAAAGGAGCTGAAAAATTCATCAAGTGGATGACCTCTGAGAAAGCTTTAAAAATGATTAGTGAGTATGGCATCAAGGAATATGGTGCAAACCTGTTCACAGTTAATTATGAGGGGTAGATAAATTGAACGAGATTGTGAATAGTTTTCGTGAGGCATTCAATCTTATATTTTCCTTTGATGCCGGGGTTTATGGTATTATTTGGCTTACACTGACCGTGACCGTGTCAAGTACCGCTATTGCTTCTGTAATAGCGGTACCTGCCGGTATTTTAATCGGAAGCTATGATTTTTATGGTAAAAGGCTTCTTGTAAGATTTATCCATGCATTTATGGGACTTCCGCCGGTTGTGGCCGGATTGGTTGTCTATATTTTTCTGTCCCGGAATGGGCCTTTAGGCAGTTTAGGCCTTATTTTCACTCCGACAGCTATGGTAATCGCGCAGGTAATCATCATTATCCCGATAATTACAGGCCTTTCGATTGCCGCTGTGCGTCTGAAAAGCAAAGTGGTGAAGGAAAACTGCAAAGGCCTTGGACTAGGAAAGAGACAGACCTTCAGACTTTTGTTGCATGAATGCAGATACCCGATATTTTCAGCTATTCTTACCGGTTACGGGCGAGCCATATCAGAGGTTGGAGCGGTAACACTGGTAGGAGGAAATATTCAATATCATACTCGTGTCATGACCACGACAATTATGCTGGAAACAAGAAGAGGCAATTATGATCAGGCGCTTGCAATTGGAATCGTACTTATAAGCCTCTCTTTTATAATTAACAGCATACTTTACCGTTTACAGGAGGGCAAATGAAGGTTATTATTGAAAACATAAAAAAATCTTATAGTAATAGGTTCACATTGGATATCGGGAAGCTCGAACTGGCCGAAGGCAGGATTTACGGGATATTAGGCCCTAACGGTTCAGGGAAGACTACTTTGCTGCGCCTTATAAGCGGGCTGGAAAAGCCGGATAATGGAAAAATAAGTTATGGTTCTGAATTCGAAGCTCCTTCAGGTGAAGTAGCTTTTTTATTGCAAAATTCATATCTGTTCGATTTTTCTGTGCTGGAAAACGTGCTTCTTGGAACCGGTGGCAAGAGTACTGATGACCAAAAGCTTGCCATGGATGCCCTTAGAGAAATTGGAATGGAAAAGTATGCTAACGTAAGGGCTTCTACCTTATCAGGAGGGGAGGCTCAAAAGGTAGCCATTGCCAGGACACTTGTACGCAAAAGGCGACTTGTGTTACTGGATGAGCCAACGGCTTCAGTCGATATATACAGCATGAGGCAGGTAGAGGATTTTATTAAAAAATTTAACAAAAATCACAATGCTACTGTGGTGATTTCAACTCACAATCCTTCACAGGCAGCAAGAATTGCCGATGAAGTGGTGATTATGTGGAACGGTTGTATTATTGAACGGGGCTCGCCCGAAAGTGTTTTCTCTTCGCCCTGCAGGGAGGAAACCAGACAATTCCTGGAAAATTGGCGAATATAAGAAAACCGGCGGATAAAACTATTGGAGTATTGGAGGATATAGCGGTTATGCTTGATGTGAAAAGTGTAGATGAGGTTATGAAAATTATCGACAGTTCATTCGGGGATTTTTCAATCGGGACAGAGTTTGTTAACATCCGGGAGGCGGTGGGAAGGATTACTGCTGAGGATATCATTGCCGATGAGGATATTCCCGGATTTGACCGCTCCACTGTTGATGGATACGCTGTTATTGCTGCAGACACTTTCGGAGCTTCTGATTCGCTTCCGGCACAGCTTGAACTGGCCGGGGAAGTATTGATGGGAGAAAAGCCGCTATTCAGACTTGAAAGAGGACAAGCGGCAATCATACCTACAGGAGGAGAACTGCCTCCCAACTCAAATGCAGTTGTAATGCTGGAGTACACGGACAATTATGATGATGGCTTTATATACATTAATAAAGCTGTGGCGCCAGGCAACGGAGTGATATTCAGGGGAGACGATGTCCGGTCAGGTTCTGTTGTTATAAAGGCAAACCGCCGGTTGAGACCTCAGGATATCGGATTGCTGGCGGCAATGGGAAAACAGCATATTTGCGTTAAAAAGAAACTTAAAGTGGGAATTGTGTCCACCGGGGATGAAATTGTGGACATTACAGAAAAGCTTTCAGGTGCAAAGGTCAGGGATGTAAACTCATATTTTCTGTACTCGGCCCTTTTGAGTTACGGGGCTGAGCCGGTATTCTACGGAGTGATTCGGGACAGTTATGAAGAAATAAGACAGGCAGTAGAAAGAATGTTGAATGAGTGTGATATAGGACTGATTTCCGGTGGAAGTTCGGTTGGAGCCAGGGATGAAACCTGCAAGGTTATAGACTCTTTCGGTGAACCGGGGGTGCTGGTGCATGGCATTGCAGCAAAGCCTGGCAAGCCGACGATTATAGGAAAAGTGGGGAATAAGGCACTTATAGGACTACCGGGGCATCCGGGAGCAGTATTTTTTATATTTAATATATTTGTACTTCATTTGATGGAAGTAATGAATGGTACGGAAAAAAGCGAAGTTAGATATGTGAAGGCAAAAATGGCGGTTAACTACCCGTCAAATGAGGGCAGGGAAGAGTTCCTGCCTGTTAAGCTCGAAAAGAGAAGCGAAGGTTTTCTGGCATGGCCAGTTTTCAGTAAATCGGGACTTATATCGCTCTTAAGTTTAGCAGACGGATATGTGAGAATATGCAGGAATTCAGAAGGCCTGACTGCCGGACAAGAGACAGAGGTAATCCTTTTTTAGCGGGAGTGGAAATTATGAATTATTCATACCTAAATAATATAGAACTTGAAAAGGCGCTGAATATTTTGCTCAATGCTGCTATAGAAATCGGGGCCGGACAACAGGCTGAAAAGATTCCCGTAAGGGAAGCCTGTGGGCGTGTTACGTCAGAGGCTGTTTATGCCCGCATTTCTTCGCCTCATTACAATGCCAGTGCCATGGATGGGATAGCTGTTTGCGCAAGGAGCACTTTCGGAGCTACCGATACAACACCTGTAGTGCTTCAGGAAGGGAAGGACTATAAGATGGTGGATACAGGAGACCCGCTGCCTTCCGGTTTTGATGCCGTTGTGATGATAGAAGATGTGATAAATCTTGGGGACGGGACTGTAAAGCTGCTTAAATCAGCGGTTCCCTGGCAGCATGTGCGGCAGATAGGTGAGGATATTTGTGCCGGTGACATGATACTACCCTCCAATACAGTGATTGAGCCTGCAACCATTGGCGCAATGCTTGCAGGAGGAATACAGGAGGTTTGGGTGTGGAAAAGGCCGCTGGCAGGAATAATTCCTACCGGTGATGAAATAGTGCCTCCCGGAGGAACGCCGGAGGAAGGAAAAATTATGGAATTCAATTCATCAATTTTTTCTTCCATGCTAAGTAAATGGAATGCCGTATCAAAAGTTTATGATATTGTACCTGACAATATAGAACTGATTAAGGGAGCCTTGCTAAAAGCAGCATCAGAATGTGATATAGTTCTCATCAATGCAGGTTCTTCAGCCGGGAGGGATGACTACACCGCCAGGGCCATAAGTGAGCTGGGGACACTGCTGGTGCATGGTATAGCAATAAGGCCGGGAAAACCTACAGTATTAGGCCTGATAAAAGACAAGCCCGTCATTGGCGTACCAGGATACCCGGTTTCCGGTATTATTGTACTGGAAAAGCTGGTAAAACCTTTGATCGAATACTATAACCACTACAGTATGCCGGAAGGCCAAACTGTAAAAGCGGTCTTATCCAAACGGGTTGTATCCTCCCTGAAGTATGAAGAGTTCGTCAGGGTAAAACTTGGATCTGTAGACGACAGAATCGTAGCTGTTCCGCTAAATCGTGGTGCCGGTGTAGTCACTTCATTTGTAAAGGCTGACGGACTTCTGCACATTCCAATGAATTCTGAAGGCTTTGAAGGCGGGCAGACAGTTAATGTACAATTACTGAAACGTGAAGACGAGATAAAAAATACCCTTGTGGTCACAGGAAGCCATGACCCGCTTTTGGATGTTATGTCGGATATCATGCAAAGGACATGGAGGGGGGAATACATCTCATCATCCCATGTGGGAAGCATGGGTGGGATAATGGCGGTAAAAAGGTCAGAGGCTCACATGGCAGGGATACACCTGCTGGATGAGGAAACCGGTGAGTACAATATAAGCTATATAAGAAAGTATTTCCCCGATAGAAAGATAATACTGATAAACTGTGTAAAAAGGATTCAGGGGCTGATGGTCAAGCCGGGCAATCCTATGGGAATAAAAGGCATAAGTGATTTGGCCAGGCCGGAGCTTAAGTATGTAAACCGGCAGAAAGGTGCAGGGACAAGAATACTGTTGGATTTCCTGCTCAGAAAGCATGGAATAAATGCCTCGGATATATATGGATATGACAGAGAGGAGTTTACTCATATGTCGGTTGCCGCTCTTGTGGCCTCGGATAGTGCTGATGCCGGTATGGGCATATATTCTGCTGCGAAAATATATGGCCTTGATTTTATACCTGTATGTGAGGAGCAATATGATTTTATATTGCCGGAAAAGTATATGGATATGAAATTGGTAAAGCATTTTATTGAGATTCTTAAATCAGATGAGTTCCGGAATACGCTTCAGGCCATGGGGGGATACAATACCGACAATGCCGGCAGCATTACGGTGTTGTAAGCAAGTGAAGGGAGAAATATCATGAAAGATATATACGGAAGAGAAATTGAATACCTGAGACTTTCGGTTACGCAAAGCTGCAATCTCAAATGTATATATTGCATGCCTGACAATGACGGAGCGGAGAATATAAAATGCGGCAGAATGCTGAGCGCGGAAGAAATGGGGATAGTCATCAAGGCGCTGGCGGGGCTTGGCATTAAGAAAGTCAGAATAACAGGAGGAGAACCTCTGCTGCGTGAGGATATATATACAATACTCAGAAATATTTCAAACATACCGGGTATTGCCGACATATCAATGACTACAAATGGAATGTGTCTTGAAAAGGCTGCCCGGAAGTTGAAAAAATCCGGACTTATGAGGCTGAACATAAGTATTGATTCACTCAAAAAAGAAAGGTTTGCTTATTTGACCGGAGGAGGAAATATTGAAAAAGTTTTAAGGGGCATAAAAGCTTCTCTTGAAGAGGGCTTGAACCCTGTAAGACTGAATACTGTACTTATCAAGGGTGTAAATGATGATGAGGTGGACGACTTCATTGCACTGACGGAGAATTTGCCCCTGGATGTGAGATTTATTGAATTGATGCCTATAGGCAGGTTCGGTGAGGATAATACAGATAAAATTGTATACAATGACTCTATTATAGAAAGAAGGCCATGGCTTGTCCCGTGTGCTGTGGAGGACATTGGCCAGCCGGCGCGTTATTACCGTATCAGCGGTTTTAAGGGAAGAGTTGGTTTTATCAGCCCTATGAGCCATAAATTCTGCAGGAACTGCAACAGAATCCGGCTGACATGTGATGGAAAGATCAGGCCGTGCCTCGGGAGCAACGGCGAAATAAGCATACTGGATGTATTGAGGGAAAGGCCGAATAATCTTGTCGACACATTAAAAAAGGCAATATTTGAAAAACCCAGGGGACATAATTTTGAAAATAATTTCAACTCTATCAGGAGCATGAATATGATAGGAGGATAATATGGAGTTTTCACATTTGGATAATAAAGGTAACGCCAGGATGGTGGATGTCTCCAAAAAGACGGCCACTGTAAGGGAGGCAAAAGCTGAAGGCAGAATATACATGAAGGCTGATACCCTCAGGGCGGTTATGGACGGCAGCATGCCAAAAGGTGATGTACTGGCTGCAGCAAGGATTGCAGGAGTAATGGCAGCAAAGCGTACCAGTGAACTGATACCAATGTGTCACAACATACCGCTGGATTCCGTCAAGGTGGACCTGGTGCCGGATTTGAAGGAAAACTGTATAAAAATTGCCGCCTCAGTCCGGTGTATCTGGAAGACAGGTGTTGAGATGGAAGCACTGACAGCAGTTTCGGTTGCAGCGCTGACTGTATATGACATGTGTAAGTCATTGGACAAAACCATGGTGATAGGCGATGTGATGCTGGTGTGGAAAACCGGCGGAAAGAGCGGGGACTTTAAAAGAACAAGGGGAGAGGATGGATAACATGGCACGAGTGGTGGCAGTAAATATTAGTGAAAGAAAAGGAGTACCGAAGAAAACCATTGAAGTCGGTGAGCTTATTGAGAATTTTGGTTTTAAGGGAGACGCCCATGCGGGAAACTGGCACAGACAGGTAAGTCTTCTTGGACAGGAAAGCATAGACAAGATGAAAGCATTGGGTATTAAGGGTCTCTGCACCGGGAAATTTGCAGAGAACATCACAACAGAAGGAATTGAGCTGTACTCACTTAAGGTTGGTACCCGGCTTAAAATAGGAGATGCTTTGCTTGAGGTTACACAAATAGGGAAGGAATGTTATCAGAAATGTGCCATATACCACCAAGTGGGTGAGTGCGTAATGCCCAGGGAAGGAATTTTTGCCCGGGTAATCAAAGGCGGCACGGTAAAAGCGGGAGACAGCATTGATATTTTGTGATGATATGTTGATACCTTTTAATGATATACTGACATTTTGTGATAATATATAGAACACTGTGAGCCAATATGTAATTAATTATAATTGATTGTATAATCTGCTTGGAAGGTGGTGTTTGCAGCATAAGCCGGCAAAATCAGTCAGGCAGGATTATACCATGTTATTTTTATGATAATTTTTATGGAAACCTGTATTATGTAACATTTGTGTTCGCAATTCATATAATAATATTAGCCACAAGCTGCGGCTGTTTTATTTATGTTTACTTTATGCTACCAATAGCTGTGGCTAATAAACTGGATATATGGAGCGAATTGTTATGAAAGCAGATTTCAATTCCGGTGACAGGGAGAAAAAAGTTCCTTGCAAAAGCAAGTTTAAAGGATGCAAAGGAATCAACCCTTTTGATACTGAGTTTTATAAAAACAATATGAATGCTTTAAATAAATTCTATGAGAACATGTCACATAGCATGTTTAACTACTATAGAAATTGCTATAAAGCATATGAGAAAGCTGCTAATTTAAATAAACCTTCCTGTTGTAAAAAAACTTGCAAAAAAACATCTTCCCATCACAATAAATGCAATAAAAATAAAGTCAAAGTTATTTTACCTGCTAACGGGCACGATATATTCAACTATCTTACAAGGCATAACATGAGAAATGCACAGATTCAAGCTGTAATGAAACTTGATGGCAGGCTGGATTTCGACAAACTGAAAAAAGCGGTTAGACTGTCCGTGGATGCAATACCTGTTTTCGGATGCCGTTTCGTAGAAGATGATCCGCCGTATTGGAAACCCCTGGACAATATCGATGAAATTGCTTTTTGCTCCATGGAGGAGACTGACTATGCCGATGAGGCTGTTAAGATTTTCTTGCAAAGCCCTTTGGATATGGATAATGATCCAATGGTAAAAGTTAAAGTAATACGTTCAAAGGAAAATGACATATTAGCTGTGAAGGTTAATCAAATATGCTGCGATGGGACAGGAATCAAGGAGTATATACAGCAGCTGGCGAAAATATACTCACAGCTTGATAAGAGAACTTGCACCTTTATGCCTGCTTCAGGAGAAGACGTTAGTTATGATCAGGGTAAGCTGTTTAAAGAATTGCTTGTAACATTGCCGGATTTAAGGTGGAATCCGGTGCAGGATACAAGAAAGGTTATGTGGTCGTTCCCGTGGATACAAAGAGGAGGAGATTCAGTACTTTATTCAGTATGCAGGTTTCCCAAGGAAAGTTTGGATTCAATATGCCAATATGGAAAGTTAAAAGGGGCTACGCTAAATGACTTAATTCTTACAGCTTTTTACAGGGTGATGTTTAGAACATCCATGCCCAGATATGGTGTTCCGATGGATATTGTTTCAACCGTTGATTTACGAAATTTTCTTCCCGCAAAAAAGAGCCATGCTGTAAGAAATTTAACCGGGGGATTCATAACAAGAATACCCAGAGTAATGAATGAATCCTTTGAAGACACTTTATCAAGGGTAATGAAGGCAACAGAAAAAATGAAAAACAGGCATCCGGGCGAAAGCTGTATTACAGGTGAAGAGAATACTGAAAATTCGTATTTCACATATTTCAACAATTACTTTGAGCATATGTCCCAGACTTCCGACATTGCATCACAAAGCTCTAATTATATCGGCAACGTGTGTTTTCCAGGGCTTTCAGACATAGGTTATATTTCAAATTCCTTAATAAGGTTTGGCAGTAATGCTGTTACAGATGCATATGTTGTACCTCCGGTAATACGTGCACCTGGCCTTCTTCTTCTAGCCGGTATCTATAACGGCATATTGACGTTGTCGGTAGGCTACAGCAGAAACTCAGTCGGCAAGAGATACATGGACGGGCTGCTTAATAAAATAAAATATGAACTAATAAGAGAATGTAGATGAAATATAGTTGATGAGGTATAAAATGACAGCCATAACATCTTTTAAAGTGAGACGTTCTGAAATTGATAAAATGCTTATTGTGCACCATTCTGATTATCTTAAGTGGTTTGAAATCGGAAGAAGGGATTACCTGCGAAAAGCAGGTATCCCTCATTCAGAAATAAATCGTCTTGGATTCTATCTTCCGATTTCCGAAATTGAGTGCAAGTTTAAAAGCCCCGCCAAATATGGCGATGAAGTCGCAGTAATTACAAAAATAACGTCTATATCCTGCGTAAAAGTAGTGTTTGAATACAGAATACTGAACAAGGCAAACGGTAGGACCTTAGCAGTGGGAAAAACCATACATGCCTGGACAGACAAAAATATTAAACCACTCAATATAGAAAAGGCGGCACCTCAAATATATGCGTCACTTAAGGCGTTTGAGCAGAAGTAAAGCAATAAAAGGGATAGAATCCGGTACAGCTTTAGAAAGCGGGTCAAAATGCTTAAATTGTTGTTTGAAGGAGTAACCTATGAAAAAAGGAAGATTGTTGGGCAGTGGTGTGACTGCTGAAGTATATGAATGGGGACATGATAAAATTTTAAAATTGTTTTTTGAAAAGTTCAGTAACGATAACTGGGTAAACAACGAGGCAAAAATTGGACAAATAGTTCATGAATCGGGAGTCATTTCACCGGCGGTTTATGGTACGGTTGAAGTTGATGGCCGTAAAGGCATAATATTCCAGAGGATATATGGTAAATCCGTAATTGAGAGTCTCATAACAGAACCCTGGAAAATATATTATTATATAAAACAGATAGCGGATTTGCATTACAATATACATAAATATACAGCAAAAGGACTACCATCACAGAAGGACAGGTTCACATATACAATAAGGGTCTCTTCCCATGTTCTTGGCTACAGGACAAAAAGAATACTGGACTATTTGGAAAGTTTGCCGGATGGTGAAAGTATTTGTCATGGCGATCTCTATTTAAATAATATTATAGTTTCAGGCAATAAATTGGTGCCCATTGACTGGGGTAATGCTTATAAGGGAAACCCACTGGGGGATGTAGCAAGGACATGTATGATCATCCTTTCACCGGCCAGGCCTTATGGCTTTCCTGATATATTAGTCATGCTGTCATATTATCCTAAATTTCTTACTTATTGGACTTATTTAAATGAATATATGAAACTTGCCGAGGTCAAATTTGAAGATATTGATGCATGGACGCTTCCTGTAGCTGCTGCCAAGCTCAGTGACAAGATACATGGGGAGAGAGACTGGCTGTTAGATATAATCGATAAACGTCTGGAACAGCTTAATTAAATATAAAATGACCTTCTATAATTGACATATAAATTATTCCTTACTGATATACAATATTCTTTATTATACAGCATTCTTTATTGAGACATAAAATACTCTTTATTGATATAAAGCACACATAGCAGTCTGTTACATTATCCTATTTAATTTGAATATAGCTTATTAATGTAACACATAACTGATTAACTTAGTATTATAGTATTGCAGCCCTGATGTGAATTTAAATTGTTTATTATATTTGCATCAGGTCAAAAAGAACCAAAACAATTTGTTGCAGCCTTTGGGATTCAACTTTTTGCGGCTTTAGTGATTTGTTTACGATAACCGCAACATGCAGTTAAAAGTTGATATGACAGTTAAACAATAATTCTGGCTGATATGGAGCGAATGAACATGAAAAACATATTTAAACCTGGTGATGATTATCAAGCTTTTTTTGAGGGTTTGCAGGAATATCTTAAAGAGAACAGGGTTCTTGAAGATATGTATAAATACAATATGAGTTTTTATAATAAGTTATTTGAAGATGCAGCTAACTATTTTAAATACAGCACTAAATCGTTAGAAAAATTTGTTAATGCATATAATCAATATTGCCGGCGTACAAAAGACAAAGAAAACACTTTCCCGGCTAACGGGCATGATGTTTTCAATTATGTTGCACGTTATAACATGTCAAACTTACAAATTCAAGCTATATTAAAACTCAATGGGAATTTGGACTTTGAAAAACTAAAAAAAGCTGTAAGGTTGTCAGTTGATGCAGAACCTATTTTCAAATGCCGGTTTGTTGAAGATGATCCGCCTTATTGGAAACCCATGGAGAATATGGGTGTAATCAACTTTTGCTCAATGGAAGAGACTGACGACATTGACCAAGCCATTGAAGCTTTTATTCAAAGCCCTTTGGACCTGGATAATGATCCAATGGTAAAAGTAAAACTTATACGCTCGGAGCAATATGATGTTATAGGTATTAAGATAAATCATGCTTGCTGTGATGGGGGTGGCACACTGGAGTATATCCGGCTTCTGGCAGAAATTTATTCCAAAATTGATAAAGAGGATGACAATCTCATACTGGAACCCAGAATAGGTGGGAGAAAAGATCAGGACAGATTATTCGCAGAATTGGGTATAACAGATCCAGACTTATTATTCATACCGGGATCGGATATTTCAGTACCTATGTGGCCATTTCCTTGGCAGGAAGGCGGATCTAATACTGCATGCATGGTAGTTAAAAGGCTTCCTCATGGATATCTCGAGAAAATCCACAGGTATGCCAGAAGTAAAAATGCTACTGTTAATGATTTAATTCTTACGGCTTATTATAGAGCTATGCTTGATATGGGGCAGCCTATATACGGTTTACCTATGGAAATAACGATTACAGTTGACTTACGCCGTTATCTTCCTGATCATAAAACCCAGGCAATAAGAAATTTTTCAGGTTCGGAAAAAACAAGGCTCACTATGCTAATAGATGAACCATTTGATGGAACCTTGCAAAGAGTTTCCAATATGATGAAGAAAATAAAAGAGGGGTATCCGGGTTTGCAAAGCGCTATTGGACTGGAACGCCTTGAAAAAATAAGTTTCCATGATGCACTTTCTTACTACCAGGTTTCACCAGAATCCAGAAGATCAGCATACTTTTGTCCTCTGTATTATGGTGATAAGTGTGTGCCATCTTTATCGAATCTGGGCTATATTTCAGAGTCTTTAATAAGCTTTGGCGATAAAACTGTGAATGATGCTTATATTTTACCGCCGGTTGTGAGGGCACCAGGACTGTTGCTTATGGCATGTTCCTATAACTCTGTTTTGACATTGGCTGCCGGTTATTATAAATATACAGTTAGCGGAAAAGATATAGAGAAACTCCTCAATAGAATCAGAGATGAACTTATTGAAACATGCAAGGACGAGGTGTAACAGGGGGGTGTGACAGGGGACGGTTCCATGGCTTAAGCCATGGAACCGTCC
>DUMB01000099.1 GCA_012840085.1 Clostridiaceae bacterium
ATACAACCCGGCAATTAACAAAGGGACACAGGTATTGATCCGGGCTTATGGCCGGCAGCATAGTATGGTCAGTTGATACCAGGGGAGTTGTCCAGAAAAAAACTCCACAACAACTTGACACTGTCTGATAAAATAAACCTTTTTGACACAAATTGATATTTGTAGTATAATATATAAATCAGTTATAATTTTGATAATTATACTCTTGTTAAAGCAGGTTATTTATTTAGGTATTAGGTTTATACCACAATATACTGAACTGCTTCGTTGCATTAATCTCCGCCATGGATTTATCAAAATACGTTTTAACGTCTGTTTTTTTAGCCTGCGGAGTTTTCCAAGCAAGGACAAGGGTTCTTCGCTGCGTAGACGTGTATATTTTTGTTAGTGATGGAGGAAAAATTATGTTTAACGTAGGAGATAAAATTGTATATCCGATGCACGGAGCAGGTGTTATTGAATCGATAGAAGAGAAGGAAATACTCGGTCAAAAGCAGAATTATTATGTGGTAAGAATACCTTACGGAGATATGAAAGTTATGATTCCTATAAAGAGTGTCGATGATATAGGAATAAGAGAGGTAATTGACAGCAAGGATGTAGACAAGGTAATCAGTATTCTCAAAAATGAAGATACGAGTCAGGTGAACAATTGGAATAAACGTTACAGGGAAAACATGTCAAGAATAAAGAGTGGTGATATTTTTGAGGTGGCAGATGTAGTGAGGATGCTAATGATAAGAGATAAGGAAAAGGGACTTTCCACCGGCGAGAGAAAAATGCTTAATAACGCCAAACAGATTCTCATTAGCGAGCTTGTACTGGCTAAAGGCATGGACAAGGATGAAATTGAAAATATTATAGATAATTACTTTGCCGATTAGAAAAATATTGTTATGGGGGAGTAAAAAGCCGTGTTAAACAGCGTTATTAAAATCTCATTTGCTTTAGTGGGAGCAATTACAGGCTATACCCTGACCAGAACTATTGTAATTACTCAATTTGCTAATGTGATTCCGGAATTCCAGATTATAATTTACTTAATTGTTTCTCTGTTAGCAGCGTTTTTGTTTTATACTACAGGGAATAAAATAATAGAGATAGTACTCGATACATTGAATAAAATAGAAGCGTATATCCAAAAGATGACTCTTTATGAGCTGCTGATAGACTCTGTAGGACTGATAGTCGGGCTTATTGTAGCAAATCTTGTAATAATTCCTGTTACAAAATTAAATATTATAGGTGTCCCAATTTCTATTCTGATTAATATTCTTTTTGGATGCATTGGACTTGCCATTGCAGCCAATAAAAAGGATGAATCTCCTTTTGAACATTTTAAGAGGAAGAATACAATATCCAAAAACGGCAAGAATGCCTATGGGCCTAAAATCCTGGACACAAGTGCAATAATTGACGGCAGGATAGTGGATATATATAGAAGCGGTTTTATTGAAGGCGAAATAATTATACCAAGTTTTGTCCTGGAAGAACTGAGACATATTGCAGATTCGGCGGATTCGATTAAAAGAAACAGGGGAAGGCGCGGGCTTGATGTACTGAGCACACTGCAAAAGGAACTGGACTGTCCCGTAAGAATTGAAACCATTGAAATTTCTCCTAATTCAGAAGTTGACAGCGCCCTCTTAAAAGCTGCTGAGAAGCTTGGCGGAAAAGTTGTTACCGTTGACTACAATCTTAACAAAGTGGCAAGTCTGCAAGGAGTACCGGTGCTAAATGTAAATGAACTTGCCAATGCAGTAAAACCTATTGCCCTTCCGGGAGAAGATATGACGGTGCAGGTAATAAAGGATGGCAAGGAGAACGGACAGGGAATAGGCTATCTGGACGATGGAACAATGATTGTTATCGATGGAGGAAGAAGACATATAGGTGAAAATGTGAGTGTGACAGTTACCAGCGTGCTGCAGACTGCAGCAGGAAGGATGATTTTTGCCAAACCGAAATACATGGTTGAAAGAATAATCTAGTACATTGTCTCACAAATTCGTTCCCTAAAAGGGAAAGTATAATAATGACATAAAAGTGAACAAAAACCTAGAAATACCAAGGCAAATTTGATAAAATGCTGCTAAAATGGTGGCATGCCAAAGATAAAGAAAACAATCAGATTAACAGAAGAAGAAAAGGAGCAACTGATAAAGGTTGTAAACGGTCAAAAATCAGAACAAAGGCTGGTTTTACGGTCATCAATCATCCTGATGCTGGCGGGCGGTCAAAGTGAGAAAGAGGTGGCAAAAGAGTTAGGTGTTGATATCAAAACCGTTCGTAAATGGCGGGACAGATATACTGTCGGAGGCTTTGATGCACTAAAGGATTTACCACGCAGCGGTGCTCCTGGAAAGTTTTCAATCGTTCAAAGATGTGAGGTTATCGCAATTGCATGTGATAAACCAAAAAACTATGGATACGACACGCATAACCAGTGGAATTTGGATATACTTACAGATGCGGTCAATAAAAGCATAAAAAATATTGAAATGAGCCGTTCGAGTGTTGCGCGAACACTCAATATGAATGAATTAAAGCCTCATAAATTCAGGATGTGGCTTCATAGTAAGGATCCAAAATTCAAAGAAAAGGTCAACAACATTGTATCCTTGTATGTGAATCCACCTAAAGATGCTGTAGTGCTTTGTATAGATGAAAAAACGGGAATGCAGGCAACAGAAAGAATCGTGGAGACCGTAATGCCCAAACCCGGGCATACAGGAAGATACGAATATGAGTATGTACGGCACGGCACACAGGCTTTAATAGCTGCATTTGATATCAAAACCGGTAAAGTTCTTGCACAATGTAACGATACCCGGACAGCGGAAGATCTGTTGGCTTTTATGGAGGAAGTAGCCAGAGCGTATTGCGAGGAAAAGAAGATACATGTTATATGGGATAACCTCAATATCCACAAGGATGGTGCATGCAGCAGATGGACGGAATTTAACAGGAAGTATGCCGGGAAATTTGAATTTCATTATACGCCCAAACATGCCTCCTGGGTAAATCAGATTGAGGTATTTTTCTCGATATTGAATAGAAGATGCCTGAGGCTGTCAAGCTTTCGTAGCAAAGAGGAATTGAGAGAAGCCGTCATGATGTTTATCCGGATATGGAACGAAAAAGAAGGACATCCTTTTAAGTGGAAATTTAAAGGGTATCCCATGCAGAGCAAATCACAATAGGACAGTTGAAGGAAGGAATAAAAGATGAAGAAGACAAACAAAGGTATTAAGTGTAATTATTGTGGTGAAGTTTTCGGAAAGGTTGGCATCAAGAGACATTTAGAGAAGTGTAAGATTAGAGAAGAAAAAAATCAGCCTGGAGAAGAGGTATACTACTGGATCCAGGTTCAGGGCTACTATCAGAAGGAATATTGCATGTATTTGGATGTATCCGCTAATGCTTCTTTAAAGGACTTGGACCAGTTCTTAAGAGACAAGTGGCTGGAGTGCTGTGGACACTTAAGCATGTTTAAAATCGACGGCGAGGTTTACGATTCCGACCCTGATCCAGATGCTATGTTTGGAAGCAACAAGAGCATGAAAGTGAAGTTGAAGGATGTTCTGTATGAAGGACTTGAATTTATACATGAATATGATTTCGGCTCAACTACAGTATTGAAACTAAAGGTACTATCAAAAAGAACAGGAGCAAAGAGAAAAGAAAAAGTAGTACTAATGGCACGAAACCTTCCCCCTGCTTTTGCTTGTGTGGAGTGTGGGAGACCCGCAACACAATTATGCAGTTGCTGTATTTATGAAGAGTATGCATTTTATTGTGATGAATGTGGCGAAGAGCATGAATGTGGTGAGGATATGATGCTACCCGTAGTCAATTCTCCCAGGATGGGGGTTTGTGGTTATTGCGGGGAAGAAGATTGATACCCCCTGCTATATTTGGAAGAATCGTACAGGAATGAATTTGTGGAATGTTGTACTAGTGAAAGAATAATTTATTTAAATCCAAAAGAAGAATCAAGAGAAAATTTGAGAAAAATCAAGAAAATAAGAGCAATTCAGGAAAACAAGAATATTTTAAGAAAATTCAAGAAAGATCCAGGGAAATACAATAATAATACAATAAAGAATCCAATAAATAAAGTAAAAGGTCTGCTGCTGTTATGCAGCAGACTTTTTTGGTCTTTATATGTTGTATTTATCTGAATTTCCAAAAAAATTTCCAAAGATGTATACTTATGATATAATTTTATAGATTATATTTTTTACTAAATTACTTGTTGAGCTCGGCAATAGAATAGCATTATGGAGAGTTTTGCAGCTTGTTTGATTTGTTTGAATTATTTGATGTGTGGTGATGAATATGAAAAAGGCTTCCAAAGCATTTGTAAGTGCGATTATTGTAGCAGCCGGAAAAGGCACACGTATGAACATGGATTTAAATAAAGTTTTCATAGATATATGCGGGAAACCTGTGCTGGCAAGGACGCTTCAAGTTTTTGAGGATTGCAGCTTGGTGAACGAAATAATACTGGTAGTTAATAAGGAAGATATTATCTATTGTAAACAGGATATTATAGATGCATATGATATTCAAAAAGTAAAGACTATCGTGGCAGGAGGTGCTGAGAGACAGCAATCCGTGTACAACGGACTTGCGGAAGTAAATGAAAATTGCGATATAGTTCTTGTTCATGACGGGGCAAGGCCATTCATCAGAAAAGAGCAAATTGTAAGCAGCATACATGACGCATGGGAATTTGGAGCTTCATGTGTTGCAGTTCCGTCAAAAGATACATTAAAGATTGCTGAGCAGGGAGAGTTTGTGAAGGAAACACTTGACAGAAGTGTAGTGTGGTCGGTTCAGACTCCACAAACATTTAGATATAAGCTTCTAAAGGAAGCTCATGATATGGCTTATAAAGATAATTTTCTCGGAACGGACGATGCAGTATTGGTGGAAAGACTGGGATGGAAAATTAAGCTTACCATGGGCTCTTATGAAAATATAAAAATAACAACAAGGGAAGACCTGATTTTTGCTGAAGCCATAACTTTAAACAGGATGGGAGAGTGAAAACATGCTGAGTGTAATAAACCTTACAAAAAAGTTTGGAGATTTTACTGCAGTTGACAATCTAAACTTTAAGGTAGAAAGAGGCGAAATATTTGGGCTCCTGGGCGAAAATGGAGCGGGCAAGACAACTACACTCCGAATGCTTGCCACCATGCTCAAACCTACTTCAGGAACAGCAGTAATGGGTAAGTACGATATAAACAACGAGCCGGAGAAAGTACGTGAAACAATAGGAATATTGTTTGGAGGGGAAAGCGGTCTGTATGACAGGCTTACTGCTGCCGAAAACATTTCATATTTTGCCGAACTGAATGATATGGATAGAAAAAGTATAAAGGAGAGAATTGATTTCCTTGCAAAGTCCTTTGGCATGGAGGAATACCTCAATAAGAGAGCGTCAAAATTGTCCAAGGGAATGAAGCAGAAAGTAGCTTTTGCACGGGCAATTGTACATAATCCTGATATTATGCTTTTTGACGAACCTACGTCCGGGCTTGATGTTGGTGCAATAAGGAATGTACATGATTTTATACTTGACTGCAAGAAGCAGGGAAAAACAGTTGTTTTTTCAAGCCATTCCATGAGTGAAGTTGAAAAGCTTTGCGACAAGGTAGGCATAATTCATAAAGGCAAGCTTAAAGATACCGGCAGTATTGATGAACTGAAGAGAAAATATGAAAATGACAGCCTTGAAGAAATATTTATGAGATTGGTAGGTGATATGAATGAAGGCTAGACATGTGTGGATTGTGTTCAAGAAAGAGGTCAAGGATATAATTCGGGATAAGAGAACGGTTATTACAAACATAGTCATACCAATGATTCTTATACCTCTTATAAATATATTGGTTGGAGGCGGAGTGGAAAAGCTGCAGAGGGATATCGAAGAGAATATAACCATTACTCTATCCGAGACCTCCAGAACCGATGAAATAAAGAACCTGGTAGAAAATGAAATATTTAAAGATAAACCGAACATAAGACTTGTTGATACAGATAATCCTATTGATGCTGTAAGAGATGCCGACGTCAGACTTGTACTGGATTTTGACAGCGATTATAAGCAAAAGCTCACAGAGGAGAAGCCGTTTGTGATAAAGCTTATGTATGATAAATCAAGTACAAAGTCGGAAGCTGCCGTAAGTATAGTATCCCAGGCCATAAATGAGTATAACATGCGATTGGTTGCTCAGAGACTTACTCAAAGGAATATTGATCTGGAGATTCTTGAACCGGCAAGGGTGGAGCCGGTGAATGTGGCTAAAGAGGGTCAGGGTGGCAACATGGTATTGATGATGACACTTCCGATGATAATAGCTATACTTGTGGTAGTAGGAGGCATACCTGCAGCTACAGACCTAGTCGCAGGGGAAAAGGAGAGAAATACCTTCGAACCTCTGCTTACGACAAAACCTGACAGGGCTTCAATACTGATGGGTAAATACCTTACCGTTACATTATTTTCATTTGTGAGCATTGTTGCAATCGGAATGGGATTTGTTATTGGATATATTATTAATCCAAATTCTATAACAATGGGTACCGGTGAACAGCTTACAGGTGCTAGCATACCGCCTCTGGCATTGGTTTTATCCATTCTTATAACTGTTATATTGGGCATGATGTTTGCGGGTATACAGATAGCATTGAGTGCTTATGCAAGATCTTTCAAGGAAGCCCAGACATATTTGTCCTTCCTGATTTTTGCTGCAATGATACCTGCATATGCAACAATGTTTACGCAGCCGGCAGATATTAAGGTGTATGTTTTCCTGATACCCATATTGAATACAATATCTGCTTTCAAGATGGTATTGGGAGGGGTCATCGATTATACATCCCTCCTCGTAGCGCTGGTATCATCTATCATATATCTGGCTATTACACTGGCAATTACAGCATCTATGTTCAATAAAGAGAAAGTACTGTTCAGAAGCTAATCAAGACAGGTCAAGACAGGGGACGGTTCTGTGTCATGCCCGGCATGACACAGGTCAGGGCGAGACAAGGGCAGTTCTACGGCGTGCCGAACATGCCGTAGAACTGCCCCCTGTTTTGTTCTAATCCTTTTCCGTATGTTTTCTTTTTTACCTTCTGCTGCTTTTACTCCACTGTCACACAGCTGAATACCTGAATGCCGTTTCCTTTTCCAAATTCAGTCAGGCCTTCACCAGTTGTAGCAGTTATACCGACGCAATTTTCGCCTATACCAAGAAGTTTTGCAATGCTGCTTCGCATTTCCGGTATTTTAGGCGTAATTTTAGGAGTGAGGCATTCAATTGAAACTGACACATGTACTATTCTATGCCCGTTCAAATATTTGAGAGCCTCCATCAAATATGCGCTGCTGTCCTTTATACCTTGCTTGAGGCACATATCATCACTTATTTTTCCAAGTATATTGACGCATGTTACACCGGAAATGGCATTAGTGATTGAGTGAAGCACTACATCTGCATCACTGTTTCCTAAAAGGGGCGGATATCCTCCAAACACTACGCCACCCAGCACAAGCTCTTTTTCACTGTTTTCAAAGTCAAATCTATGACTGTCTTGTCCGATACCTACTTTCATTTTAATTCACTCCGTTTCATTAAATGATTTCTTAGTTAGCAGGTGCCGTGCTTGCAGGAATACCAGGCTTGGACAGAGTAAACCAACATCTCATAAACAACATTTAATGCTATGGATGTAAGACTGCTTTAAACATTGAACAATTCAGTAGCGACATAACAATAATAGCACTATTAATCATGCTCATCAAGTTTTTTGGTTCAAGCATATAATGTAGGATGCTACCTGTATTGCTCAAATAATTTCACCAGGATAGCAATGTTAACATAAATATCGGTATTGATTTAATTATAATAATTAGGTTATAATTTAAATACTAGAAAATTTATGCATTTTAAATTATAATTAGAGCCGTTGCTTTTTATCATTTTAAAATATCTATCTATATGGATCTCATTGAAGCATTTATCTCAAATACACTGGGTAATAAAGAAGGAATCAAAGTTGAAAAAAGTATCATTAGTGAATATGTTCAACTACTGGGGGAGCATATTAAGAAAGTGTAAAGACAAAATCTGGATACAAAGGAAGAGTTTCAGATTTAAACTGATTATGGCTTTTTACGTAGTTTCAATTGTACCTATTGCTATAATACAATTAGTGTCCTTTTATAAAACTGTTGACATTATGGAAAGTAATGTCGATGAATTAGTGGACATTAATTTAGTGCAAACTCAAAAAAGCATTAAAACTATATTATCATCCTATGAGGATATTCTTTTTCAGATGTATACAGATGATTATATTGTAGAATTGGTAGATAAGATCAATGCAGGTCAGGATATTGAAGTCAGTAGTAATCAGCTTCATCGTAATTTGCACGGATTAGCCAATATAAAACCACATATACAGTCAATAACAGTTATGACTGACTGCGGGGAAATTGTGTCCTATGACAAGCTTGCCACTCCTACCGAAAGAAATGCATGGATGAATACAATAGGTATGAATCAAAAGCAGTTATACCAAAAGGTCATATCAACAAATGGCGTTACCATTATATCAACCCGATTTGCTTCAGAATTTTCACAAAAGCCCTACTACCTTTTTCATATGGCACATACAATTATTGACTATAAGAATATTATGAAGAAAAGCGGGATTGTTATTTTAAGCATTGATGAAAAATTATTGGACGAAGTGTGTAACGAAGATTTAAATATCAGGGGAGAAAGGAAAAGTAAAAGCGTAAATTTTATTGTGGATAGTGAAGGGAGAATCGTATCTTTTCCCGATAAAAACAAAATTGGTTTGAAAGCAGTTGATTCTTCTTATTCGGAACAGGAACAAATGGATAGCTACAGGCAGCTTATTAGTAAAAGTAAAATTCTTACGGGTGAGCTTGTTACAATTCATAAGCTGTGGGACGAAAAATTAGGATGGAATATTATAAACGCAACTGACCGAAGTGAAATGTTTGAGAGAATATCAAGCCAGCAAAAGATAACCGTATTGCTGATTATTTTTTCGGGCTTGATTCTGATTGCAATAATAGTTTTTATTACAAATCGCCTTACCGCTTCAATAAGAAGGATTATAAAAGCTATGAAAATTGCGGAAAAAGGCGAACTGTCATTTCGCATGGAAAAGTACGAAAACATGTCAATAGAATTTATAACGATAGCAGAGCAATTCAACCACATGATGGGAAAGATTAACGAGTTGCTCGAGGAAGTAAAAACGGCCAGTATGAAACAGAAAAATGCAGAAATTGCAGCATTGGAGGCCCAGATTAATCCACACTTCTTATATAATATTTTGGATACAATTAACTGGATGGCAATTGAAAGGGATCAGTATGAAATCAGCAATACTATAAATTCATTGGGTAGGATTTTAAGATACGGAATAGATAAAAGCAACAGAATGGTTGAAATAAGACAGGAAGTAGAATGGTTGAAGCAATACATATTTTTGCAACAAATCCGGCTAAAGAATATGTTTGAGTGTAAAATGCATATCGATCCAAACGTGTTGGGATATCACATCCATAAGTTGTTATTTCAGCCATTCGTAGAAAATGCAATATTACATGGTTTCGAGAGTACAAAATCCAAACATGAGCTAATTATCGAAATGAAAGAAAAGAATGAAACAATTGAAATTATAATTGCGGATAACGGCAAAGGAATGAGTAAGGAAATGGTAGATATGATCAATAATGATATTTGTATTAATAGCGCTGAAAAAAGCTGCGTCGGTATAAAAAACGCAATCGGACGATTAAAACTGTATTATGGAGATAAGGCAAATGTGCGGGTTGAAAGTAAATTGGGTGACGGAACGGCAGTTTTTGTAGAAATTCCAAAACAGTAGGTCAAGCAATTAAGGAAAGCTGTTTAATACTGTGAAACTGAGTATTGATATACCTTAAAACCGAAAAGCATTATTTGCAAAGGTTAAGGAGTGGTATTATGAAAATTGTGATTGTAGAAGATGAAATAAGAATACGGGAAGGGATCGCAAAATTAATAAAAAAAATTAATAATAGATATGAAGTTGTCGGGGAAGCGGAAAACGGTATAGAAGGACTGGCTATTATTAAAAAAAAGAAGCCGGATTTAGTGATTACTGATATAAAAATGTCCGATATGGATGGCATTGAAATGATATCACAGTTAAAACAGGAAGGCATATCAGTTAATGTGATTATATTAAGTGCTTATTCTGAATTTGCATATGCTCAGCAGGCGATAAAGCTTGGTGTGAATGAGTATTTGCTAAAACCGATTTCTGTCGGTGAGCTTATGCAATCATTGAAAAATATTGAAAACCGGATTGAATGGAACAGGACAAATCACCCTGAGATGCTTCATTCACTAGAAAATATATTTAATAGTATCATACTGAGCGATATAAAGCCTAATGAAGAGCTGGCGCAATATTTAAAGAGCACCCATGATGTGGATATAGATGGAAACATTATAGCAGTAATTGCATATTTAGGAGATAAATACACACAATACAAGGACAGGGTTGCCAAAAACATACATGCAATTTTAAAAGAAAAAAAAGATCTGAGATATTGCTTGCTGGAATTACCACAAAACAGCGAATTACTGATTATTATTTATAAATTTTCTGAACTAAAAATTACAGAGCGTTGGTTTAACATTAATGTTTTGCCACAAATCAGACATAGTTTGCAATGTGAAATATGCTTCGGATGGATTTCTTTTTGTGGCTTGTTTAAATTGAAAGATAGCTTGAATCTCCTGCGTGAATATATGGATTGGAACATCGTACTGGGAAATGATATTATGATTTCTTATCCGAAAATTACAGATATACAATTTGTACCGCTGTCTTATCCTATTAATATTGAAAATCAGGTGAGAACTGCTCTTTGTGAACGGGATATTCAGAGGTTGGAAAAGGAAATTAATTTATTTATAGGATATTTTCAAAAAGGACAATTATTTTCTCCAAAGGAAATAAAAGAATCTTTTGTGCGGTTTTGCTGGATGATCATTAATATTGCAAAAGAGATTGATTATTTACACAATGAATATCTGGAACAACAGGAATTTTTAAGAAAAATCGTGTCATCGAGGACATATCGGGAGTTGGAGCAGTCACTTCGGCTACTGCTGGATTTAATTATAAAAAAATCTTCGATAGATAATGCTGCCAGCTTAGTGGTGCAGAGGGCTAAAAGTATGATACATGAGTTCTATAATCAGGGAATTACGTTAAATGAAATTGCATCTAAGTTGAATATTACTCCTGAATACCTTGGTATGCTGTTCAACAAAGAAATGGGCGTGAGTTTTAGTACTTATATTAAAGAATACAGGATTAATAAAGCAAAAGAAATACTGATCGGAAAAGATGTAAAATTGTATGAAGTTGCGGAAAAGGTTGGATACAATGACCCAAAGTATTTTTGCAAAGTATTTAAGGAAGTTACAAACCAAACGCCGAGTGAATACAGGAAAATGCACAAATAATTTCTAAACTGGTTATTGTTTGAGAGTCCATGAGTTTTAATCAAACTTGTGGATTTTTTTTATAACCAATATGTACAGTAAATATTTTAATAACTGATTACCATCCGGTGAATAACCAGTGGCACAGGCGACTTAGAGCTGACTACACTAATATAACAGTTTAACCTGATTAGTTTAACTTACATTAGATTTATCCCCCTTTTATTAGCTTTTTCGAATTTTTTTCAATGTACAGGTTCAATAAAATATAAAATGAAAAAACAAAATAAAGGCTTACGGAAAAATATCGTTTTCTGTAGGTAAAAATTAAGGAGGGAATGTGATGAAACGGTTTTTAGTAGTTATTCTGGCATTGGTGATAACAGTTGGACTGTTGGCCGGATGTTCAGGTAAGCAACCGTCTTCCAAGACAGATACCGGAACAAGCACACCAGAAACGGATACATCCGGTTCAGACAAGGAGCCGGCAAGTGAGAAGAAAAGTCTTACCCTGTGGTATTATTGGGAGACAATAAAACATCAGGAAACTCTAGACAGGGTAATAAAAGATTTTAACAGTTCACAGGACAAAGCGGAGGTAACGGCACGGTATATTCCTTTTGCAGATTTTAAGAAAGTGCTTTCCATAGGTGCAGCAGCTACTGAATTGCCGGATATAGTAATTATCGACAGCCCTGACCATGCAGCTTATGCAGCTATGGGTATTTTTGCAGACTTAACTGATAAGTTAAAGGATTGGGACGGACTGGACCAATACTATGAAGGCCCGATAAATTCATGCAAATTGGACGGCAGATTATATGGAGTGCCGTTTGGCAGTAACTGTTTGGCACTTTTCTATAATGAAGATATGTTAAAAGAAGCTAATTGTGATGTTCCTACCAACTGGGACGAATTAAGGGACGTTGCCAAGAAAACTACGAAGGACGGAGTATTTGGTTTTGCTATGTGTTGTCTCCAGAATGAGGAAGGTACATTTAACTTTATGCCCTGGATGTGGTCTACAGGTACATCCTCCTTTGAAATCAATAATCCAAATGGTATAAAGGCCTTGACTTTCGTAAAAGACTTGATTGAGGACGGCTCCATGAGCAAAGAGGTTATTAACTGGACGCAGGGCGATGTAATGAACCAGTTTATATCAGGTAATATTGCTATGATGATTAACGGTCCGTGGCAGGTTCCGACTATGCGTGAACAGGCTCCTGATTTGAATTGGAATGTAGCTTTAATACCCAAAGATGCACAATATGCTTCTGTTCTCGGTGGAGAAAACTTTGCAGTTATCAAAGGAGATAATGAGGATGCAGCTTTGGAGTTTGTTAAATTTGCTGCTGACGCAGAAAAGTTAAAGAGCTATATTGATGATTTCGGTTACATTGCTGCACGCAGGGATGTAGCTGAAACTCAATTTACAGATGATGCGATTATGAAAGTGTTTATAGACCAGTTGCAGTATGCTCAGCCGAGAGGACCACACGAAAGATGGCCGGAAATCTCAAATGCTATTTCCCTGGCAGTTAACGAGGTTATAACAGGTGCCAGCACGCCTGAGAATGCAGCTAGCAAGGCACAGAATACTATAGATGGTATCATAGGCAAGTAAGTATAAACAGTAGGATAACCGGAGTGTGTGATGGTGTCACGCACTTCGGTTACAAAAAAAGCATATTAGCCACATTTTAGCAAGCTAATAAAAGACGGTGAATTAAATGAACTATATAAAGAAATTATTAAAAAATGATAATATCGGATATGTTTTTGTACTACCCGCACTTATTTATATGGCAGTGTTCGTTGGATACCCAATTTTAAGCAATATAGTTTTAAGCTTGCAGGATGTTACCGTAAGGACAATTAATTCTCCTGCAAAGCCGTTTATAGGATTAAATAACTACGTGGAACTTTTTCAGGACGGCGTGCTTAGAACTTCGATCGTTAATACCTTTACATTTACCGTTTTGTGTATCATTTTTCAATTTACAATAGGTTTTGCATTGGCATTAGTTTTTAACAATAAATTTTCTTTTGCAAAACCTGTAAGAGGATTGATAATGATGCCATGGATGATCCCTATTACAATTACAGCGTTAATGTATAAGTTTATGTTTAGTTCTAACGTAGGAATCATAAATTTTATATTAAAAAGTTTACATATTATCCAACAACCTGTAGATTGGCTTACGCAACCAGGTACAGCTATGGCAGCTCTAATTATTACCAATGTATGGATAGGAATACCATTCAACATGATTTTAATCTCGACAGGGCTGACGACAATTCCGGACGACATATATGAGAGTGCATCAATAGACGGGGCAAACAGGATACAGAAGTTTTTCAGAATAACTGTACCAATGCTTAAGTCAACGATAGCATCGGTGTTAATTCTTGGATTTATCTATACTTTTAAAGTGTTTGACCTGGTTTACGTTATGACTAACGGAGGACCTGTTAATTCTACTCAGACCCTGTCTACTTATTCTTACAAGATGTCTTTCGACTTGTTTAAATATAGCCAGGGTGCCACTATTGCAAATATTTTGTTTGTAATTCTGTTTATTGTCAGTTTACTTTACCTGAAGATTTTCTTTGCAGAGGAGGGAACAAAATGAATGCAGCAGAAAAAACAATGAAAAGGAATAATATAATTTTTAATATATTGTCGATTATTATACTTGCTGTAATGTTTTTTCCTCTATATTGGACTTTTGTGACTTCCTTAAAATACGAGCAGGAAATATTCCGGGTTCCTCCAACATTCTTTCCAAGCAGGATCAATACGGCTTCTTATCTAGCACAGCTTAAAAGTGGTGACTTTAACATGTTCAGGGCTTTTGGCAACAGTGCAATTATATCAATATGCAGTATGCTTATTGCTGTATTATTGTCAGTTCCGGCATCCTATGCTATTGCAAGATTCAGATTTAAAGGAAAAAAGTTTTGCGTTTTAATCTTTTTAATTACTCAAATGCTGCCTGTTTCTGTATTATTGACTCCGATGTTTATTATATTCAGGAATATGAGTTTATTAAATAGTTATTTTTCACCTATCCTTGCAGATGCAACTATTGGAATTCCATTCTCTGTACTGATATTAAAAGATTATTTTGCTTCCGTTCCAAAAGAATTGGATGATGCATCGCGTATTGATGGATGTAACTATTTCAGTTCGTTTCTCCGGGTTTTTACACCTATCGCTTTTCCAGGCGTGATTGTGTGTGCAGTCTTTTCTTTCCTGTATGCCTGGGGAGATCTTGCTTATGGAATGACATTCATCCAATTACAGCCTATGCGTCCTATTACTGCAGGCATTTTCAATTTCATGGGACAGTATGGGACAAAATGGAGCTATCTTACAGCCTTTGCCGTAGTTACAATTATTCCTGTTACATTAATATTTATTTTCATGCAGAAGTACATCATCAGCGGCCTTACAAAGGGAGCCGTTAAAGGATGAGAGGTAAATCCGCGATTGATCTTATCATAAACCTGTATTTTTAGTCACATAAAAAATACACAGGACTAAAGAGTAGGTTAATTGATATTAATTTATATCAAATGACCTAAGACTCTATCAAGACTATTTATAAAGCCTCTTTATAAAGTGACTTTATAAAGTAAATAAAGAACGATTTAATATGTAATCAATTTAAAAAATTGGTTTCATTAAAGGAGGGGGTTTTAATGACAAGAAGGAAAAAAGCTTTGCTAAAAAAACTAATGGCATTCATCCTGGCCACAATTATAGTTGTTTCGGTGAATATTGGCTCACTGAATGTATTTGCAGCATCCGGTTTATTAAAACCCATGCTGATTGTGGACATGACTGAAAAGACGGGAGATATTCTGCATGGTGCTGCAGGTTTTCTATACGGTGTAAGCAGCGAGAATGTGCCCACAACAAATACTCTGACGCCTTTAAAACCAAAGGTATTGGCTACAAAGGGCGCACTTGGAACAGAACATCCTTACGGAGATGCATTGGATGTCGCCGAAACATTTTTAGAAGCGGGCGGAGAACAGGTACAAATGTACAACAGCAATTATTATGCAGTGTTTGGCCCTACTGCTCATCCTGAGGATTATGCAGATGTACTTGAAAACATAATCGCACCGAAAGTTAAAGAATGGGAAGAGAAAGACCCTGAATACCGTAAAGGAAAGTTGGTATACGTACCTATCAACGAAGGCACTCCGGCTGGTCAAGGATATAGTTTCAACCAGGCATTTAAGTTATACTATGATGCCATCAAAAGAGCACATCCTGACGCATTGGTTGCAGGTCCAAATGATGCAAATTTTAGTTCAAACACCATTTATAATTTCTTGGTATACGCAAAGAATAACAATTGCATTCCGGATGTTATTACCTGGCATGAGCTTGACAATTCAGACATCCCCAACATATATAATAATGTCCAGAGGGTTCGTAACTGGATGAGGGAGTTAAACATCCCGGATAGAAAAATTGTAATAAATGAATATGCACCTGCGGTGGATTGTGGTGTGCCCGGCAAGCTGGTCAACTGGATAGCACGCCTTGAAGATGCAAAAGTTTACGGATGTCTTCCGTTCTGGCATCAGGCAAATAATCTGAATGACCTGGCGGCAGATGCTAATGTAGGAAACGGTGCATGGTGGGTTTATAAGTGGTACGGAGATATGTCAGGACAGACGTTGAAAGTTGAAGCTAAAAACACCACTTATGACGGTTTATATGGACTTGCATCTATTGATGATAATAAAAAGATAACCAATGTGATTTTTGGCGGTGTGGACGGAGACGCAACAATAATACTAAATAAAATTGATGAAACGATTCCTTTTAACGGTGCAGAAAAAGTGCATGTAAAGATAGAAGCTGCCTATTTCAGTGGTTTCCATGGTGCGGTAAATGAGCCTGATACAATTTTAGAAGGAACTTTTCCTGTTAAAAACGGCAGACTGATTATAGATATGAAAGATATGGTTTTCTCGACTGGTTACAAAATTACAGTGACTGCTGCCAGAGAAGATGAAGAAGTTGATAATCCAAGAATAGGAAAATTCAGGGCTGTTTATGAGGCTGAAAAAGCTGAATTGTCAGGAAATGCGTCAGTATCAGGCATGGGTTGGTATTATGCTTCCGGAAAACAATATGTAAGAAACATCAATAACGATGGTGACGGACTGGTTTATACTATTAATGTTCCAACGGACGGTAAATATAAACTCGAATTTGTATATGCAAATGGAGAAGGAGCAAACTCCCAAAGCGAAACATTGCACAATCCGCTCAATCTTACGCAGACACTTTCCATAGACGGCAATGAGCCTATTGTCATGAATATGAAGAGTACACTTTTGTCGGAAATGACCGGAATACACACAGAATATGTTGATCTGACTGCCGGAGAACACACATTGACTATTAAAAAGCATGGATCAAGAGGCGGAGTAAACCATGATGTGTTGTATGTAACATATGCAGGTGCTTACCAACAGTCTATACCGGAATTCAACAAAATATATGAAGCAGAGCTGGCTGATTTTAATACACTGGGGAATACCACACATACAAATGTAACTACGAGAACTGATTTGCCCGGCTATTCCAAAAACGGATATGTAACCGGACTAAATGAATCCCCTGTGGAAAATGGCGGCGGTATTCGCTGGAATGTAGTTGTAGAAGAAAGCGGTCTATATGATATAATTTTACGCTATCAGTCAACAACAGACGGTGAAGCAAGGATATATCTGGATAATACTAATTTAACATTTAATAACCTGTGTACTACCGCTTCCATTGTCAATACCAACGGAGAGTGGGCATATACCAGGGCAACTATCTACTTGCAGACAGGTATAAATATTATTGACGTGGATACCAGCGTAAATGCAGCAGTAGATTATATGAGAGTGAAAAAAGCACGGGGCCTGGAAGACCGTACAATAACTATTGAAGCTGAAAATGCTGAATTGCACGGTACAGAAGCAGTGGAAAGTACTTATGCCTCCAATGGCAAGTACATTAAAGGCCTGGAAGGTGACGCAAACGCAATTGAAAACGGAAAGTATATTGAATTCAAAGTTAATGTAGACGAAGCCGGTCCATACAAGATGCAGGTATTCTTCAGCAATAAAGACATCTTTGGTACTCATGCTTATAATCTTAAGATAATTGATAAGTATGCATCCATTCAGGTAAATGATCAGGAACCGAAGAGATATTTCTTTATCAACACATTTTCCAACGATACATTTAAGGAAAAAACTATTACAGTAAATTTAGAACAAGGTGAAAATACAATAAAAATCTTCAATGATGACAGTTGGCAGGTAACAAAAGGTGACAGACGGGATCAGCCCGGTGACATACCATTGGACAACTATTCACCCAACTTTGATAAGTTCCTGTTTACTCCGGCGGTTATCGATGCTACCTCCTCTGAAAAAGAGGATTATAAAGTTGATATCTTCACTTCAGCAGGCGGTACAGCTATAGCAGATAAAAATGTGGTTGAACCCGAAGATACGGTAGAATTGACTATTGTTCCGGAAAAAGGAATCAAGGATGTACTTGTGAACGGCGAATCTTATAAAAACAGCCTTATAGATAACCAGGACGGGACCTATACTCTCATCATTTCTAATGTACAGAGCGATATAGAAGTGTTTGTCAATTTTGAGAGCATAAGTGGAGATGGTATAGGAGAAAATGAAGATATTTATATTAAGAACTCGAGCTTTGGTACAGGGGATACGACAGATTGGGAGATAGAAATAGAGGGTGGAATTGCCGTTGTAGAAGACGGTATATTGAACCTGGCTGCAGGAAATTATTACCTCAAATTATCCGGTGAGGAGGATTGGAGAGCAACTATATCCCAACAGTTGAACAATGTGCCGGACGGGAAATATATTCTGTCTGTCTACAGCAAGAATGTGGATGGGGAAATTCCGGATGCAGAACCGGGGGAAGTAAATGAATACTACTTGTTTGCGGACAATGGTCAAAGAATATTCAAGGAAAACATCGGCATATTTGATGATTATTCGCAGACATCCATGTGGGTAGAAGTTATTGGAGGAGAGCTGACTGTCGGTGTATCAGTTGATGCAAAAGCCGGATTAGATGTATACCTTGATCACTTTGCTCTTAAGCAGGCTCCAATCGATGAGAGTATTGCCTACTTTGTTAATGCCGGAGATATAGACCCGAAAACAATAAATGAAGGAGATAAGTACGGTATTTATAATACTGTAACTGATCAATTCTACGGTCCAGACAAAATCACCGGCATGAAATGGGGTGTAGTTGACCAATACGTACCCAGGAGCAGTTATCCTGGCTACTTGACGGGACAGTATACCTGGCCGGCTGAAAACATAGGTGCTTCAGACAGTTCTCCAAAGGAAGAAACTTACCGTTATGCAAGAGACCAGCACACAATGGATAGAATTACAAGACCAGGTGTGCAATATAAGTTTGAACTGCCCAATGGCACATATAGAGTAGAAATCGCTATGCAGAACTCCTGGAGCTCTAATTGGAACGTAGATGTTTGGTTTAACTGGGGAACGGAGTATGAAGAAAAAATAGCATCAAACGTCAAACTACCTAATGGAAGAACGGCAAGTACAATAGCCAAAGTGATAAAAGAAGCTGTAGTAGAAAACGGAGAGCTGTCAATAAGAGTAAATGGTGTGCAACAGGATGCCCCCGGTGTGATAAGTTACATTATTATCAAGCCACTAAGCCTGGAAAAAACCCTGGAGAGCATTGAAGTAACACCACCGGTAAAGACGGAGTATATAGTCGGGGAAGTATTTGATGCAAGGGGTATGTCAGTAACTGCAAAATATAGTGACGGCAGCAGTGAAATAGTAACTGATTATACTATAAGCGGTTTTGATTCAGCAACACCTGGTGAAAAGACAATTACTGTAACCTATCAGGGTAAGACGGCTACTTTTAAAGTAAATGTATTCCCGTTAACGTCTGACAGATCGTTTATTATCATAAGTGACGGAGAACTGGACAGAACCAATGGAATTTTGGCAGTTGTGTACGTTGCTCCTGTACAGGGAGGTCCGGCTCATGACGGGGCAGAAGTAGTATTGTTCCAGTTAATGAGAGGAAATACACCTGTAAGTATTGTAGCACTTGAAAAAGATATAATTGTTGAAGAAAACCTTAGAGCATATTTCAATGTTGATCCTAATGATGATTCCTATAAAGTAAGAGTCTATGTGCTGGATTCATTCACCACTGATTTGACAAGCGCCCCTGTAAGCCTGGCAGAATGGATCACCTTACAATAATAAACACCCGGGAACAGAAATAACAAAAGCATAAGCTATGACTTTAACTCTTTAAAGGTAGGTCCCAAAGGCACAAACAGCCTTTCGGACCTACCGATAAACACAAATTATATTCTAGTAATTTAAATTAATCTATTAAGGGAGGTATTCAAATGTATAGGTCTAAGTCAAAACTAAAACCAATTCTATCAATTGTGTTGACCACAATGTTACTCCTAAGTGTAATTCCTGCCCAGATTGCGTTTGCCGAGCCAACAAGAGTGGCTGCTCCACCACCGGGAGCCCCTGATGATGCAATCTTTGCCGAAGGTGAGACAGGGACATATGGAATAGATGCAGGTACAAA
>DUMB01000100.1 GCA_012840085.1 Clostridiaceae bacterium
GTAATTCCTGCCCAGATTGCGTTTGCCGAGCCAACAAGAGTGGCTGCTCCACCACCGGGAGCCCCTGATGATGCAATCTTTGCCGAAGGTGAGACAGGGACATATGGAATAGATGCAGGTACAAATACGGACCGTGCATATTCTGGTACAGGGTTTGCATCATTAGGTCCGGCGAACGGGTCATCTGTTACTTACACGGTTACCGTTGAAAAAGCCGGAACATATAATTTTGCATTTAATTATATTGCAGGGCCTGTAAGTGGCTGGGAAGCAAACAGATCCATTAATCTTTACGCAAACGGTATAAAGACAACAGTTACATTTCCCGGTACCCCCTCATGGGACGACTGGACATACTTCAGTCAAACACTGGAACTTCAGTCCGGTAATAATACAGTCAGAGTTGAGACAAATGGCAATAATAACGGAATATGCATAGATTACTTTTATTATTGGCTGGTTGAAGAATCTGAGGAACTTCCCATGCCGGTGTATCCGCATCCAAACGCAGTTGTCTACCAGGCTGAAGATGCGCAGCTTTCAGGTAGAGCATTTGTTGCAAAAGACCATAGCGGATACACAGGAACAGGTTTTGTTGCGGGATATGACTATAGCAACAATTCTACTACAACATTCAGAGTAAATGTTCCTACAAGCGGCCCTTACTATATATCACTAAGGTATTCGGCAGGAAAAGTAGGAGGCTGGCCTGATGACAGAGTAGTGCGCTTATCCGTTAACGGAGGAAGCTACATTAATGTCACTTGTAAGAGTACAGATACATGGGATTTATGGTCGGAAGTTATAAACAAGGTAGAACTGAATGCCGGAGAAAATACTATTGCATACAGAGCTTGGACAAACGATAATTCTGACAGTATTAATCTTGATAGACTGTCCGTATGGCCGCATAGTGATAACCCCGTGATAGACCTGCTTGCGTTTAATCCTAACACCTACGAAGTCAGTGTGGGTAGCACTATACAAACCCAGATTTTTGCAGTAAATAGCAATGGAGTACAGGTAGAGGTTACTGATCCGGTAACATATAGTTCAGAGGATACAACCATTGCAACCATCGATGAGGCAGGTGTAGTTACAGGCATTAAAGCAGGTACTACAACAATCACTGCAGTAAGTGGAACAATTTCAGGGACGGCAACTGTAAAAGTATTGCCTAATCCAACAATAACCGTTGATTTTGCATCGGTTGAGCGCCCTGTTGATCCAAGCATGTTCGGGTATATATTGACACCAAATTACGATATTCCTGAAAGCAGGATGACGTTATTGGGTCCGCTACTTAACAGGGAAACCATACCTGCTCAGAATTTTCAGGCTATAGGCGATTTGGACGGTTCATATTATGTTTATGAAGATAGTATACTTCAGAGATGTCTGGAGGCATATAACAGGGCAAAAGACGCCGGATTAAAGTGGTATTTCCTGCTGGGACACAATCCGTCATGGGCCAGCGCAAACGGAAGTCCTAATGATTCAGGCAGGACAAAGACTCCTGAGCAGCTTGCACGTTTTAAACAGTATATTAAAGATGTACTTCAGTATTTCAAGGATAACGGAGCGGAAATTGACTTTGCCAATTTGACAAATGAAGGCTGGACAGGAGGGTTTGATACTTTTAAAGCTGTCTGGGAAGCTGTGAGAGAGGTATACCCGGATCCTATACCTACAGTTGGCCCGGGAGGAGTAGGCTTCAGAGGAATTCCGGATTTCTATATACCATCAGCGAGCGCTAATCAAATTACATTGGAAGGGCCTTGCTGGCATGAGTTCTGGACGGCTGATACATTTGCACCTTTGTCTCAGTTACAGGGATGGAAGAATACAATAGCTAATTTACAGGCTCAATACCCTGAAGTAAATGGAAAATATATAATCTGGGAAGAAAATAATTCAGGCGGTGTAACTGCCGGTGGACCTACAGGCAGTGCAATTGATTTTACAAGAAGCATGGCTAATGTTATAAGAACCGGTGTATCGTATAATATAAAGGGATGCCTGGAAGGACAAAACTGGAATGGCATGAGTGACCTGATGACTACGAAAAAATCAGCGGTTACTCAGAATCCTGCAGTCAGGAGACCATTATGGTGGGTATACTATGCATTCTCGAAGATGTCCGGACAATATGTGACTGTTACAACTGAATCACAGACGGAAGAATTTACTGCAGCTGCCTGTAAGGATGTCAATGAATCAAAAATTATAATTGCAAAAGACAGCGTTCCGGGTTCAGTAGACATAGTACTTAAAAACCAGCCTTACAGCGGACAGGATATCAGGATTGATCTATATAAGATAGTTCAAGTTGAAAATGACGGACTGAAATATCAGGGAAGTATTACTCCGACTCCGGAATCTACAGATAATATCAGTTTTACTGTTAATAATGTTGGAGCACACGAGACCTGGTTGGTCGTTATTAAAAAAGCAGATGCTCCCCCAAGCTTTTTCCACCCCATGACACCTGATGACGGTGAGGTGGCATTGCCTACACCTACTCTTACATGGTCTGAAGCACGGGATGCAAAAAGCTATACTGTCAAGGTATCCACCAATAAGGATTTGTCAGATCCGGTAATAAATAAATCCGGTATTACAGGAACAAGTTATACTGTAGAGACTCCGCTTACAGTGGGGCAAAAGTACTACTGGTCCGTGATTGCCGTTAATGAATATGGCAGCACACCGGTTTCAAATAATGCTGTATACTCATTTATTGTTGGTAATGACACCGGCGTTCCGGGACAGTTTGGACCATACATGCCATCTCTGGGTGCACCTAACGAATCGGTAACAGTGGAATTCAAGTGGTCCACTGCATACAATGCAACTTCCTACAGGCTGGTAGTTTCAAAGAATCCGGATTTATCAGATCCGGTAATAAACCAGGCAGGAATAACAAGCGTGAGAAATACAGGACAGTTTGGACCCAATTCCCAGGTATACTATAGGCCAACAACACCATTGGAATATAATACTACGTACTACTGGACTGTATATGCGGTCAATGATAAAGGGGAAAGGCCGATGAACGGGCCACTGCGTTACTTTACAACTAAAGCCGAAGGCAATTCACCTACAAGCTTTAACCTTATAGCTCCGGCAGACGGAGAGGAAAATGTTTCAGCAAGAGCAGTACTTGAATGGGAGCCTTCAAAGAATGCATTTTTCTACAAGTTGGAGATTTCACCGAATGCAGATATGTCTAATCCTGTGATTGTAAGGGACAGAATGATCTATAACAGATATACTGTAGAGCCAAACGTTCTGCAGCCTAATACAACATATTACTGGAGAGTGACAGCGTATACGAAGGATTTGGCATATTCAACAGCAGCGTCTGATGGGGAAATCCGTTCCTTTACAACAGAAGCTGTACCATGTTCACCATTGTTGTATGCTGAATATGGGGAAGGAGATAAAGTTAAATTATGGTTCCATAAGTCCATTGGAGCAACCTCATATAAAATAAAATATGGAAGAGAACCGGGCAACTATACCGAAACGATAAGCGGTGTAACAGATAGTCCGTATGAGATAAGCGGGCTGCCTAACGGTACGTATTATTTTGCCGTTGTGGCTGAAAATGAAAGCGGAGAAAGCTCAATCTGGAATGAAAGAAGTGTAACCTTAACAGAATCTCAGGTCGGAAATGTACCATTTATTATTATAAGTGACGGAGAACTAGATAGAACCGGTGGAATTACTGCAGCTGTGACTGTTGCTCCTGTGCAGGGTGTTCCAACTCACGACGGAACAGAAGTAATATTGTTCCAGTTAATGAGAGGAAATACACCTGTAAGTATTGCGGCACTTGAAAAAGATATAAGGACCGAAGAAACACTTAAAGCATATTTCAATGTCGATCCTGATGATGATTCCTATAAAGTAAGAGTCTATGTGCTGGATTCATTCACCACTGATTTGACAAGTGCTCCTATAAGCCTGGCAGAATGGATAACCTTACAGTAGCAAACGCCAGGGAATGAACCAGGTAAAAGAAATGACAAAAGTATAAACACAGGTTTCATTTAATTCTTTAAAGGTAGGTCCCAAAGGCACAGTCAGCCTTTGGGACTTACCGGTAATTCCAAATTTTAAGCAATTCTAATTAATCTGTACAACTAATTTGCATAAGGGGGGATTTAAATTGCGTAGGTCAAAATTGAAACCGATTTTATCAATTATATTAACCGTAATGTTACTCCTAGGTGTAATTCCTGCCCAGATTGCGTTTGCCGAGCCAACAAGAGTGGCTGCTCCACCACCGGGAGCCCCTGATGATGCAATCTTTGCCGAAGGTGAGACAGGGACATATGGAATAGATGCAGGTACAAA
>DUMB01000101.1 GCA_012840085.1 Clostridiaceae bacterium
CTTTAGCAATTCCAAGCGCTCTGGCTATTCCCACTCCTTCATAATAATAACTGTCAGGACTTACATCATCAAAGTTTGAACTGAAGTCAGCCTTAAGGCCAAGAGCTCTTACCAGAAGCAATATGAAATCTGCCCTTATTATGTTCTTGCCCGGCTCGAAGGTAGTCTCGGAAGTACCTTTAATTATGCCTTTTTCAGCCAATGTTTCTATAGCTTCTTTTGCCCATGGAAAATCATCGATATCTTTAAACTTAACCTCAATTTCGGGTTCTTCTTCCACTTCAGGTTCCTCTTCAGGTTCTTCCTCAGGTGCTTCTTCAGGTTCAGCAATCGGTATTATGATTGGTCCACTGCTGCCTCCGCTTTTTACTGTAACTTCACATGTTGCAGTAAAGTTCCCATCCTCAGTTGCCACTGTAATGATTGCTGTTCCTGCACTAACTGCAGTTACTTTTCCTTCGTTATCAACTTTAGCTATATTGCTATTGCTTGACGTCCATGTCACATTCTTGTTTGTTGCATTGGATGGAATCACTGTTGATGTTAATGTTTCTGTTGAACCCACCTCTAAGCTTAACTTATACTTATTAAGTTGTACCCCTGTTACCGGAACTTCTATGACTCCACTGACTACTCTAAAGGTTGTTGTTGCCACAATTTCTCCCCTGCCGGCTACCACTGTGTAAGTGCCAACTTTTGCATCAGCAGGAAGAGTAATGGTATCGCTGAAAGAGGGGCCATCTACAACACTAATATATAATATTGTAGAGTCAGGAGCTATTATTTTTATACTTATTTCTTCAAGTGTGCTGGTTCCTGATATTGTTAATGTATCACCAGGCTTTTTGTCCAAAATGCTGTTTAATGCAACACTCGGACTGTCTGCAAATGATACAGACATAAACATAGTAATGATAATTATTATAACATTCATGCTTATAACTTTCTTCAATTAGATAACCTCCTTAAACACCTTAATAAATATGCCTTCAAATACGTTTTTTGTTGCAGGCAGTTCTCGAAGACTCAAGTAGCTTTCAAGAACTACCATTAAAGAATCAAAATTTTTACTTATACTTCCACCACCTCTATTCCTTTGAGTCAACTACTGTAAGGTTATCCATTCTGCCAGATTTACAGGAGCGCTTGTTAAATCAGTGGTTAATGAATCCAGCACATAAACTCTTACTTTATAGGAATTATCATCAGGATCAACATTGAAATATGCTCCAAGGATTTCCTCAGCAGTTATATCTTTTTCAAGTGCCACAATACATACAGGTGTATTTCCCTTCATTAGCTGGAACAATACTACTTCTGCTCCGTCATGAGTTGGACCTTCCTGTACAGGAGCAACAGTCACAGATGCCAGAATCCCACCGGTTCTATCTAATTCTCCGTCGCTTATAATAGTAAATACAACACCTTCTTTAGTTACAATTACTTCACATTCTGCAGTATAGTTGCCATCTTCCGTTGTCACAGTGATTATAGCAGTTCCTTCACTTACTCCTTTTACTTTACCAGTGTCATCCACTACTGCTATGTAAGGATTGCTTGAATCCCATATGACATCCTTGTTTATTGCATCTGACGGTGTCACTGTTGCTGTCAATTGTACGCTTTCCCCCACTGATAGACGGAGTATACTCTTGTCCAGCGTCACACCTGTTACCCCGGATGAAATACTGACTAAGTATTGCTTCAGCCAGGTTAGTGCCGGCCTCTCCGAGCCGTCACTACGTATTAGATAAGAATTAGGTAGCCATGTATGGCCTTGTAAATAACCCCACAAAGTAATGCCTTTTACTGCAGGATGTTCATACATCGCAGGGAAAAGTTCCTGCATTTTATCTTTTTGAACAGTATCATCCTCAATATTAAGGTCAAACTCAGAAATGTAAATTGGCAATCCTGTAGCCGCAAGTTTATCTAGTCTCTTTATAACATCTGAGGCTTTCGTGTTCTCAAGGCCGTGTGCTTGACAACCAATCCCATCAATTAAACCTCTCGACTTCAATATATTAATTACATTAATATACATATCAATATTGGTGAAGCCGTTAAGAATATTATAGTCATTGATGAGCAGTTTAGAATTCGGGAAGTATTGTCGGGCCTTTTCAAATGACCATACTACCCAATCCCAACCTGTGCCATAATAATCGTTGTAACCGCCAATTGCGTCTTTCCACTTTGGCTGAGCATGTCCCGGCATAGCTTCATTCACAACATCTACAAAATCTGCGTTTGGAAAGTTTTGTCCGGCTGCTTTAATCCAGTTTTCGACTTTAACTTTTTGTTCCTGAGGAGAGAGATTATCTAACCAGCTCGGATACTGGTTACCCCAGACCAATGTATGGAACTTAAAAGGGATTCCTCTAGAATTACAATAATTGTACATTGATATAGCGTCATTAAAATTATATACACCCTGTTTGAATTCGCATGATGCCCACTTGGTAGCATTTTCAGGAGTAACCTGGTTCCAGTAATCATCATAATAATCAGGTGTATTTCCGTTGTACCATATGTTTCCGACCCATTTAGTCTTCCCTGCAGCCATTCCACCTCCCGTTATCGTCACATTGCTTATCCCGGTATAATTCCCATCTTCTGCTACTACTGTAATGGCTGCTGTTCCTGCATTTAATGCTGTTACTTTCCCAGTGCTATCCACAACAGCTGCGTCAGTATTGCTTGATGTCCATGCCATATTCCTGTTTGTTGCATTTGGTGGAATCATTGTTGCTGATAGCTCTTCTGTCGCTCTTTCTGAAAGGCTTAATGTGCTATGATCAAGTGATACTCCTACTACCAAAACATCTCCATCCTGAAGGGCATCGGGCTTTGAATGTAGATACTCAGGCATAGATTCTGCTTCCTCAGCAAACGCAATCTGCATAGGAAGCATACTTAAGAGTATTACTGTGGTCAATATAATTGATAAGATTGGTTTTGATTTTGACCTATGCAATTTAAATCTCTCCTTATACAAGTAAATAGAATTGTCCATATGAAATTTGAATTTGCACGGAAAACCCAAAAGACTCAAATAGCTTTTTTGACATACCTTTTCACTGATTCTGTAAGCGTTTACCCATATAACTTTCATGTTTGTCATAAGTGCCACACTACAGTATCAATTTTATATTTATCCATACTTATGTCCTGTTAGAGTTATCAAGATTCATTTCAATTACTCCGCCCTTGGTAACACATGAATTGCTTACAAAAGCTGTAGGGATGTCACTCATGCAATAACCTATATCTTCAGGGGAGCAGTAGGACGTAAACGCCATGTAATGATTACCACTACACTTATAAGTCCAATAAAAGAATTTTTTATTAAGAGGGCTATACCGAAAAATGCATTCCGATATAGCCCCTCTATAATTTTTAACAATTATTCATCTAATGCATTAACCAGCTGGTATATCCTATAAATCACAATAGCTGCTTCAGCTCTTGTTGCTGTTGCTTTTGGATTAATTGATTTTCCGTCCCCTTTGATTATCCCTGCCTTAACCAGGGCAGCTACACTTTCAACTGCATAGCTTGAAACTTCATCCGCATCATCAAAATGCTTAATGTCATCAAATGTACCCTCGTTTTTAAGTTTTCCGGCAATTCTCAATGCTCTTGCAGCAAGAACCATCATGTCTTCTCTGGTTAATTCAGCCTTTGGATTAAACAGATTTCCTCCTGTTCCTTTAGCAATTCCAAGCGCTCTGGCTATTCCCACTCCTTCATAATAATAACTGTCAGGACTTACATCATCAAAGTTTGAACTGAAGTCAGCCTTAAGGCCAAGAGCTCTTACC
>DUMB01000102.1 GCA_012840085.1 Clostridiaceae bacterium
AGGCCTTGCACTTTCCTTTTTTCCATGTTATCTTACATTTTGTAGCTTCCATTTGTAGGTTTTTTCTCTTTAAACCTACCAGAAGCCTTGCAGGTCTCATTTCTTTCATACTAAGTTAACAGAGCCTGGTATTTTATTTTTGGACCAACTGCATTCTCACGCTGCATTCTCACGGACTCATTGGGCATTTGCAAGATGAATTTTGGCCTTCGAATATTCATTAAGCTCATATGCTGTTAAATCCTTATTGTTGCCTACGTGTTCAAGAACTTCAATCACAGCATTTGCAGTGTCCAGGGCTGTTATGCAGGGAGTATTGAACTCTATAGCGGTTCTTCTCAATAAAAATCCAAACCTGGATGGTATCTTGCCCTTAGTGGGTGTATTAATAACAAGTGATATTTTATCATTTTTTATATGATCAAGGACAGTATTGTCATCGACATATTCCACATCTATACCTGCGTTTGACAGGTAGTGATAAGTATCTTCGGTTGCAACCAGGCTGAATCCTAATTTCTTGAATTTATAGGCAAGTCCTATACATTCGCCCTTATTCCTGTCAGCTACCGAGAAGAGCACCGTTCCACCAAAGGGAATCTGCAAGCCTGATGCCAGCATGGCTTTGTAAAGGGCGCAATGATAGTCTTTATCTATTCCCATAACCTCACCGGTGGACTTCATTTCCGGCCCCAGGAAAGTATCAACTGTTGTCAGTTTGGAGAATGAAAATACAGGAGCCTTGACAGCCGTAAACTCTGTTTCTTTCGCAAGACCGGGTTTGTATCCCAGGTCTTTGAGCTTCTGGCCCATTATTAATTTGGTTGCGATATTGACCATGGATATACCTGTTATCTTGCTCATGAAGGGAATAGTACGGCTTGCCCTGGGGTTCACTTCAATTACATAAACATTATTCTCTTCATCAATAACGAACTGTATATTGAACAAACCTACCACATTAAGAGCTTTTGCCAGCTTTTCGGTATAATTTACAATGGTTTTCTTGACGGTATCGTTCAATGTCCTTGAGGGATAAATGGCTATACTGTCTCCGGAATGTATTCCCGCACGTTCAATGTGCTCCATTATACCCGGAATAAGGACATCATTCCCGTCACATATTCCATCCACTTCAGCTTCCTTGCCGTTTATATATTTATCAATGAGCACGGGATGTTTTGTTGAAATTTCCACTGCGAGGCTCATATATTCTTCAAGCTCTTTGTCATTATAGACAATCTCCATTGCTCTGCCTCCAAGAACATATGAAGGCCTTACCAGCACAGGATATCCGATACTGTTTGCAATTTCCCTGGCGTGCTCATAGGAGAAGGCGGTACCGCCTGGGGGAACCGGTATATTCAGTTCCTCAAGAAGCTTGAGAAATTTGTCTCTGTCCTCAGCAGTATCTATACTTTCAACCGAAGAACCAAGGATTTTAACGCCTTCCTTATGCAGAGTTGCGGCAAGGTTTATTGCAGTTTGACCTCCAAACTGAACAATGATGCCCATAGGGTTTTCCTTATCTATAATATCAAGCACGCACTCTTTTGTAAGGGGCTCAAAGTACAATTTATCAGATGTATCAAAATCCGTGCTTACCGTTTCAGGGTTATTATTTATTATTATTGATTCAATGCCCATTTCCTTAAGCGCTCTTACAGAATGGACACTGCAGTAGTCAAACTCAATTCCCTGTCCTATTCTTATAGGACCGGAGCCAATAACAAGTACTTTCTTTTTGTCTGATACTTTCACATCATCTTTTTCTTCGTAGGTCGAATAATAATACGGCGTTGCCGCTTCAAACTCGCCCGCGCACGTATCTACAATCTTATATACGGGATTGATCGGGAACTTGTCCTTAAGCTCAAGTATTTTATCAAGAGGCACATTCACCAGATTGGCTATATATGAATCGCCAAATCCAATCTTTTTTGCCCTGAGGTATAAATCATAATCGAGCCATGCTATTCCCGCATGTTTAATTTCTTCTGCCAGCTTAACTATGTTTTGCAATTTCATCACAAAGAAAATATCAATCTTTGTGATATCGGATATTTTATTTGGATCTACGCCTTTTTGCAAAGCCTTGAAAATGGCAAATATTCTCTCATCACTTGGATGCTTGATAAAATCCAGTAATTCTTCCACTGTTTTGTTTTCAAAAAGCTGCAGTCCCAATTGATAATTCAGTTTAATGTCAAGTGAATCAATAGCTTTCAGAAGGGATTCCTCAAATGTTCTTCCTATAGCCATTACTTCTCCTGTGGCTTTCATCTGTGTTCCCAGATCCCTGTCCGCTGCTGTAAACTTGTCAAAGGGCCATCTCGGAACTTTTGTAACTACATAATCCAATGCCGGTTCAAAACAAGCAAATGTATTTTGGGTTACTGAGTTCTTTATCTCATCCAGATTCAGACCTATTGCTATTTTTGCAGCCACCCTCGCAATAGGATAACCTGTTGCTTTTGATGCCAGGGCGCTCGAACGGCTTACTCTTGGGTTAACTTCAATAACTACATATTTGGAGCTGTTCGGATCCAATGCGAACTGAATATTACATCCGCCTTTTATATCCAATGCACGGATAATTTTTATTGAAGCTGCCCGCAACATCTGATATTCCATATTTGACAGGGTTTGGCTTGGAGCAACGACTATGCTGTCACCCGTATGAATACCTACAGGGTCAATGTTTTCCATATTGCAGACAATAATACAGTTATCCGCTCCATCTCTTACGACCTCGTACTCAATTTCCTTCCAGCCTGCCACACTTTGCTCAAGGAGTACCTGGCCAATCATGCTGAGCTTAAGGCCTTTACTGCATATGTATTTAAACTCCTCCATATTGGTGGCAATTCCTCCGCCTGTTCCTCCAAGGGTATATGCAGGACGGATTATTATCGGAAAACCTACTTCTTCTGCAAAAGAAACTGCATCTGAAAGATTATTGACTATTGTGCTGAGAGGCACTTTTTCGCCGATTTCCTGCATGGTCAGCTTGAAAAGTTCCCTGTCTTCGGCCTTTTTTATGGACTGAAGAGAAGTTCCGAGAAGCTCTATTCCCATCCTGTCAAGTATTCCGTCATTTGCAAGCTGTACAGCCATATTAAGCCCTGTTTGGCCGCCAAGGGAAGCAAGGATTCCGGACGGTTTTTCCTTCTCAATTATTTTCTTTACAAAATCCAGAGTAATCGGCTCTATATATATTTTATCAGCTGTCCCACTGTCGGTCATTATTGTGGCAGGGTTGCTGTTTATCAATACAACCTCAATGCCTTCTTCTTTCAAGGATTTGCAAGCCTGTGTTCCTGAATAGTCAAATTCAGCAGCCTGCCCTATAATTATCGGACCTGATCCTATAACCAATACTTTTTTAATATCTTCTCTTTTTGGCATTTTAATCACCGCCTGTCTAACGCATTAAGTTAATGAAATCGTCAAATATATACGCTGAGTCTTGAGGGCCTGGTGCGGCTTCGGGATGGTATTGCACGCTTATAAGAGGTATATCCTTGTGTGTAAAGCCTTCAACAGTTCCATCATTAATGTTTAAATGGGTAATTGTTGCACCGTCGCATATACTGTCCTCAAGAGCATAGTTGTGATTTTGTGCTGTTATATAGCAACGGCCGGTTCTGCAATCTTTTACGGGATGATTTCCCCCGTGGTGGCCGAATTTCAGCTTGTAGGTATTTCCTCCCAGAGCCAGCCCCAGTATCTGGTGGCCGAGGCATATACCCAGTATGGGCTTTTTCCCAAGCAATTTCTTAACCGTTGCTTTCACTTCCGGCAAATCTTTTGGGTCTCCCGGCCCGTTTGAAATTAATATGCCATCCGGTTCATAACTCATAATTTCATCATAGGATGAAAAAGCGGGAAGTATGGTCACATCACAGTTTTTATTTTCAAGGGACCGGATTATGTTATACTTTACTCCAAGATCCAGGACAACAACTTTCTTTCCTGAGGCCGGTTTGTGTATGGGAACCTTTGTAGTTATCTCCATAACAAGGTTTCTCTTTTCTGCTTTCTTTGCCTTGAGCTTTTCAAGCAGCATGTCAATATTCCCGCATTGGGTGGAGATTATTCCGTACATGCTTCCAAACTGGCGTATATGCTGGGTTAATGCCCTGGTATCGATACCTTTTATTCCTATGATATTGTTTCTTACAAAGTAATCCTCCGGCTTGGTACTGCATCTCCAGTTGTTCGGCCATTGACACAGCTCCTTGACAACTAAGCCCCGGATATGCGGCTTGTATGATTCATTATCAAACTCATTAAATCCGTAATTACCTATCAGGGGATATGTCATTGTGACAATCTGACCGTTATATGACGGATCGGTTATTACCTCCTGATATCCTGTCATACAAGTATTAAATACAACTTCGCCGGTAGTTTCACCCGGCCGGCCGAATGCCTCGCCAGGATAATATGTTCCATCTTCAAGCACCAATACTGATTTCATACGTTTTCTCCCTTTTTCAACCTTTCTATTATTCTGCTTCTATTGTTTCGCCAAGTGCTTTATCCAGCACTGCAATCATTCCGTCTATATCCTGTTCCGTCACTATAAGAGGAGGAAGTATACGCAATATGTGAGTCCCAACGTTGCCAATCAAATACCCCATGTTAAAGCATTTATTCTTGATATCTGCCGCCTTTTCAATAGAAAGCTCAATGCCTATCATCAAGCCTTTGCCCCTTACTTCCTTTATAACAGGGTATTTTTCGGACAGGGCTTTTAGCTTCTTTAAAAAATACTCTCCCATAACTTCGGCGTTTTTTACCAACCCGTCGTTAATTAACGCGTCCATGACTGCCAGGCCGGCAGCACATGCCAGGGGGTTGCCGCCGAAGGTGGAACCGTGGTCACCGGGCTCAAAAGCTGATGCCACAAATTCCTTCGCACACAGTGCACCAATTGGGATTCCATTGCCTAATGCTTTTGCCAGTGTGAATATATCAGGCTCTACATCAAAATGTTCATAAGCAAATAGTTTACCTGTTCTGCCAAGTCCACACTGAATTTCGTCGAATATGAGAAGAATGTCATTAGCTTCACAGAGCTTTTTTACTTCCTTTATATATTGGGGATCTACCGGGTTTACACCGCTTTCACCCTGTATGGGCTCAATCATTACCGCACATGTTTTTTCATTGACTGCGGCTTTAAGTGCGTCAATGTCATTCAGCGGTACATTAATAAATCCTGGAGTCAACGGGGCATAAGGCTTTTGATATTTTTCCTGGCCTGTTGCCGCAGTCGTTGCAAGAGTTCTCCCATGAAAAGACTTTTTTAGAGTTATTATCTCGTATTTATCAGGCATACCTTTTTTCTTGAAATATATCCTTGCAAGCTTAAATGCTCCTTCGTTTGCTTCAGCACCACTGTTTGAAAAGAAAACCCTGCCGGCACAGGAGTTCTCCACAAGCACTTTTGCAAGCTGTGCCTGATTTTCAATATAATACAGGTTGGAGCAGTGTATAAGCTTTTCAGCCTGAGACTTTATGGCATTGACAACTTTAGGATGAGAGTGACCAAGCGCATTTACCGCAATGCCTGAAAGGAAATCGTAATATTTATTGCCTTGGGTATCCCAAAGGTTAATGCCTTTACCATATGTAAAGCACACAGGTATCCTGTTGCCAAATGTATTCATATAATATTTTTTATCCATTTCAATTACTGTATTAAGGTTCATGGTAAAGCCCCCTAAAAAATATTATTTATAATTATACATTGCAATGTATAAAAATTCAATATATTTATTTATATAGAATGTTTTTTTTAAATATGCAATTGGAAATGTAATTCTATACTAGCAATTAAACTGAAAACCAAGTTAAAATATAATTGTTGACATTTGCAATAATATTAAATATGATATTAGTGTAGAGAAATTTAATATTGTTGGTGGAGAAAAGGAGACCATAACATTTATATTCCGCAAACCGGAATAAAATTGTTATGGTTTTTTATTTTGTTCCATAAGTCAAATTTTTCTTGCAAGATCCTTTGATTATTCATGAGAAACGGCAATACTGCAGGATTTTGTTAGTGAAAAATATTAATTAATGAAAGGAGAATGGTGTTTATGTACGACATGGAGATTTACAAAAATGCAACATGGGTGGATTTTGACACAATGGAAAGCTTTATGGTTGATGTCTTCAAAGGCGTTGGAGTACCTGAGGAAGACGCAAAAATCTGTGCGGATGTACTTATTACGGCAGATAAATACGGAATAGATTCACATGGTATAGGGAGACTAAAACCAATTTATTATGACAGAATAAAGCTGGGAATCCAGAATCCCGTCACAAATTTTGAGATTGTGAGGGAAGGTCCTACCACTGCAGTGGTTGACGGCCATGACGGAATGGGGCATGTTATTGGCAAAAGGTCTATGCAGATGGCAATAGACAAGGCAAAAAAATATGGTATGGGAATGGTTGCCGTCAGAAACTCCACTCATTACGGAATTGCAGGCTACTATGCATTGATGGCCGTAGAGGCAGGCATGATAGGTATAACCGGAACAAATGCAAGACCGTCAATAGCACCAACCTTTGGTGTGGAAAATATGCTGGGAACAAATCCTCTGACCTTCGGAATGCCAAGTGATGAGGAATTCCCATTTATTATTGATTGTGCCACATCCATAACTCAGAGGGGAAAAATAGAAGCTTATGCGAGAGCTGACAAAGAAATTCCAAAGGGCTGGGTTATAGACCACGAAGGAAATGCGAGAACTGATACACATCAAATTCTTAAAGACCTTGTTAAGGGAACTGCTGCACTTACTCCCCTTGGGGGAATAGGCGAAGAAACAGGGGGATATAAGGGGTATGGTTATGCAACTGCCGTTGAAATTTTATCTGCAGCATTGCAAAGCGGATCATACCTGAAAGGTTTGTTAGGATATGATGAGAAAGGAAATCCCGCTCCATACCACCTCGGACATTTCTTTATTGCAATTGATATAAGCGCATTTACAGAATTGGACAGCTTCAAAAAAATAACAGGTGATATACTGCGCAGTCTTAGGAATTCTAAGAAGGCGCCTGGATGTGAAAGAATTTATACAGCCTGGGAAAAGGAATATATTGCATATTGTGAAAGGCGAAATAAAGGCGTTCCTGTAACTAAGGCACTTCAAAAGGATGTAATTCAAATGAAAAAAGAACTAGGATTGACACAATATAACTTTTCTTTTGACGAATAACTGATATAATATAAAAGAATTATTTTTTAATAAAATAATTACTTTACTTAAGTTCAAGATGATGAAAGGAAGAGTGCAGTATGTCAATTTTCGAAGAATCTTTACAAAAGCATGGAGAATGGAAAGGAAAAATAGAAGTTATCAGTAAGGTTCCTGTTAAGAATAAAAAGGATCTTTCTCTGGCTTACACACCTGGTGTTGCAGAACCATGTCTGGCTATTCAAAAAGATGTAAATTTATCTTATGAATATACTAGAAGGTGGAATATGGTAGCTGTTGTAACAGACGGTACAGCAGTTCTTGGTCTTGGAGACATCGGCCCTGAAGCCGGTATGCCTGTAATGGAAGGTAAATGTGTCCTTTTTAAGACTTTTGGAGATGTAGATGCATTTCCCCTTTGCATTAAGTCAAAGGATGTAGATGAAATAGTTAACACTATTAAGCTGATTTCGGGAAGCTTCGGTGGAATAAACCTCGAAGATATTTCAGCTCCGAGATGTTTTGAAATAGAAAGAAGACTTAAGGAAGTATGTGACATTCCAATATTCCACGATGACCAGCATGGAACAGCAGTAGTAACACTGGCTGCAATGATAAACGCTCTAAAAATAGTTAAGAAGGATATACAGGATATTTCCGTAGTTGTCAATGGTTCAGGTGCTGCTGGTATTGCCATCACAAGACTGCTCATGAGCATGGGACTTAAAAAGGTAATACTCTGCGACAGGAAGGGCGCCATTTATGAAGGCAGAGAAGACTTAAATGATGAGAAATTACTGATGGCGAAGATATCTAATCTTGAGAAGAAGAAAGGCACACTTCAGGATGTAATTGTAGGTGCTGATGTGTTTATTGGAGTTTCTGCTCCGGGAATGGTAACAAAAGATATGGTAAAATCCATGGCAAAAGACCCGATAATATTTGCTATGTCAAATCCTGTGCCTGAAATAATGCCGGATGAAGCAATAGAAGCCGGTGCAAAGGTTGTAGGTACAGGCCGCTCTGACTTTGCAAACCAGATTAACAATGTGCTTGCATTCCCCGGAATATTCAGAGGAGCTCTTGATGTAAGGGCACGTGATATAAATGATGAGATGAAGATAGCTGCTGCAGAAGCTATTGCATCTCTTGTAAGTGATGAGGAACTGAATCCTGAATATATTATTCCTGCAGCTTTTGATCCAAGGGTTGGAGAAACTGTTGCTGCTGCTGTAGCTGAAGCTGCAAGAAAGTCAGGAGTAGCAAGAATTTAACTTACTGTAGCTTAAAACTTTCCAAAGGGTGTAGGAGATACATTTCAATTTTCAAAATGTATCTCCTTACCTACATGCTGCACAAAAACGGAGTCTAAGAACTTTGCGAAATACTTAGCTAAAAGCCCATGACGTTAGTCACTGGGATGAAGGTTTACATAAGAATAGCTCACATAAAAACTTTTGCATAACATATTATTTTATATGGCTTATCTTAAAGGGGGCTGCCCTGTCATGAATGAGGTTCTGGAAAAAATACATGAAAATCCTGTCATTGCAGCGCTTAAGAATGCGGACGACCTTGAAGACGTTATCAAATCACAGGTAAATGTAGTATTTGTTCTGCATGCGGACATTTTTAATATAGATTATCTTGTTAATACAATTAAAGATTCAGGCAAAAGCGTACTTATTCATATAGACTTTTTAGAAGGAATAGGTAGGGATAATAAAGCCATTGATTATATTGCACAAAAGATAAAACCTGACGGCATAATAAGTACAAAAAGCAATCATATAAAATATGCAAAAGAAAAGGGTATGCTTGCAATACAACGCTTTTTTCTTATAGACAGCCTGTCATACGATACGTTAATTAAATCCGTTCATTCAGTGCAGCCGGATATGATTGAGATTTTACCAGGAGCTATGCCTTCAGTACTTGCTAAAATTACTGCACAGTTAGAAATGCCTGTAATTGCGGGTGGATTGATTAGCAGTAAGGAAGACATAATAATGGCGTTAAATTCAGGGGTGCAGGGAGTGTCAACAGGGAGAAAGGAACTCTGGATGTTATAAAATGATTCCAGCTTTAAAATTTATAAAGGATTTATAAAGGGGGAGAGGTAAGTGGTGAAAAATTACATTATCGCCCTGGATCAGGGTACTACCAGCTCGAGAGCAGTTATTTTCAATAAGCAGGGTAAAATAGTAGGAATAAAAAGTGCTCCTTTCAAGCAGATTTATCCCAGGCCGGGATGGATTGAACATGACCCTGAGGAAATACTGGAAAGTCAGATCAGTGTTTTGCGCGAAGTGCTTAAAGACAACAATGTATCCCCGGAAGAAGTTCATTGTATAGGAATAACAAACCAGAGAGAAACAGTAATACTATGGGATAAAAAAACAGGAAAACCTGTATATAACGGTATTGTGTGGCAGTGCAGAAGGACAGCCGAGTATTGTGACCAACTCAAAAAGGCAGGGATGGAAAGGACTATTCAGGAAAAGACCGGCCTTGTAATAGATGCATACTTTTCCGCAACAAAACTAAAGTGGTTACTGGACAATGTAGAAGGTGCCAGGCAAAGAGCTGAATCAGGGGAGCTTCTTGCAGGCACGATAGATACATGGCTTATATGGAATCTTACAGGTGGAAAGGTTCATGCAACAGACTATTCCAATGCTTCCCGTACAATGCTCTATAATATAAATGAACTTAAATGGGATGAGGAATTATTGAAGGAATTTGATATACCTGCCTGCATTCTTCCTGAAGTAGTAAAGTCATCCGGCGTATTGGGAGAGACCGCTGAAAATATTGTGGGTTGCAAAATACCAATAAGCGGTGTTGCAGGCGATCAGCAGTCTGCATTGTTTGGACAGGGATGCTATGAAGTAGGTTCGGCAAAGAATACTTATGGAACCGGCTGTTTTATTCTTATGAATATCGGAAACAAGCCAATAAAGTCCACCAATAATCTCTTGACAACTATAGCGTGGGATATAGGAAATGGTGTTGAATATGCACTGGAGGGAAGTGTGTTTATCGGAGGCGCATCCATTCAATGGCTGAGAGATGGATTGAAGATAATAGACAGCGCACCTCAGGCTGATATTGATGCAGAAAAAGTTGATGATACTGATGGAGTATATATTGTACCTGCATTTACCGGACTTGGTGCCCCTTACTGGGATCCCTATGCAAGAGGCCTGATTATAGGCATAACGAGAGGAACCAAACGGGAGCACATTATAAGGGCAACTCTTGAATCAATAGCATATCAGACCAGGGATGTTTTTGAGGCAATGAAAGCGGACTCGGGCATTGAGCTGAAGAGCTTGCAGGTGGACGGCGGAGTAAGTGTCAGCCCCTTTGGCATGCAGTTCCAGGCGGATATACTTGGTATACCTGTAAACCGTCCTGCAATTACAGAAACAACCGCTTTAGGTGCAGCTTTCCTGGCAGGGCTTGGAACAGGTGTATGGAAGGATCGCAATGAATTGCAGGATATACTGGTTCAGGAGAAGACCTTTACTCCTTCAATGGATGAGAAAACCAGGGAAAACAAATATGCAGGATGGAAAAAAGCAGTGGAGAGGGCAATGAATTGGGCAAAAGGTTAAATGAGTAAATGGGAGACCGGTTTTAGAACAAAAAAGTATAAAGTCATGACAAATATTTATATTCATTTGCAATTATGTTGAATAGAAAAGGGTTTTGCTCTGAGATAAAATTATTATTGTAAAGAAACAGAGGTTTATCCTCAATGCTAACGGAGCTGCTAGGTAAAAATGAAAACAGTCAGGACTTTCAAACGCAACTTAAAAATTACCAGAATACATCCCAGAATAAACATGCAGTTCGGAATAAATATACAGTCCGGAATAAATATAACAGGTGCTATTGACGCTGATAACCTTAATCTTAGAATAGACGGATTTAAAGAGGCGATAAAGGATTACCCCGAAACGGAGATTGTAGCAATCGAGCCTTCCAACTCAGATGCGCTATAGACACTGGCGTAACGGTAATAATAAAAGAAAATGTCGAAACTTATAAAAATGTGAACTAAAAAATAACTGCAATCTATGAGGTACATCCTGTTTCCGGGCAATCGGAAACAGGATGTACGTATTTTGCTAGGGGTGACAGTTTTGAAGGAAATGCTGGATACTGAAAAAATGTGAGGATAAATCCCACCTTTGTTAATAAGCTTCTCCAACTACGTGAAATAGGTGTTCTGATACCACTAATATTGATCTGTATAGTTACTGCCCTTATCAATCCTGTCCTCCTGATATTATTTCTGCCGCGAACCATCGTGTCCCGCCATTTGTGTCAGTCAAGCTTTTCGCTGCTGTGATATAACACCTTTTCCTTCATTATCATTGTTCCTATACCTTTATTTGTGAATATCTCCAGGAGTATGCAGTGGGGTATGCGTCCGTCAATAATATGACTGCGGCCTACGCCGTTTTCTACTGCTTTCAGGCAGCCCAAGACCTTGGGAATCATACCGCCGTTGATTACTTTGCTGTCTATAAGTTCATACACTTGCTTTGCAGTAAGGGCAGGAAGAATTTCTTCACTGTCCTTTGACGCTCTTACGCCTTCAACATCTGTAAGAAGCATAAGTTTTTCGGCTTTAAGGGCTATGGCAATCTCTGCAGCTACAGTATCAGCATTTATATTGTAGCTCTTGCCATCGCTGCCGATACCTACGGGAGCAACGACAGGTATATACTCATCACGTGCGATTAAGTCAATTAATCTGGAGTTAATGTTGGTAATTCTGCCTACATAACCAAGATCAATTTCCTTGTCCTGGACAATGGTTTTGTATTGCTCACATTCAATAAGCTTTCCGTCTATACCGCATAGGCCTATAGCTTTGCCGCCCTTTTGATTGAGCATGGATACTATTTCCTTGTTTGTTTTTCCGACCAGAACCATTTGAGCAAGCTCCATGGTAACCTCATCAGTCACCCTCAGACCGTTTACAAATTCACTCTTGATATCAAATTTTTGAAGCATTTTGTTTATTTCAGGGCCCCCGCCGTGAATAATTACGGGGTTCATGCCAACATATTTTAATAGTGTTATGTCCTCCATGACAGAGTGCTTTAATTCTTCATTTATCATTGCGTTTCCGCCATATTTTATTACGATGGTTTTACCATCCAGCTTTTGTATATACGGCAGCGCTTCTATAAGAATTTCTGCTTTTTTTAATGCGTCCAAATCATTAACCTCCTTTACAAGCATCAAAGATAAAATGCGGGGCTGGTAAGTCCTGTACTTTCGGGGAAGCCACACATTATGTTCAGAACCTGGACAGCCTGTCCTGCAGCGCCTTTACCAAGGTTATCAATGGCTGACAGTATGATAACCCTGTTCAGTCTTGTATCCACCGCCAGGCCTATATCCATATAGTTGGAGCCTGAAACGTGTTTTGTTTCAGGGAAGTGTCCATTATCCAGTACCCTGATGAAAAATTCATCTTTATAGAACTCACGATATACCTGTAATAAATCTTCTGCTGTATTTTCGTTTTTCAGGTTTGCATATATTGTTGCCAACATTCCCCTTTTCATAGGAACAAGGTGTGGTGTAAAGGAAACCAGGACATCCGTACCTGCAAGAAATCCCAATTCCTGCTCAATTTCCGACGTATGCCTGTGTGTGGAAACACCATATGCCTTAAAATTTTCCGTACACTCGCAGAACTGGTATGTAAGTTCACTTTTTCTGCCGGCACCGGTCACTCCTGATGCAGCATCAATAATTATATTATTTGTGTCAATCAGGTTATTTGAAAGAAGAGGTGCAAGACCCAATATAGAGCATGTGGGGTAACAGCCGGGATTTGCAACTACTGCAGCATTCTTGATTTTGTCCCGGTACAGTTCGGGAAGTCCGTATACAGCCTCTTTAAGAAGTTCCGGTGCATGGTGTTTTGTTTTGTACCATTTTTCGTATGTTTCAACAGACCTGTAACGGAAATCACCGCTATGATCAATCACTCTTTTTCCCCTTTTCAAAAGCTCAGGTACAACCTGGCTGGAGACACCGTGAGGAAGAGCGGTTACAACAATATCTGAGCATGCTGCTATTTTATCTATATCAAGATTCTGACACTCCATATCAAATATATTTCTCAGGCTTGGATATACATCTGATATTTTCCGGCCGGCAAAACTCTGTGAAACCACCGTCGAAATATTAACTTCAGGGTGATTTTGCAGCAGTCTAATAATTTCGATTCCCACATAACCTGTCGCTCCGACAATTCCTATGTTAATCATGTCTGCTTGGCCTCCTGACAACGTATTTACGAATTAATTTAACTTGTTAAATTAAATTTTTATTAATGTATAGTTAATAATTATACATATAAATGTATAAAAATGCAACTCGAATATTTTATTCTTTATGCAATGTAACTAAATAGAAAAAATTAATTTTGTTTAAAAGTGTACTAGTTACCATCTACATCAAATGTTATAGTATTTTTAGACATTATTATTTTCGGTTATTTTTGGATTAAATCAGTTGCTCTGATTTTAAAATTATGTAGGAGGGGAAAAAATGGCAGGCGTAAGATTGGAACATGTTTATAAGAAGTTTGAAGGTGGGGTCACAGCTGTAAGTGATTTTTGCCTGAATATTGAAGACAAAGAGTTTATTATTCTTGTAGGACCGTCAGGCTGTGGAAAGACAACTACACTGAGAATGATTGCTGGACTTGAGGAAATATCTGAAGGTGAAATTTACATTGGTGACAAGCTTGTAAATGACGTACAACCGAAAGACAGAGATATAGCAATGGTTTTCCAGAACTATGCTCTTTATCCTCACATGACAGTATTCGACAACATGGCATTCGGATTAAAGCTCAGAAAAACTCCCAAAGATGAAATAAAGAGAAGAGTACATGAGGCTGCTAAAATACTTGAAATAGAACATTTGCTTGACAGAAAACCAAAGGCTCTTTCCGGTGGTCAGAGACAGAGGGTTGCCCTTGGCCGTGCAATTGTTCGTAATCCAAAAGTATTCCTTATGGACGAACCATTATCAAACCTTGACGCAAAACTGAGAGTTCAGATGAGACTTGAGATTACAAAACTGCATCAGAGACTTCAGACCACATTCATTTATGTTACACACGACCAGACTGAAGCTATGACAATGGGTACAAGAATTGTCGTTATGAAAGACGGATTTATCCAGCAGGTTGACACTCCAACAGCGCTCTATGATAATCCTGTCAATATGTTTGTTGCCGGATTTATCGGAAGCCCGCAGATGAACTTCATCAATGCAATGGTTGAAAAACGTAATGACGGTATTCACCTCTTGTTCGAAAACAACGATATCAGACTTCCTGAAGGCAAGGCAAAGAAACTTGAAGGAACAGATTATATAGGCAAGGAAGTTGTTTTGGGTATCAGACCTGAGCATATCCGTGAAGAGGCAATTTATATTGAATCAATGCCTGACAGCGTAATAGAAGCAAAAGTTGACGTTGTCGAAATGCTCGGTGCAGAGACATATCTCTACATGACTATGGGTAATACGAGTTTGACCGCAAGAGTTAATCCAAGAACTACAATAAAAGCCGGTGAAACTGTTAAATTAGCTATAGATGCAAACAGAATCCATATGTTTGACAAGGATACTGAAAGAGTAATTATGAACTAATATTCTGGGTATTGATGGCCATTTCGGGTCATAATATTTGCAGCAGAATTATATAAGAGTAAAAAGGGAGGAGGAGTTTTAATCTTCCTCCTTTTAATTTATGCCGATATAATGTAATAATATATATGTATGGATATATGGATAATATATAATTTATCATTGTAATAAACTCTTCAGGGGGAATACTTGCAAATGAAACTTTTTCAGGACCTGGTGATTCAGGTAAAGGATATTATCGATAAGGAATTTGGAATAATGGATGATAGTGGCACTATCCTGGCATGTTCTGATGAGGAGAAAATAGGGGATATAAACCAGGCAGCAAGTAAAGTTTTGAATGTTGGAACTACTACTGTTACCATAGACGGGATATCCTATCAGAAAATATATATTAACAGCAAGCCTAAGTACATAACTTATATTCACTCAGAGGAACCTGAAAGCTTGAAATATCTTTCCCTCTTTTCGGTAAGTGTTACCAACATCAGGAAGTTCCATGATGAAAAGTTCAGCAAGAGCTATTTTATTAAGGGGGTAATCAGTGAAAGTATTTTTTCCGGGGATATTTCAACCCGGGCAAAGGAACTTCATATTCAATTTAATGCCCATAGGGTAGTATTTCTTATTAAGACTGAAAAGACAAAAGGCATGTATCCCGGAGAAGTTTTGCAAAGTCTTTTTCCCTCCAGATCAAAGGATTTTATAGCCACCCTCGATGATGAAAATACGATTCTGGTCAAAGAATTGAAAAACAGTGATGACCAAAATGAAATTGAGAATATAGCCAGAATAATTCTGGATGCTTTAAACACCGAGCTTATGATAAAGGCTTATATTGGTATAGGTTCAGCGGTAGACAGCCTCAGTCATTTGCCTCTTTCATATAAAGAAGCAAAGACTGCTCTTACTGTGGGCGCAATATTTGAAAGTGACAAGTTCATATTTAACTATAACAAGCTTGGCCTGGGAAGGCTTATATATCAATTGCCCGTTCCGCTGTGCAGACTTTTTCTGCAGGAGGTATTTAAAAAGGATTCGCTGGAATCCCTGGATGCAGAAACAATATCAACTATAAATACGTTTTTTGAAAACAATCTTAATATAAGTGAAACTTCAAGGCAGCTATACGTCCACAGAAATACCCTTGTCTACAGGCTGGATAAAATTCTGAAAACTACGGGACTTGATCTGAGAAAGTTTGACGATGCGATTATTTTTAAGGTATCTATGCTGGTAAAGAAATATCTGGACAATAAAGGCAATAACGAAGGTATTCCAAAAAGTTATTGATTATTTCGGATATTCGTAAGTTGCACAAAGAAAATTAAAGAATTATAATAATTAGTTAAAGGGGACAGGCCTTTCGGATAGGAGGTGTTCCTTTTATGCAGGCACGACAAGTTAGCTTGAACTAAACTTACTCTAAATTGGGGAGAATTAAATTGGTAGAATTCAGGAATGTTACAAAAAGATATTCAAATGGTACGGTAGCACTAAAAAATATTAACTTAAAGATTGATAAAGGCGAATTTGTTTTTGTAATAGGACCCAGCGGTTCCGGGAAATCCACATTATTGAAGCTGATTATGAAAGAGGAGACTCCAACTGAAGGGGATGTGTTTGTTAACGGATATGAAGTTTCAGCAATGGATATGTATGATGTGCCCTACCTTCGGAGAAGTCTGGGAATTGTTTTTCAGGACTTCAGGCTGCTCCCCAATAAAACTGTCTACGAAAATGTTGCATTTGCAATGCAGATAACTGAAGCATTGCCGAAGGAGATAAGAAGACAGGTTCCCATGGCTCTTGCGCTGGTGGGCTTGAGTAAGAAGGCAAATGCCTATCCGGCGCAGCTTTCAGGTGGAGAGCAGCAAAGAGTTGCGTTGGCCAGAGCTCTCGTAAATAATCCGCCACTTCTTATAGCGGACGAGCCTACTGGCAACCTGGACCCTGAGACTTCAATGGAAATCATGAGATTGCTGTGTGAGATAAATCACAGAGGAACTACTGTAATTGTAGCAACCCATGAAAAGTCTATAGTTGATATGTTGAAAAAAAGGGTTGTTGCCCTTGATAAAGGGGTATTGGCCCGCGACCAGCAGAAAGGAATATATACAAATGAAGATAAGAACAGCCAAATATATAGTTAAAGAAGGCATATTGAATGTATATAAAAACAAGCTTATGTCACTTGCCTCGATAGGCATAATTATTGCCTCTTTGTTATTGTTTGGTATTTTTTTGCTTATAGTATTGAACCTGGATCACAATACAAGGGCATTGGAGAGCATACCGCAGCTGGAAGTGTTCTGTAACTACAACCTTGACGAAACATTGGTGGGAGACGTTGAGCAAGCTATACGTGAAGACGAAAGAATATCCGAATACAGGATGGTGACAAAGAAAGAGGCTTTTAATAAGCTGAAAGAGAAATTCGAAGGCAACGAAGATATCCTTGAGGGTTATGATGAGAGTTTTCTTCCGGTATCTTTTATTATTAAATTGAAAGATCCCCGGGATAGTAATGAAATAAAAGAAAAGTTTGAGAATATGAGCAAAGTTGAATCAGTTGAGTGTCCACAGAGGTCCATAGAGCTTATTTCAAAAGCTTCAAGTTGGATAAAGGTTATAAGTGGCATACTTATAGCAATTTTGCTTGTAATTTCAATATTCATTATATCTAATACAATAAAACTTACAGTATTTGCAAGACGCAAGGAAATTAGTATAATGAAATATATAGGCGCAACCGATTGGTTTATTCGTTGGCCTTTTATAGTTGAAGGCGTTATAATAGGAATTATAGGTGCTGTTGTAGCATTAATTCTAAGCGGTTATGGTTACAGAGCACTTGAACTTAGACTGGGAAATGATATAGTCAGCGTAAGCATGGGCTTTTTTGAAATGCTGAAATTCAGAGATGTTGTTCTTGTACTTGTGTTGTTTTATTCCTTCTTGGGCGCAGTTGTGGGAGCTATAGGCAGCGTTGTAGCTCTGCGTAAACATTTGCGCGTTTGAGGTGGAATTTACAGGAATTTATAGATATTACTCTTATTAGGAGTGTGTGATTTGATGAAAAGATTGGGCAAAGTATTTATGTGTGGGCTGATATTTGTTCTTTTGGCGGTTTCATCTGTACCTGTGTTGGCAGGAAATGATCTGGACAAAGCAACGCAAAATAAAAAAAGTGTAGATAGCAAGTTAAACGATGTTAAAGAGCAAAAGAAAGAGCTGGAGAATCAGAAGGCACAGATACAAAAGGATAAAGAGTACATATCTAAATTAAAGGAATCTGAAGAGAAGGAATATGAACAGTTACAAAATGAAATCGAACTTATTGAAAAAGATATAGAGCAAATAGACCTGGCTATTCAGCAGTCTGAACAGGAACTTGCTCAGCAGCAGGAAGATTTTAAAGCAAGACTGAGGGCTATGTACAAAAATTCCAATCAATCATCCCTTGAGCTGTTGCTTAAGTCAAAAAGCCTGACTGAATTTTATGAAAGGGTAAAATATCTTTCACTGATAGCCAAAAGTGACAGAGAACGGGTAGAAGCTCTTAAAATAGCAAAAAAAGACGTAGAATACAAAAAGCAGCTCAGAGAAGGAGATAAGCAAAGGAAAGCAGAAGAAATCAGCAAAAAGCAGGAGCGAATTGAAGAGTTGAAAGTTTCCAGCAGGAGCCTGGAGGAAAGACTTAAAAAGAGCCAGGATGAGTTAAAAAGGCTTGAAAAACTTGAGGATGAACTGCTTAATGAGTCAAAAGAGCTGGCTAATTTGATTAAAGAGCTTACTAAA
>DUMB01000009.1 GCA_012840085.1 Clostridiaceae bacterium
TTAAGACGTTACAATAATATGCCTCAGCGAAGGTATAACTACCAGACTCCAATGGAAGTACTTGAACAGTACTTATGGCTAATATAGATAACATAAAAATAAGCGGATACTGATAATAGACAAAAGGATGTTTTTTAGTTGAAGTGTAACATATGTTTGACAACTGCAGATATGAGATGGAGCCTGGAAATCACACAATACTTGACAAGGCATTGTTGGAGATGATATGATGTTTCAGTAAATATTTATAAAAATACAAAGCTGATTTTTGCAAGAATTTATTCCTTCTAAGCAATAAGATTGCAGTTGTACCAATGTAGGTTCTTGCATTTTTTTAATATTGTTTCAGTTTATCTTTAAAGAAAGCCTGAAATATATTATTCTACGGAAAACTTTATATGGCGCTGGTATGGACGATTATACACATAATGTAAGGGGGGCAATGGAGAGTAATGTCTTTTTTATTAGAAGTAAACGACCTTTCCATTAATTTCAAAGCCCTGAAAGCGGTTAGCGGCTTTTCGGCAAAACTGGAAAGAAACAAGATTTACGGACTTATCGGGACAAATGGCGCCGGGAAAACGACAGTTATAAACATGCTATCAGGAGTACTCAAGCCAGCATCAGGAACAATTCTTTTTGATGGAATGGATATAACAGGCTGCCGGCCTGATAAGATCGCCCGGATGGGAATTTTAAGAACATATCAGAATCTAAGGTTGTTTAAGAAAATTTCAGCCCTTCAGAATGTAATCATCGGTGCGCAAATCCACAAATCCTACAACAATTTAGAGGCAATTCTGGGTTCCAAACGGTTTGTTGAAGAAGAAAAGCAAATGGAGCAAAAGGCATTGGAAATGCTGCGTATCATGGGTATTGAATCCTATGCATGGGAACAGGCTGATTCATTGCCCTACGGGGCCCAGAGAAAACTTGAAATTGCCCGCATTCTGGCAGCATCGCCGAAACTATTGCTCCTTGATGAGCCGGCTGCCGGCATGAATCCCCAGGAAAGCATGGAACTTGTGCAGACTATTAAAAAAATCCAGGAAGAATTCGGTCTTACCATACTCCTCATCGAGCACGATATGAAGGTTGTGATGGGACTCTGCGAATATATTTACGTAATGTCAAGCGGCCAGATTATTGCAGAGGGTGAACCCAAAGCAATCAGAGACGACCCGAAGGTCATTGAGGCATACTTAGGGAGGTCGAGAAAAGATGCTTGAGATAAACAAGTTAAGTGTGAAATACGATAACATACGCGTGCTGCACTACATATCCATGCAGATCCGAAAAGGTGAAATGGTTGCCCTGATCGGGGCCAACGGTGCCGGGAAAACCACAGTATTAAGGACAATTTCCGGACTTCTCAAAGCGGAATCAGGAGAAATCTTATTTGAAGGCAAGGACATTACAAAAATGTCCAGTCACAACATAGTCGCCAGCGGGATTATCCATGTGCCGGAAGGAAGGCAAATCTTCACCAAGATGACCATCGAGGAGAATCTGAAGCTTGGCGCTTACCTGCAAAGGGATAGATCAGTGATTAAAAGGAATTTTGAAAAAGTCTTTTCCCTGTTCCCCATTTTAAAGCAAAGACTGCACCAGCAAGCTGGAACTTTATCAGGAGGAGAGCAACAGATGCTTGCAATCGGCAGAGCCTTGCTCGGGAATCCGAAACTTCTGTTGCTGGATGAACCCTCCATGGGCTTGTCCCCAATAATGACACAACAGGTTTTCAGTGTGCTGGAATCTTTGAAAAAAGAAGGCATCACAATGCTTCTGGTTGAGCAGAACGCTTATGAAGCATTGGAGATATCCGACAGGGCATACATTCTTGAAACAGGTAACATTACGCTGGAAGGAAGAAGCAGCGGCCTGATTCAAGACCCGAATGTGAAGAAGGCTTACCTGGGGGGTGATTGATATGGATGGTTTCATATATTTCCTGATCCAGTCTGTTAACGGGCTTAAGCTGGGGAGCGTGTATGCCATAGTGGCCGTCGGGTATTCCATGGTCTATGGTATACTGAGGCTGATCAATTTTGCACATGGGGATATTATGACGGTTGGAGTTTATACCATTTTGGTACTGATGACCGCTTTCGGAGTGCCCCTCTGGGTTACCGTCCTGTTATCTGTTGTAATAGCAATAGCGGTAGGACTTGCGACTGAGAGGATTGCCTACCGTCCTTTGCGCACGGCGGGAGAAGAGGCAACTTTGATATCTTCGCTGGCTGTTTCCATATTCATGCAAAACTTGATCATGATGATATTTTCTCCCCAAAGAAGAGCTTTCCATCTGCCTGAATACTTATCCAGGCTGCATACCATAGGGTTTATCAAGCTGTCAACCATGAACATCATTACTTTTGCGGCAGTATTTATTATCCTGATCGTATTGTCCCTGGTAATAAAAAAGACTCGTATCGGTATGGCCATGAGAGCATGTTCCGATAACCTGAATGCTTCAAAATTAATGGGAATTAATATAAATGCTGTTATTGTAACCGCCTTTGCAATTGGTTCAGGGCTTGCTGCTCTTTCCGGACTTATGCTGGCCGGAGAATACAAGACAATTGACCCCCTGATGGGATTTGTCCCCGGGCTGAAAGCATTTTGTGCCGCGGTTTTAGGCGGCATCGGCAGCTTGAGCGGAGCGGTACTGGGCGGATTCATCCTTGGCATTGCAGAAATGCTGTTTGCAGGCCTTATGCCGACGGACTTTACTGCTTACCGTGACGCCTTCGTTTTTGTTCTGTTAATTCTTGTTCTTCTGGTCAGGCCCTACGGGATTTTAGGTTCAAAAGAGGGGGGTAGAAGCTGATGAGATTGAGAGATAGCAACCTCTTTAGATTTATCATATTCGTACTGATCCCGCTTATAGTGATTATTATCTGCGGCTTTAGCAGCGGCAGTTACTATGCCGGGCTGGTCAATCTGTTCGGCATCAATGTCATCCTTGTTGCAAGCCTGAACCTGGTCAACGGGTTCTCCGGCATGTTTTCCATGGGCCATGCAGCCTTTATGGCAATAGGCGCCTATGCCGCAGCCATACTGACATTGCCCGCCAACCAGAAGCTCATTTCCATGCCGGGACTTCCTGAATGGCTGATTTACATGAGACTGCCCTATCCGGTGGCGCTGATAATAGGAGGTATTCTGGCTGCCTTCGTTGCTTTGCTGATAGGATTCCCTGTTTTGAGGTTCAAGGGACATTATCTGTCAGTGGCTACCATCGGGCTAATTGTTATTGTCCGTGCTGTGCTTGACAACGAGGATGAGCTTACTAACGGGGCAAGAGGCGTAACCGGCCTTCCAAATTACGCTTCCACATGGACCATATTCGGCGCAGCGGTGATTTGCCTATTTATTCTTTACCGCCTTATAAGAAGCTCTTACGGGCGGGGACTAACCGCCATGCGGGATGATTATGTGGCGGCCCAAACCATTGGCATCAACCTGACTACAAAGAAAATATCAGCTTTCTGCATAAGCGCTTTTATGGCCGGTGTGGCAGGAGGACTTTGGGGCCACATGCAGAGTGTTATTTCCGGTAAATTCTTCTATATTGATGCCAGCTTCAAAATCGTAGAAACATCCATCATCGGAGGAATGTCATCTTTAAGCGGAGCTGTGGTAGGTTCTTTGCTGATGACTTTCATACCGGAGCTTTTAGCTCCCCTTGAAACCGGGATAGAGGTGTTCGGGATAAGGCTGCCGGAACTGTACGGCGCTTCAAACCTGATCATGGCCGCCCTTTTGATCGTGATTATCATATTCAGGAGACAGGGGATTATGGGATACAGCGAGATTATCACAGAAAGCCTGTTTTCCGCAAAGACCTACTCAAGCGTGCTGAAAAAGTCGGAATACAAAAAGCTTTGCGACATTGTTGCACATAAGATTAAAGAATTAAGTTCCCGTGTTAAATCAAAAGGCGCATAGTTACCAAATTTATTTGAGAAAGTAATAAATAATCAAATATTTAAAAATTAAAAAAGAAAGGAGTTAGCAAAATGAGAAAATTACAAAAAGTATTAGCTCTCTTACTTATTATTGCGTTGGCAGCTTCACTGACAGCTTGCGGAGGAGGCAAAAAGTCCGACACTATCAACATTGGAGCTATTTATAACGTGACAGGCGGTCAGGCATCACTAGACAAGCCATCCCTCAATGGTTTCAAGTTGGCAGCGAAAGAAATTAATGAAAATGGAGGAATAAAAGGCAAAAAGATCAATGTTGTTTCCTATGACGGAAAAACAGACCAGGCGACCGTTGCCAACAGCACGAAAAAGATGATTGACGTAGACAAGTGCGTTGTTGTGGCAGGACTTTCAGATTCCAACTATGCTCTGGCTGCAGGAAACATTTGCCAGGAAAAAGGCATTCCGTTCATCACATCAGGTGCTACTCTTCCTACACTTCCGGATCAGGTAGGAGAATTCGCGTTCCTTGCTCCTTTTGGAGACAATATTCAGGCTTACGCCTGTGCAGACTTTGCAATTAATGATTTAGGTCTGAAAAAGTGCTATTTGTTAATTGACCAGTCCATGGAGTTTACCAAGACGCTGGCTCACTTCTTCCAGGAAAGATACATCGCCAACGGCGGTGAGATTGTCCTTACTGACAACTACATGAACAAAGACCCAGACTTTTCGGCTCAGATAGACAGGTTCCTTGCATCTAACAGCGGCGCTGAAATCATTTTCATATCCGGTGTTCCCGATGATGCGGGTGTTGTTGTAAAACAGTTCAGGGACAAGGGCGTTACCCTCCCGATCATCAGCGGTGACGGATTCGATACTCCGCTTCTTATTGAAGTGGCAGGGGCAGCTGCCGACAACACTTATGTAGGAACCCATGCTTCCTTGGAGAACCAGGATCCCAAGGTCCAGCAGTTCATCGAAGCTTATAAGAAAGAATATGGCACCGCTCCTGAAAATGCATTTGCAGGACTTGGATATGATACCATGTACCTGATTGCCGATGCGTTGAACCGTGCTACCGATATTAACAATCCCAAAGCTATCCGCGACGCTATTGCTGCTACACAGAATTTGGCGGGCGTCACCGGTACAGTTACATATAAAGATGGAAGCCGTGTACCTGTCAAGTCGGTAACCATCAACAAGGTTGAAAACGGCAAGTTTGTATTTATAAAGGAAGTATTGCCTGAATAATCGAACTGCCGTTAAACTAACTAATCGAGCACAATGGCGTGCTCAGAAAGGGTGGTTGTGATATGGCTAATCACGAATTACTTAAACTAACAGCAAATCAAGTAAAAAAAGGGAACTATAACAAGGCAATTCTGGCTATAGGATCCTGTGAGGCCCATGGATTGCACCTGCCAGAAGGTACGGACACGCTTGTGTCATATAAGCTGTCCTGCATGGTAGCTGACAGGGTAGATGGACTGCTTGTCCTGCCACCTGTTACTGTTGGCTACAGCGGGCATTATGACACGTTCCCCTTTACCATTACTTTAGCTTATGATACAGTTATCCAGGTAATCTATGATATCCTGGAATCCGTATTGAGGAACGGAATAAACAGGATCTTCCTGATGAACGGGCATGACGGGAATATAGCTCCAATTGAAATTGCCGCCCGCAAAATTAAAGAAAAGTATCCTGATGCCCGGATTGCGGCCCTGCCCCAGTGGTGGGTGACAGCAGGGGAACTCCTTCCTCCGGATACCTTTGAGGTATGGAACGGGCTTGGACATGGCGGTGAAGGAGAAACTTCCATTGTATATTACCTGTTCCCCGAATGGTGTGAAAAGGAGCTTGCTACCTGCGTAGTTCCGGACCACCTTCCTGATAAGATTGAGATAAAATGGGACTTCGCCGAGCTTACCAATACCGGGAATACGGGCGACGCTACAAAAGCTACTGTTGAAAAGGGCGAAAAGATGACCAAAGTATTGGTTGACTGCGTCGTTGATGCAATTAAAAAGCTTGATGCTGTAAACTGGGACTACAGTTCCACAAATGCAGCGTCCAAGCTGTAGTCGGATATTCAGCCGATGGAAGGACTGTCTGCATAAGACAGTCCTTTTGTTACTTTTATAAAAAAGTGTTTTTAAAACTACGGAGTGAAAATTATGAGAAAAAAAGTCTGTATGATTCATACTGGCGGAACTATCGGAATGGCGAGGACGGAACATGGGTACGCGCCCAAGGAAGGCTTTTTCCGTTCAGCCCTTTCCAGGATCAGCGAACTGGACCATCCGGAGGTGCCGGAATTTGACCTGGTTGAATACAGCCCCTTGCTGGATTCTTCAAATATTTCCTTGCAGGAATGGGTGAAAATAGCCAGGGATATTGAAGACAAATACGACCGGTACGACGGATTTGTCATTTTGCATGGAACAGATACCATGGCATATACGGCTTCAGCCCTTTCCTTCATGTTGGAAGAGCTCACAAAGCCGGTCATTCTGACAGGCTCGCAGATTCCTCTTTGCGAGGTAAGGTCCGATGCCAGGGACAACCTCATCACCGCCCTGATGATAGCCGGCAATTATAAGGTTCCTGAGGTGTGCCTGTACTTTTCCAACAGGCTTTTCAGAGGCAACCGCTCCACAAAAGTCAGCGCCGATGGCCTGATAGCTTTTGATTCGCCTAACTATCCGTCTCTTGCGGATGTTGGCGTCAGGATAACTCTGAACGAGAAACTTATAAGAAAAGCCGGAAGCGGTCTGAAACTGACCGAGTTCAGTGACCATCAGATTGCTGTGCTGAAGCTGTTCCCAGGGATACAGTTTGAAGTGTTTGACAAAATAATTACATCCAATTTGAAAGGCCTTGTGATTGAAGCCTTTGGCACAGGGAACATACCGGAAAACCATGGAGCCTTTCTTAAAATACTGGAGAAAGCCAGGGAAAACGGCACTGTCATTGTGGTATGCACCCAGTGTCTGAAAGGTTCGGCCATAATCGGAAAATACGCGGCAAGCCGTGACCTGGCCAAAGCAGGCGCCGTAAGCGGGTATGATATGACCGTGGAGGCTGCGGTAGCCAAGCTTTACTATCTTTTCAGCAAGGGATATGACCTGGAAACAGTGAAAAAACTAATGGAAACTGATTTGAGAGGGGAACTGACCAGGCCGCAGTAGTATGACAGGCAAAGCCACAGTATAACAGGGGACGGCAGACCGGGTAATAGTTCGTAATAGACATAGACACGGGGACGGTTCTTCTGTCTAATTCCGTAGAATTTTATTCACCTTATCCTTGTTCAAAGCGGTAATCGCTGCTATCTTCCTGGCTAACAGATTGGTTTTTCCCCTCATCTCCTCTATTAAACAGTCCGATATCCTTTATTAAACAGTCCGATATATGCTCCATCCAAGCTTGGTTATCCTCATCACCTTAAAAATATTACTTCTCTAATTTAATTATCCCTAAGCATGATATGATAATACCTGCTGTTATTTCTGATTCTCTGCTGCCTTGGCATCCTGACACACTCTTGTCCATAGTTTCTGGTCATAGTTTACTAATAAAAGATATGTGTCAAGACACAAGACAATCAGAACCGTCCCCTTGTCTAGAACCGTTCCCTTGTCTATGTATCATATACAAGCAGAATTTACATTACAATGCCTTTTTTAACTTTACATATATACCAACAAAACATGTATAAGGCTTGATAATTGTTTCAAAGTATTGCCTGTCCTCGTGTGCATACTCATTATCAACTGCAAGCCACTCATTCCACGCTTCTTCAAAGCAAGCCATTTCCCATATTACCACTGATTCAATTCTGTCATGGTTGCCAATAAGCTTTTTCCAGTGTTTTGGGCTTTTAAACATATAGGCTTCATTACCAAGCCAATCAGATAGAAGTTCTTCGGCACGGCCTGTGTATTCATCTTTCAAGCCAGGAATGCCGATTAAAACCACTCCATCATCTTTCATAAGTGGAAGTATTTTTTCTTGGAAAAACCCCTGCTCACCTGCAAAATAATGATATGAATCAATGCTAACCAAGGCATTGAATTGCCTTTCTTTAAAATGCAAATTATTCGCATCTTCGCAAATAGGTATTACCTGTCCATCAATCCCCCATTTGGCAAATCGTTTCCCATTTTCTTCTGCACTTATCCAGAGGTCATTTGCATAAACCTTTGCCCCAGTCTCTTTCGCTATTGCAAGACTCGTCAGCCCCGTTCCGCACCCCAAATCAAGAACTAAATCATCTGAAGTAAGTTGCAAAGGATATTTGTCAAATAACTCTCCAAGAAGCCTTACACAGTTTGGTCCCATCATTGTTTCTCCCGAAATATACTTCTTATAATTACTGATATTCATATGTCGTACCTCCACAAACACTGAACTTTCTCTTTATCATAACCATGATTTTGAGACCGGTCAATTGTCTGAATAAAGGCCTGAAAAAAATGTTGCCTCCCATTCAAATTGCATTTCAAATGGGAGGTCAATCATCTTACATTAATCCGCCTTGATAAAGGTTATCTTTCCGTGCTCGGGTGCCGAGCCTGTGTAAGACCATATTGTAACTTTCGTTCCATTGTCATACTTTGCTCCCGAAGCATTAACCAGCAGCTTTTGATTGCCGTAGTCCCGAATGGTGCAGAATTTGGTGTACTTATTGATACGCCACAGGTACTTAGCATTACTGCCCATAAGCTGAGCCCCGTCTTTATTCGTCTGCGGCATAATGTATTGGCCGTCATACATGATGTAGTATATCGGACCACGCTCCTCACTATTGCCGACCAATTGGACATTAAAGGGTTTATCCGGTTTTTTATCAGAAAGCTCCATCCAGTACCAGCCGCCGGAAACAGGGTAAATGTACTTGCCATTGATCTGCAGATAATAGTTGCCGCTTTCCACTAATTTATTATCATCAGCTATAACACTGATTTTGAAATAATTGAGCTTCTCACCCTTGTAGTAACAATCAACGGTTTTATCGCCTGCCTGTGTGAACTTGTAGCCATCGTAAATCCTGGTGGAATTTACTTTCAATTCGATTTCTGAAGTAATATCAGTCGTAAAACCGTAAACATCTACATCGACCACCTTAAAGCCCGTAATTTCAAAGGGCTCTCCCACCTTGTAAAGGAGTTTGCCGGGAGTGGATTGGAATTGAATAAAAGGCTCATCGTAAATCTGCTTATACTGGTATGGATTTCCTAAGGCTTCCTGATAAGCCTTTTGGAAAGCATCATATTTACTTTGCTCATAAGAGGTAAGTGCATAGCCCTCATTGGTGTTGATGGTTGCTGTTGATGTGGCACCATCCCATCCAACATTGATATCAAAAATCTGCATCACATCGCGAAGCTTAAAGTAGTTGCTTCCACCAATGTTGTATGCGGTCAGGGAAACTTCTCCGCCGTCAACGAAAATCTTAGAGTTGGTGCGGGTAGCTTGTTCCGCTTTACCGTCACCTTTTGCCATTTCGCCGCCGACACTTGTATAAGGTTTGTTTGATATAAGATTAATGGCATTTTTTGCGCCGTCCCATGTGACCTCGAAGTTTTTACCCGTATTATTTACCATGGTGGCAAGGTCACGAAGCTTTATGTAATTGTTGCCTCCTATTGCATAGGCATCAACCGCTACACTTTTACCATTTACCATAAACTTTACGGAAGAAGGGGTAGCTGTTGCCTTTTCCGGCGAGTAGGTCTTATAACCGAATGTGCTTTTCAGATAATTGGCCGAAGCCCTGTAGACCTTTCCGTCCTTAATATAAATGGTAAAGCTGTCCATTAACTCAAGGTTTGTTGAACTATCAAGAGAATCAGGAATAATGGGCCTGCCGCGATTATCGCGGTAACCGCCGTTAAAGTCGTATAGACCATCGACTGCTTCATGGAATTTCACGCTAGTTGAAAACACTTCTTTCCCATTTTTGTCCAGCAAATATGTTTTACCATCTTTTTCAACATAGTAAACTCCCATATCAAAAAAGTCAGAAGTTATCTGCGTATTTTGCTGCGCATAACTGGATTCAGCTGAAACAACACTGGCACCTATAGCATCATAGGCAACAGGTAACAGGAACTTGCCTGTTTTTTTCTCTGCAAGGCCTAATTTTCCGTTTTCATTTTCCACAATAATAACGGGTGCATCTGCGGATAAGTTGCGAGATATATTGAATGATTTGTAGGAACAGGCAATAACCAGCTTGCCATCGGTGTTCACAAGCCCCTTTTTCCCATTTTTCTCCACAACGGCGAAACCATTTGCTTCGAGTGTCCAGGAATCATAATCTACATTATCAAACTCAAAGGGGAGTACGGTTTTCCCGGAAAAATCAATAAGCCCCCATTTTGTACGGTCTTTATTCTGGATCCAGACATAACCTGTCGTACTGAATTCGCTGAATCCATAATACTCTTTTTGGCTCCAGCCGAATTTTTTTGATACGTTCAGAGAACTGCCGTCAGCCTTCACAAAATAATATTCCACTGGCTGGAAGCCTTCAACTGGATTGTAATCCCCCGTATACTTATAAGCATGATTATAACCGTTGGTAAAAAAGATCCCCCCGCCATCATAGTTCATTTTTTTATATGTGTTTGTATAAAGTGTGTAGCCACTCGAGTAAGCATTTGCCTTTTCGCTATATCTGAGGTCGTTTTCACTGAAAGGAATGAGCTCTTTGCCGTTAAAGTCAATAACACCATACCCTGTGCCATAGAGCTTATCAGGTCTATAGTCTTTCTCGGTGTAAATGGTCTTACTCTTTGTGTTAATTTCAAACCGTGCAGGATTGATGAAATGATCGGATTCTGCGACAGTCGCCCCAACACCGGTTGTGTAGGTGGGTTTGATTAAAACACCGGAAGGTCCAACAAGTCCGGTGGCATATGTATTAAAGGTTAATGTTTTTTTCCAGTTTTTATTGTCGATCTTGGTAAAGGTACGGTCTTTAATGGTTATAGGCTCTTGAAAGCTTAAATAAGGGCCTTTTTGAGGGTAATTTGCATATGTGTCTCCATAGGCACAAATTAAATATGACTTTCCTAAAATATCCTTACCGTTTTTGTCAATAATCGTTGCCATGTAGGAGAGCCCGGAGATATCAGTCCGTGCCTCTGTGAATACCATGGCATAGCCTTCTGTAAAGTCATGGACAGCAAGGTAATCCCCCGTAGGCTTTTTCTTGCCGGTTTCAGGAGCGCCGATTCTGAAATTCTTCTCTAATGTGATATATTTATTAGGCTTTACGACCTCTCTGTTTTGCTCCAGATTCCAGTATCCAAGATACGAGTAATCGCTGCCTGGTATATCATTAAACACGCGGCACATTCCTTCTGAGGGCAAACTTACAAAGTCGTATTGACAGGGAACAACCTCCTCTCCTCTTGCGTTGAGAAGACCCATTTTACCATCTCTTACCGCCTGAGTGTATCCGCCGATAAAATATTTTGGCAAAATCGTTTCTTCAACTTCGTAATTATAATCTTCATTGAATGCATAAAGCTTAATTTCATCATAGATTGGCTGTACCACAAAATTACCGTATTTGTTGACAAATCCGTATTTTTCATTGAGTGCGCCATTGTTGCTGTAAAAGCCCACACTTACTTTTCGCAGGCCATTTTCGTCAAACATGGTATCAAAGGTGGTTTGATACTCTGCTTCGGTGCCAAGATACACCGGCTTGTCCTCTGAAGTGTATTCCGGTTTGGCCGCCATTGACGCAGCAGGCACCATGCCTGTGAGCAAAATTGCTGCCAATAATAGTGGGATAACTCTTTTTTTCATCATATACTCCTCCTAAAATGCAGTAAATCCCGTAAAGTGCTGAAAGTTCAGGATTTCCAGGTGTTTAATATTTGAAAGATTTTGCTTCTATGAAATCCTGATTTATTCTACTCTTTCAAGAATAAATGTCTGGCTTCCATCTGAAGCTTCTGTCCAAAGTATGATATTTGTCCCATTTTCCATTTTTGCTTCTGAAACACCTACATAAAGCCCTGTGGTGTAATCCATAATTCTGTAGGTCCCGTTTTCCTGTTTTATTATGCTGAAGGTTATAGAACTACCATCGGGTACAAAGACAGATTGGGTGAGTACATCTCCTTTCTTCCCGCTGCCGGTCCACCACTTACCGGAATGAGCACACTGGATTACATACACATCTCCGACCGTATGGATAAGTCTGAATTTTTGATTATCATTGCCGGTCCTGGTGTGAAGGATGAGTTTTGCACCATCCTCTTCACTTGCACCGGATACTTCTATGACAAAGTTTTCGTTTTTTGAAGCTTTAATATAGTAATACTCTTTCTCCGGGTCTTCACTGCTTGTATCTGTATCCTCTGATGTCTCAATGATCACTTTCTCCCCCGTATAGGCTACACCTGGCTGAATTACCGCCTGCCTTGCCTCATTATCCCAGTACACATTGAACTGTGATGCGGTTCCTGAAAGCGTCTGTGCGAACTCGCGCAGTTGAATGTAATTGGTATCACCATCAATCAGCCGTGCGTCTGAAAGGGTAAATACTATGCCATTCATCTTGAATTTCGTATCACTAATGCGTACATTGGTTGTACTTTGAAGCCTGGTTTCAGTAACTGTGCCACTATAAGGCTTGCCGGGTTCTATGATGGCATACTGGCCATCCCAACTTACATTAAACTGAGCAGCAGTGCCATTCAGCATAGCAGCGATTGCGCGAATCTGCAAGTAATTGGTGCCATTTATGTTATACGCAGCCGTAACTGATACGGGCCGGCCATTCATCACAAATCTCGTATCGCTTGGCTTGGCGGTAACTGGTTCGGTAATTATGTCTGATGGTTTGGTGGTTCCACCGGATGGTGTTTGGCCTGATGATGTTCCTCCTGAAGTTCCCTTTCCGCCGGTTGATTTTTCATCTTCTTTAGGACGTTCATAAGTTATTGTTTCAACAAGGTACGATGGTTCGGTTTTTCCTTCTACATAATACTCTCTCCACCACTTAGGAAGTCCTTGAAAATTTGGATCCAGAGTGTTTATTGTTAACTGCGCACCATCTCGTTGAAACCTGTTTGATGTATCTTTTCCGAGTATCACTTTTGAATCCATGATTTCTTCCCCATCTCCGCCCCAGAGCTTGAGGTAATATTTAGTGTCACTGGCGACATTGAGGTTATATTCAATATAGCCCCATGCATTCTCAGCATAAATTTTCCATTCACATGGCTTGTCGCTGATAATGATTTGAGCATTATTTTTTGGTGTGCCCAGGTATGAAAGGTATCCTCCGTTAGCAGCACGAATATAATATTTGTTATCACCCAGATGCTCGAAATAGTAAGGGGAATAGCCGTATCTTGACGGCGAAACAAAACCTTTGTCATCCGAAGCAATGGAACCATGATCGCGGGTATTGATATATGCCCAGCCAGACTTAATGATACCGTTTGTCATGTTCTTATTACCCGGTATAAAGGGAAAACCGCCGGACTCATCAGTGGTAACGGTAAGTGAGGAACTCTCTGGCGATTTTTTTAGGTCATCAGTTTCTTTCATACGAGCATAAAATCTATATTTGGTAGAAAAAGAAAGATTATAGAATGTGTTGCTGTTCTGCCATATTTCCCCATCCATCCTATATTCGGCACCTTCAATTGGTTTCAGGGTAACGCTTGTGCCGGTTGTGCTTAATAATTCCGGTCTAGGAGGAGCTGCTTGTTCTCCTTTGTCCTTATCCCATTTAGGAGTTCTGACCACTAATGGCTCACTTGCCGGAGAAGGATCTTGTGTATAAGTTCCTTTATATCTGGCATAGATTGTATAAGTGGTATAGGGAGTAAGCCCCTTAAATACCGGACCACCCCAATTCTTCCCGTCCATGCTGAATTCAAGGCCTATATTGTAATAGACAAGAGTAATGCTATCTGGTGTTTTCGACTCAAGTCTTGGTGCAGGAGGTGCACTTTGGGATTTTTTAAGCTTAACAGTAACCGTTGTAACATCTGTACAAACCGGCTCTGCACCAGGAGCACTTATTTTGCAATAATAGTAATAGGTTCCGCTTTCCAAATCTGTTGGAATCTTATATTTTTCATTCGTAGCACCTGGAATGGGTGTTCCCGATTTATTATCGCAAATGGTGTTTGAGTACCATTGGTAGGTCACTTCTGCGTTTGACAACGCACCTGCTATAACCCACAATTCATATTGAGAACCTCCTTTATATTGCCGTAGTGTAAACTAAATTACACCTTTTATATTTTGAAATATGCTATTTATCGAGGGCTTCAAGGTTTTTTGAATAAAAAACAATGACACCCCCTTTTTTCTGGTATAATTGAGTCGCCAAAAACAA
>DUMB01000104.1 GCA_012840085.1 Clostridiaceae bacterium
CTGATATATAATATTACTCATAAGAGACTCCTCCTTGGTATTTTGTTTGTTTTTTGTTGATCAATATTTTACCAAAAAAGAGGGGTCTCTTGTTTTTTTAACCTAAAACAATTTTACACTAAGGATGAATTAAGAAAATCTGTGTCTTGTCCCTGATGATAACCGACGCATATGAAGTCTGCGGGATATGTCGAAATTCTTTGAAAATCATTTATTAAGCAAATGATTATGTCAAATCCTATTGACTAATTCAATGAATGATGTGATACTGAATTTAAGTAGATATCAAGCCATTATTGGAGGTATGGAGTACCTGGAACACTTTCTTTCTTGTCATTTCTTGATGACAAACTTATCCATGCGTATTGGCGTTTTGTAAACCAAATGTTTTCCGATATTAAATAACTTCGCTTATGCGGGTTATGTATAATTTAAAATTTTTTAACTGGAGGGTCAGAAATGAAAAAGGTTCTGAAAACATTACTTGGTGTATGGAATACCAAGACCATCGTTGCAATCGCCATCGGTGCAGCTCTTTTCGGCGTCCTTATGATCTATGGCGGTGTCCCGATTTTTACAAACACCAGCCTGACAACAGCCATGATCATTCCTGTTATCGTAGGCGCCATGTTCGGCCCGGTTCCGGCGTTCATATCCTGCTGCGTGGGCAATATTATCGCTGATCTCATTGGCGGCTGGGGCTTTTGGTTCGACTGGTCTGTTGGTAATGGTGTATTGGGCTTTATTATTGGTATGCTGCCACTCTATGGCGCAAAAATCAATGAAGGTATCTTTAAGCCCATTCATGCCGTTATTTATGGTATTGTATGCGTCATTGGCAATCTCTTGGCTTTCGGTGTCGTTACACCCTTACTCACATTGGCCTTCTACGGCGGTGAGCTGACCATTACATTCGCTCAAGCCTGGGCAGCGAGTATCGGTAACATAGCAATTCTGCTGATCATCGGTATACCCATCCTCTTTGCCCTTGCAAGGCGTAATGCCCGCAATACAAATCTCAAAATGGAAGAAGAAAAGGAATAATGCGTATAAATGAGTACACCCATTGTTGAATTTAAGAATTTCGGATTCAAATACAAATCGCAATCTGCCCCTACACTTCATGACATCAACCTCACTATCTTCAAGGGAGAAAAGGTATTGATCCTGGGTCCCAGCGGAAGTGGGAAGTCAACGCTGGCAAATTGCATCAACGGCTTAAATCCTTTTTCATACGATGGGGTTATCACAGGCTCATGCAAAGTTGCTGGCATGGAAACCAAAGATGCCAGCATCTTTGCTTTGAGCAAGGTTGTGGGAACCGTCCTTCAGGATTCGGACGCCCAGTTTGTAGGTCTGAGCGTTGGTGAGGACATAGCCTTTGCCCTGGAAAATCAGAGCATGCCGCGAAAAGAAATGCTGCCAAAAGTCGAATGGGCCGCCAGTGTTGTGGGCATGAGCGATTTTCTGATGCATGTACCCTATGAACTGTCGGGAGGACAAAAGCAAAAGGTTGCCCTGGCAGGCGTTCTTCACGGTGACGTGGACCTGCTGATCTTCGATGAACCCCTGGCCGCCCTGGACCCCAGAATGGGAATGACGGCTGTGGAACTCATTGACCGTATTCATAAGGAGCAGAACAAAACGGTCGTGATCGTGGAACACCGGCTGGAGGATGTATTGCA
>DUMB01000103.1 GCA_012840085.1 Clostridiaceae bacterium
ACACATTTTTCTGGGATTACTACAAAACCGTAACGGCGTAAACTTGGGAACCGCCTAGTACGGGACCGTAGGCTAGGTGGTGTGAGAGGTCGGTAGGTGAATTAATCACCTACCTCCTACTCGATTTGTGGTGCCATGTACAGTATTAACCTGAGTTTGTGTTCGAAGCGAAGATTTTACTCTGTCGCGTCGTCAATACACTGACTGTACTGCGGCATTCATGCTGTAAATGGATGTTAACACCAATTTATGTTGTCTTTAGGGTGAAATAGTAGTATAACATTATTAATTGAAAAGTGCTTATTTATTATGAAGAAAAACAAATTTTCTGAGATGAAACAACAAATTTTTAAGGAAAAAAATTTTAGCTGAAAAGAAAAATGGAAGGTCGAGTTTAATGGAAGCACGAGAATTTCTTGAAATATTACACACCGCAGAGCGCTTGAAGGATACACTTCGTCATTGCACTACAACAAAGGGTAGATCAGAGAGCGTTGCAGAACACAGTTGGCGAACTGCGTTAATGGCATTGCTATTGAAAAGTGAGTTTCCTGAAATAGACATGAACAAGGTAGTCAGCATGTGCATTATTCACGATTTGGGAGAGTGCTTTACAGGAGATATTCCAGCATTTGATAAAACAGATAATGACCGTGAGGTGGAAAATTGTCTTTTAAACCAATGGGTTAATTCTCTTCCGGTTGAAGTATCATCTGAGTTGATGGAACTCTTTAAAGAAATAGATGCGCAAGAAACCAGAGAAGCTCAATTATTTAAGGCACTTGACAAATTGGAGGCGCTGATTCAACATAATGAATCTCCAATAAGTACCTGGTCAGAAAATGAATATGAATTAAATAAAACCTATGCCTTTGATAACGTGAAAATTTCGGATTGGTTGATGGCACTGAGAAAAGAAATATTAAATGAGACCTTGAATAAAATTGAGGCAGAAGAAAAGTCAAAGGAAAGTCAAAAAAGTTGTCAAAGTTGTCAAAGGGACGATTGTGAATAACTCTGGCAGAAAACCTGATTTGTTGGAAACAATAAATCCATTCCCCACGGAATTGTGAATGTATGCGGCATGAACGGTATGAATTATTACGGTATGAATTATTGTATTACTGGATGATTAACATAATTTCCATGTAATTGGTCTTCTTCCCGGAGGTGTTGTAACAGCGAAAGGCACGGCAGAAATTGCCCTCAGTGAGGAAGGTGAATTTATCCGGCGGCCGGAACAGGATATAATAAAAATAGCAGTTGTAGAACGACACAAGGGGACAGGGAACATAGCCCTGGCTTTGCTCCGGGGATATGGAATCAAGTCGGGAGCTGTGGCCTTGTCCATTGCTCATGACTCTCACAACATAACTCACAAAGATGCGTATGAGCAGCTTGGAATCAATAAAGAGGTAGAACCGTACCTCTTGTCTTCTCTATAGGTAAACATAACTATGTTTTGGCGAAATTAACCTGCCTAATGGCGGGAATGGATATAAAGCCCTTCTTTACTTTGCGATAGAAATAATGTAAGAATTAAATATATTTGTTTATAGCGTATATTAATATAATATACATACTTGCAGGTTTTATGAATTTAGTCAATAATAGTACAAAGAGGATAAAATAGTGGATAAAAATAAAGTTTAAATCTTCTTTTCCGCCTGCCTTCTTGATAATGAGTGCTGGTGCGCAAGAGGTGTTTATGACATTTTATAATTATATTTTGCTAGCTGTATTATTTCTGCTGACTGGCTTTCTGATTATATCTGTAAAAAGAAAGCTAATAAAAAAAGGATGGTTAAAAAGAATTGTTAATACTATTACAATTATTTCCATCGCTTTTATATTGTGCACAATTGTTTTGTTTCCCAATTTAAAAAGCATCCCAACAACGGGTGAATACTCTTATGCTTCTTGCGTACTGGAGTTGACTGATACATCACGTATTGAAGAGTATAAAACCGATGGCAGTCCTCGAAAATTGTCCATGCTGGTTTATTATCCACATGATGACAAAATTCTGAATAATACCTGTCCGTTGATTGTATTTTCTCACGGCGGTATTTCAACAAAAACAAGCAATCTTTCACTTTATAAAGAACTAGCAAGCCATGGTTATGTGGTTGTCAGCATTGATCATACCTATCATTCTCTCTACACGGAAATCGACGGAGTTAAAATAAATATCGATTTAGGATATATGAGGGAATTGATTGAGGAAGATTCTCATTCTAATATAGAAAATTCTTATGCGTGTTTTCAGAAGTGGATGAAGCTTCGTACTGATGATATTAATTTTGTGATCGACACTTTTATTGAAAAATCCATAAATGAAAGTAATTCTTTCTACCAATTAATAGATACAAGCAAAATAGGTACTGCCGGGCATTCCCTCGGTGGTTCTGCTGCCCTCGGAGTTGCTAGACAAAGGAACGATGTTAAAGCTGTGCTTGCATTGGAATCCCCTTATTTGTACGATATTATAGGAGTTGACGGAAAAGAATTCAGATGGAATACAAATCCCTACCGGTGTGCTGTTATGAATATCTATAGCGACAGTGGTTTCCCTTTGATCGGAACTGACAACAAGTATGTACAGAACAAAAATCATTTAGTTAATAATGGAAATATGCGGTATTATTATATAAAAGGCAGTAACCATTATACATTGACAGATTTAGTCAGAACATCACCGATTATATGTGCGCTGCTCGGCGGAGGGTATAAAAAATCCGGATACGATACTCTGGAGTTAATAAATCAAAAGAGCCTTGATTTTTTTGATGAATATTTAATTGGCAGATAATATCCATCACCTTTATAGTATAATTATTTTTATAGATACTAAATGATGAAGTTTAATAAAATGACTAATATTGAGAAGGAATCTAATGGTTTAGTTAGTTTTAATATGCCATTAAGCAGAAATGGGGTGTGCCATGAATTTATACTATAAAGTTAGCACAGGGTTAAAAGGTTTTGACCAGGTAATTGACCACTTACGATTTGGAGATAACGTAGTATGGCAAGTGGATTCCGTTTCAGACTATAAGAAAATTGTTAATTATTTTGTAGAAAATGCAAGAGCGGAAAATATGAGCCTGATTTACATCCGTTTTGCCAATCATGAACCTATACTTGATGCCAGCCGGGATATTAAGACTTATTATGTTGATGCAAGAAAAGGCTTTGAAAGTTTTGCCATTGAAATACACAATATTATCAAAGAAGAGGGCAAAAGGGTATTCTATGTTTTTGATTGCCTGACTGATTTATTGGAATACTGGCATTCGGATTTGATGATCGGTAATTTTTTTAAGGCTACCTGCCCATATTTATATGAGTTGGATACGGTCGCATATTTTGCCGTTAAGCGAAATTTCCATACCTATAGTACCATTGCCGGTATTCGTGAAACGACCCAGCTTCTTTTGGATTTATATCAAATCAATGATAAAATCTATATTCACCCTCTTAAGGTATGGCAGCGCTATTCACCTACCATGTTTTTCCCGCACCTCATTCAGGATCAGGAGGCTATCTGCATTACATCCAGTTCAGATGCTTCTGAGCTTTTTAACAGCATTAATCGTGGTGAAATAAGACTGGATTATTGGAATACTATCTTTAACAATGCGAAAAAAATGTTGAGCTCTTCCCATAAGCAGCAGGAAGCAGTAAAGAAGCAACTTATGTATATGCTCATTGGCAGTGACTCCAGAATGTTTCAGTTGTGTGACCGATACTTCACCTTAAATGATATTCTCGCCATTGCATCCAGAGTAATCGGTACCGGTTTTATTGGCGGTAAAAGCGTTGGAATGCTTCTGGCAAGAAAAATACTGGAGGTTGAAGGCGGAGATCGCTTTACAGCATTTTTGGAGCCTCATGATTCCTTTTTTATCGGTTCTGATGTTTTTTATACATATATTGTCCAAAATGGTTGGTGGAGACTTCGTACCAGGCAAAAAACGCCCGAAGGTTATTTTAAGTATGCAGCAGAACTCAAGGAAAAGCTTTTGCATGGATCTTTTCCCAAAGAAATTCAGGAGCAATTTGTTCAAATGCTGGAGTACTTTGGCCAATCTCCTATCATTGTCCGTTCCAGCTCCTTGCTGGAAGATAACTTTGGAAATGCATTTGCCGGTAAGTATGAGAGTGTTTTCTGCGTAAATCAGGGAACACCTCAGGAGCGTTATGAAGCCTTTGAACAGGCCGTACGCACTGTTTATGCCAGCACCATGAACGAAGATGCACTAAACTATCGTATGAATCGGGGACTGGCGCAGCATGATGAGCAAATGGCTATATTGGTACAACGCGTATCGGGAGACCGGTTCGGTAACTATTTTTTCCCTCATATCGCAGGTGTAGGGAATTCTACAAACCTTTATGTATGGGATGAAAGTATTGATATGAATGCAGGGATGCTCCGTCTTGTATTTGGATTAGGTACCAGAGCGGTAGACCGGACCGATGGGGATTATGTGAAGGTAGTATGCCTTGACAACCCTCTCAGGATTCCTCCAATGAATTATGAAGATCAGAAGAAATTCTCCCAACATCGGGTGGATCTTCTCTCATTTAAAGAAAATGCCATGGTAAGTGAAGATTTGGATGAGGTTTTATCCCTTCCTTTAAAAACAGATAAACAATTGTTTGCAACCCCTGACTATGCTGCCGCAGCCCGCATGCGTGAACTGGGATATACGGACATGAAGACACCCAATTTATTGGATTTTAAAAAACTATTTACAGATACAAAGTTTGCTTCCATAATGAGAGAAATGTTAGCCCTGCTGTCAAAAGCATACGATTACCCGGTTGACATTGAATTTACAGCCAACTTTAATAAGGATAAGGGATTTAAAATAAACCTCTTGCAATGCCGTCCATTGCAGACAAAAGGCTTGGGCAAGACAGTAAAGATACCGGAATTAAAGGATGTGAATGATTGCTTTTTCTCAAGCAAAGGCAACTTTATGGGTGGAAGTGTACGCCTGCCAATCGAATATGTTATATTGATCAGAGCGAATGCATACTTAAAACTAAGTGAACAGGAAAAATATGAAGTGGCAAGGCAAATAGGCCTGATTAACAGAGAAATGAAAGGTAAAAATGCCATGTTGGTTGGCCCGGGCAGGTGGGGAAGCACTACACCGTCTCTTGGGGTTCCGGTGAACTTTACGGAATTATGCAATATGAAGGTTCTTTGTGAGTACTCTTCAAGAAAAGAAGGTTTTATGCCGGAACTGTCCTATGGCAGCCATTTCTTTCAGGATATTGTTGAATCAGAAATCTTTTATGTGGCTATTTTTGATGGATATCCGGATGTAGTTTTTAACCCTGACCGTATTTTGCATGAAGAGAATTTGCTTGTTTTTTTCTTGCCTGAGTGTGGTAAATTTAAAGATGTGATCCATATTGCAAATACCAGCGGTATGGAGGTATATTCCGACATTGTCACACAAAAGCTGTTATGCAGATAGAACCTAATATATTGCATATAGAGATTAACATTAATAAATGAGCGGTTTTACCAATCTGTGTGAAAATGTTGGATTGGTTGACAGAACTTTTAACGATTAACTTTGATAAGTCTGCCAAATAAACGTTTCTATAAAAGAAGACTTTCAATCAAAACACTATCAGTATATTTGTCTTCTTCTGATTGAGAAGAAGCAGGAATCCCGCCACTTTAGTGATGGGAGGTCAAATGGATGATACAGAATAGGATGTCTTTGATTCTTAAAAAATATAAAACGGGATTTGATGTCTGGGCACTGATACTATTTCTGGCTGTGATGCTTCCTAATTTATACTGGTTTGCATTCCCGGCTCCAAATGATGTTTTGAGAAGTGAATCAGTAACACCGGTCATTGATATGATAGCTTCGATTTCTCAAGTACTGATGATTGGAGCACTATGTATCATCAAAAGGAGAGACGTGGAAAATCTCAGATGGTCAAATAAAATCCTGGCAATGATAATTTGTTACGTAATCTACATGCTTTGTTGGTTTGTATATTATCAAGGTTATGTTGATGAAATAATTATTTTTCTTTTGTGTCTGGCACCGTGTTTAACATTTGTTTTTTATGCTTTAGACAGAAAGAACTATATTGCAATCCTGCCCTTGGGCTTATTCACAATATGCCATTTGTTTTTTGCAATTGCAAACTTTATTATATGAAAATAAGTGAAATATGAGCAGCGTTTGATAACACGGCAAAACAGGCATAGGAGACAATGAAGGCTATGGAGGCTATAGAGACTATGGAAACTATGGAAAGCAGGTTATAGGAGACTATGAAAAGCAGGTATGGGAGGCCGTTAAGAGATGATTAAGCTTCTCATGATTCAGCCGGAGAATCGGGAAATCAATAAATTTCGCCGTTTGCAGTTCAATAACTTTTCGCAAATAACTATTCCTTATCTCGCGGCATTTGTAGATGAGCGACATTATTCCATAACGCTTGTAGATGAGTATTGTCAACGAATTCCCTACCGTAAGCCGTTTGACCTCGTAGCGATTACAGTCAACACGCCCAACGCGCCGCATTGCTACGAAATTAGTGCAAAATTCAGACGGAAGGGCGCAAAGGTTGTTATGGGCGGTCCTCATGCCACCCTTTTGCCGGAAGAAGTAAAAGAACACTGTGATTACCTGCTCGTTGGCGAGGGTGAAATCACATGGCCGGAATTTCTCCGGGACTTTCGAAACGGTACTCCGAAGGAAATATACAAGTCCGACACTATACCTGAACTCTCCAACCTGCCAGTGCCTCGCTGGGATTTGCTTAAGCGCCGCCGTATGATGAAGGGCGCTGTTTTTGCAACACGCGGCTGTCCTTACAGCTGCCGCTATTGCAACCTCAAGCAGATTTATCACAATTGCTTCCGGACGCGTCCTATACAGGATGTGGTTGAGGAAATACTCCGCATTCCATCACGCTTTTTTGTATTTTGGGATGACAACTTGTTTGCGGATACCGATTATGCAAAAAATTTACTCCGTGCTATTACCCCTCTTAAGCGAAAGTGGGCGGCACAAGCAACGCTTCGTGATTGCAACGATGAGGAATTGCTCAGGCTTGCCAGAGCCGCCGGCTGTATGTATCTGTTTATCGGGCTTGAATCGTTTTCAGATGCTTCACTGGCTAATGCAGGGAAAAAAATCAACAGGGTTGAGGATTACAAGCCATTGATAGATAATATCCATAGCCATGGGATAATGGTGCAGGCAGGTATTGTATTCGGTTTTGACGGCGATACAAAGAATGTGTTTGACGAAACGCTGATAGCTTGTGAAACCCTCGGCATAGACGGCGCAACAGTTAGCATTTTAACGCCATTTCCTAAAACCCCTATATATGAGCAATTAAAAAAAGAAGGACGCTTACTTAGTGAAGATTGGGGCAGGTATAACAGCAAGACTATGGTGACATTTCAACCGAAAAATATGACCACGGAGGAGCTGTATGACGGCTACTTGCGTTTCCGGCGGAAATTCTTTTCACTCGGTTCATTTATAAAAAGGATGAAAGTCTCGAAAACCAATATTGCAGTTAATTTCATAATAAACTTGGGATACCGGCTCGGCATTCGCAGAAGTTAATATATATTAAATCAATATTTTTTTCCCGGACGGTACAGTCCTCATTTGATTTAGTTGGCAAAATCTTGCTTATGTCCTTGCTAACAAGCGAAAGTTCTGTAGTGGTAAATGGAAGGCAGTTGCTTAGCCAATAACCAGCGTATGAAGTAATTTATGCATTGATACGTTACAGAATGCTTAAAAAGAGCAGACAGGATTCCCCTGCCTTCAGCCTGAAAGTTTTATGCACAGTGAAATAACAGGCGCGCATATAATAATTCTGATTAAGGGGGGGTTCTATTGGATATATCCGTATCAGTTGTTTTAGAAAGTATTATTACGTTGTTTATCATGATTCTGGTCGGTATCTATGCCCGCAGGAGGAATATAATTACTGAGGATATGAATAAAGGCCTGATTAACATCCTTATCCAAATCGCACTGCCCTTTATGATTCTTTCCTCCTTCCTCCATACATATGACGACACTGTAAAGGAAAATATAGTTAAAACTATTTACTATTCCCTGGGAGCATATGTTATAATGGCGGGTGTTTCCTATCTGCTGCTTTGGCCGGTGAAAAATGATAAGAAAACAATTCTGCATTTCGCTAATGTGTTTGTCAATACCGGTTATGTCGGATTTCCCATACTTAATTCCATGTATGGGCCGGAGGGGGTAGTGTATGGTTCTATCTTTAATATGCTTTTTGTATTATTTCTATGGACCTATGGAATAATCCTGTTCAAAGGCCGTTTAACGGTTGGTGAACTTAGAACGGAGCTAAGGAAAGTACTGCTAAACCCATCGATTCATGCAGTTTGCGTTGGTCTTTTGGTTATGTTTTTAGATGTTAAATTGCCAGGAGCGATTACATCTGCATCAAGGGGAATGGGTAATCTCACCGGACCGCTTTCAATGATTATTATTGGCTGTATACTTTCGAGAGTCAATATAAAGATGTATTTGCGTGATTGGACAGTATATTACGGAGTTATTGTTAAATTAATTATTATACCAATGATTATCTACCTGGCAGCATCATTGACAGAAACTTCTTCTATTGCAATAAACTCGGTTATTGTTATGACATCACTTCCTGCCTCTGCTATGACTTCAATCTTTGCAGACACATTTGATAAAGAAAAAGAATATGCCGCCTTTTATGTGTCTATAACTACCATGCTGTCTCTGTTTACTGTATTGTTTTTTATAAGATATGTATTGTGATAAAAAGTGCGTGGCGAAAACAAAGGCGTAGCTAGAACAAAGGCGTGGCGGCAACATATCATCTTTAGTAAAGAGAAAACGGTTGATTTTTTAAATATAAAAGGTTATTTATGGATATTCTGAACATATAGGCAATTATTCCCGTAAATAAGCATTATCCGTAATTGACTTTTAATGAAAAAAGTATATATCAATAATTATAAGTGCTATATTAAGGCGTATGCTGACACCTAAGCAACTTCTACTGATTTTAATGGAAATCATTGGGGTTAGTGTGAGGAGGCTTTGCTTATGAAAAATCTTAATAGAATGTTTAATGTGAGGCATACATATAAGATATTTCATAAAAAACAACGTAATACCACAATTCTTACAGGACAATTCTGGCCTTGATCTTTCTAAAACATTTTACAGACACAGTCATTTATTTCACGTTGTACTTCTTTGCCGGATGGCTTTCTTTACTTGATGGCTTCTTGAGGTTGCATATGCTTTTTTCAAAAAAGGATTGTTAATCAAGACTTTCTTGTCATGCCTGCTTTTGACTTCGGATATATAAATAGGACAATTTCATTTTGGATGTGATACGATGAAATGCCTGTTATCTATAGATTGGGACTATTTTATCTATACCAGAAATGAAAATTGGGGTTCTTATATTGAGAATAACAGGAGCCTGATTGACCTTTGGTATAAAAGATATATTCAGGAGAAGGCGTTGGGGAAGGACATTCAGGAATCATATAAACTCTCTTCAGAGTGGAAAACATTCTGGGAGAAAATCAAGGAGCGTTTCATATTTGTTAAAGATATCAAAGCATATATTTCAGACTCCCATGCCTTGTCGTATGATATAGCAAAAGAAAACAACTGCAGAATGGTTTGCCTGTTTGATTCTCATGCTGACCTTGGTTACGGCGGGCTTTCCTCCCTGGACTTTGAGGTCAATTGTTCCAACTGGCTTGGCAAGCTCCTTAAAGATAAACAAGTCAAAGAAGCTTATATTTTTTACAGCCCGTATACGATAGAGAAGCCGGAGCACTTCAGACAGATAAACAGCATCTATAATATTAAATATTGCAACTTTAACGACTTGAACGAAAGCTTTAATGTGTCGGCAATTCATATATGCAGGTCAGGTGCCTGGACCCCGCCATGGCTGGATGAAAGGTTTACTCAATTTATTGATGCTATGGGGATTGCATATGAAACGGTGAACTGTCCGGTAAGAAAATGGGATACGATGAATATCAGCCTGTCACGTCAGATAGATTATTTAATGGCATGAATATGGAGCCTTTTTTATATTTTCAATAAATACTGAACATAAAAAATATTGTTCAGCAGAAAGCAGCTTCGGCTGCTTTTTTATTTTATGGGCTTTAGCCTGTTGAGCATGAGCGAGTTTCTCAGGCGAGAAATGAGCCATGCGAAACAAAAAACCACCCGCTATGCGGGTGCGCGACAGGCGTTATACAAAAAAATCACCTTTCCATTAT
>DUMB01000010.1 GCA_012840085.1 Clostridiaceae bacterium
ACAACGTTTGATGGTATAATGGACATGAGACCTAAACGCTCCTTTCTGGGAGGTAATTGTTTGTGGTAATTTCCATTATACCAGAAGCGTTTCAGGTCTCATTTTTATTATTAAGTTAACAGAACAATATTATATACGTGGAGGGAAAATTATGGGACGCAAAGTTGTAATAGTAGGTGGAGTTGCCGGAGGGGCAAGTGCCGCTGCCAGGCTTAGAAGACTGGATGAGGATGTGGAAATAATCATCTTCGAAAGGGGAGAATACATCTCCTTTGCCAACTGCGGCCTTCCATACTACATTGGAGAAGTAATTAAAAGAAAAGACAAACTTATTGTACAAACGCCCGATGAAATGAAAGAAAGATATAATATTGATGTCAGGATAAAGAGTGAAGTTACCAAAATACTGCCAGCTGAGAAAAAAGTTGAGGTATACGACATATCTTCCGGAAAAACTTATACGGAAAATTATGACAAACTCATCCTTTCACCGGGAGCAGAGCCGGTCAGGCTGCCGATTCCGGGAATCGACTCACCCGGGATATTTACAGTCAGAAATATTCCTGACACATACAGAATAAAAGAATTTGTGGATAAAAACAGTCCAAAGAGAGCTCTTGTGGTAGGAGGAGGCTTTATCGGGCTCGAAATTGCAGAAAACCTCCATCAGAGAGGCATAAAAGTTACTATTGTTGAGCTGGCTGACCATGTTATTGGCTCCCTTGACTATGATATGGCGGCAATAGTTCACCAGCACTTAAAGTCAAAGAATATAGAGCTTTATCTGAAGAATGCGGTAAAATCCTTTAATCATACTGAAAATTGCATAATAGCAGAGCTTACCAACGGAAGGCAGCTTAAGACAGACATGGTAGTCATGGGCATAGGGGTAAGACCTGAGACAAAGCTTGCTATGGAAGCCGGTCTCAGGTTGGGGCCAACCGGCGGTATATATGTAGATGAAAATATGCTGACTTCCGATCCTGACATATATGCTGTAGGTGACGCTGTGGAAGTACGGGACTTTATTAGCGGCAATCCTGCATTGATACCTCTTGCAGGTCCTGCAAACAAGCAGGGAAGAATTGCTGCTGACAATATATGTGGCAGAAATGAGAAATATTCAGGAACTCAGGGCACCTCAATTGTCAAGGTGTTTGATATAACTGTAGCCAGTACGGGAAACAACGAAAAGAAATTGAAAAAGATCGGTATAGACTATGAAAAGTCTTTTACACATTCGCCGTCCCATGCAGGATACTACCCTGGAGCTATTCCTATGTCGATAAAACTGTTATTCGATAAAAAGGAGGGAAGAATTCTGGGTGCACAGATTGTTGGATATGAAGGTGTTGACAAAAGGATAGATGTGATAGCAACTGCCATAAGGGCAAGGATGACGGTATTTGACCTTGAGAAACTTGAGCTTGCATACGCTCCGCCGTATTCATCAGCAAAGGATCCTGTCAATATAGCAGGATATACAGCTTCGAATATTCTTAAAAACGACAGCGGTATATTTCATTGGCATGATGTTGCTGCGATAGATATGAACAAGTCGGTATTGATAGATGTGAGGACACCTGCAGAGTACAGCCTTGGGACTATTGAGGGAGCCATCAACATACCTCTTGATGAATTGAGAGACAGGCTGGGAGAAATACCATCTGATAAGGATTTATATATTTTCTGCCAGGCAGGCTTGAGGGGATATATAGCTTACAGAATACTGGTACAGAAAGGATTTAAAAATGTCAGGAACCTCAGCGGAGGGTACAAAACATACCAGCTTGCTATACAAAAGCAGTCTCATGAAGATATCTATGAACATGACAAAATTATGGAAGATGATGATATTAAACCTGCAAGACACATAAGCCCAGACACACGTGTAAAGGAGGAAAGTGATGGTTGATATAAAAAAATATGAGGAAAAGGCTGAAAAATTAAAAGCAATTGCCCATCCGCACAGGCTCTGTATTGTAAAAGGGTTGATTGACAATGCATGTAATGTAACGAAAATTCAGGAATGCCTTGAACTGCCTCAATCAACAATATCACAGCATCTCTCAAAACTCAGGGCGGCTAATATTATAGAAGGCCAAAGAAGCGGCCTTGAGATATGCTATAAAGTGGTGGATCGAGATATTATTGATATAATAAAAATATTATGTCCTTAAAAATATAGAGTAAAAGATGCATGCAACAATTAAAATTCGCATGCATCTTTATTGATTCCCCAATATTAACTAACCTGGTATTAACTCCCCTGGTATTAATGTTAGTATAAACTCCCCTAGCAATAATTCCCCTTAGATGAGACGTACCTCCTCCAACGGCTTGTATATTAAATATAAATTGTATTTACTTATAATAATTGAACTTACTTACAACTCTATATAATCCTCAAAATCAAGGCTATTCACCTTGCAAAACTTGATTACGGCTCCTGCTAACTTCTTGCCTCCACCTATCCCTTTATTGATGAATCTGTACAGATGGGAAGGGTCGATCCCAAGTTCACGCCCAAAACGGTTGTAATTTCCGTTGCAATATGTGTCCATAAGCTCCATAACTTTTTGACGTTTTATTTTCATTTGTACTCACCCTCTATAACTATGTATACTTTGTGTAATTCATAAAGAATTACTTAACAGAAACATGTTAAGATTATTGTTGCAATAGTTTGTTCATTTTTAACAAAGATATGTCAATAAATTATAGCTACAAGAAAAATGTTTCATAAAGCTCTTTACAAAGTATACACTTTTTTGAGATAATGTTAAGTGTAGTTTACAAAAACACTTAAATAATTCTATAATGTAAACTTTAGTTTACAATGTAATATTATCACAACAGTCAAAAATTGTCAACTATTATTTACACTAATTACAAATATTTTGCAGCGATATGAGGTGTAGGATGACGACTTTGGAGGGATTGGATGGCCAGGTTGGGCGACATAATAAAATCTAGAAGAGAGCGTATGGGCCTTTCTTTAAGAGAATTTGCCAATATCTGTGGTTTGAGTCATGCATACATAAGTAAACTGGAAGGTGGAGATCCCAAAACTAAAAAGGATATAATGCCAAGTATAAGTTCTTTAGAGAAATTGGCTCCTGTTCTTTCAATGTCAATGGAAGAATTGTTAAAAGAAATAGGTTATATTGACTATACAAAAAAGTTTGAGCCTTCCAATCTTAAGCTGCTCAGGAATGGTATGACATACGAGCAGATGGTAGAGGATATTGCTGAGAAAACTGGTGAGAGTATTGATCCTATGGTGTATGAAGCGCTTGAAAAAGGACTGGATAAAAATCCGTCACCATTATTTATTGATGTCCTTGCCAAATATGCCAATGTGGATCATTCATTCTTTTATAGAAAAAACACGCCAGAGGTGCTTGAATATTGCAGGCATGTGGCCCCATATACATATGAAGTCGGCAGTAAAGAGACAACATATACTATTAAAGAGGATCTGAAAGAATTTGTTCTGAATCCGGAAAATGAAGATTACTTAAGACTGGCAAAAGAACTGTGTGATAAGAAGCTTAATGTGAAATTTATCAGAGAAGTGTTATTTAAGGATTAAGGAATAAAGCAAAACCCCTTGAGTCATTATAGACAAAAGGGGTTTGCTGATGTGTAGTGACCGCTTCAGTGATTTCAACTGGAATTAATTCGTTTACTTATTCAGGCATTTAGGCATTCTTGGTTGATGCAATGCCCATGTGCATGCTGTAGATGCACTGATGAGTGCCAGCAAAGTTGCAATTGCACCTATTACTCCTAAGATTTTTGATTTTTTCATGATTTTCCCTCCTCATGTAATTTAATATTTATTAAATTAATAACATGATCGGTATAACCTTCTTCCAGTAGTTTTTTAATTCTTTTCAGTTCAAAGTAATTTATTCTTTTATCAATATCTGATTTTCGCCGAATTTTATATATGCAGTAAATCATCCAGCTTGAGAACAAAACAGCAATTAGTACGTTAATGATCAATTTAATAATAGTATTATAATCTTTGTTTAAGTTATTAAATCCGGATTCTATGCTGGACAAACTGCTGGATATCATTAATACAAATAGAACAACCTGAATCCACTCATCAACATTTAGTTTTACCATACTCAGATTATAGTTTTTTAATCTGGAAATTAAAATTACTGCTAATAACTGACATATCCTTATAGGTAATGAAAAAGCTATTCTTAACAGGTTGCTGGCATAGACTTGCGAAATAGGCATATTGGTAATTTTAAGAAGCAAGCTTACAAAAATCGCTTCACCTAATAAAAGAGGGACTAATGCAACCAAAACTCCACATATAGTTGAAATTATATTGTATCTATAAACCAAATATACAATCAATGGATATAAAACCATCATGACCAGCAGATTGGTCGTAATGGAATTAAATAACATACGCCCGATTGTTGAAAATAAACACATTAGAGATGAAGCTATAAATAGTCTCCATATATTCTTTTTATCTTTAAAATTGAGAATATCCTTGTAACCGGCTATCATTAAAGCGGTAATTACAATAAGTATCATTTCAGGCAAGCTTACAAGTAAGATTGAAGTAACCGACATCTTGTCCATATATATAAACAAACCCCCACGCAATATATTAAAGAATTATATAAGTCCATTATCATTAAAAGTAAACTATTTTAAGAATTATAAAAATAACTGCTGCAAACAAGTCAAGTTTTGCTGATTAATTAAACGTGGCAATTATGTATGAATAGTCTCTGGTATGAAAATTATCATCAAATATGTAAATCCGTTACTGCTTGTCCAAATAGCTACCATAAATAAATAATAATGCAATAACGCCAATTATTGAATTTTTTCAAACCTTATTCAAATATTACCATAATAACGATAAATTGTAAATAGAATATATTTAAATATTGCTGAATATTGCGTGAAATGTGAAAAATTAACAGTATTCAGAAGAAGTGAAATTTTTGCTAATAAAGAATACTGCATGAATTAATGGCATAAAAATATCGTATAAGAAAATTTTGAGAGGTGTCAAGGTAATGCGAAAGCTATTATATGTTATAATTGTTTGTTTGATGATAATGGCTGTCTTTTCTGGGTGTCGTTTGTTTAAAAAGGCGGGATTGGAAGATGAAAATGATGAATTACGCCCGGCCAGCAGTATCGTTATGAATGAGGAGCAGGCTGTTAGTCTTAATGACAAGGTGCCTATTCGCCTTTATTTTGCTAATGATGATAATACGAAATTAGAGCTCGAAATAAGATACATACCTATGAGTGAAGCAAAAAAGAGTGTGAACAATCTTGCAGCAATAATTGTAAACGAACTGATAAACGGCTCAAAAGAAGGCCGTAAACCAACTATACCCGAAGGTACAAAACTGCTGCCGCCGATAAAAATAGAAGCAGGGGTTGCTACAGTGAATTTCTCCAAGGAGTTCAGGGATAATCATCCCGGAGGAAAGGCAGCAGAACAGATAACTATTTTTTCAGTAGTGAATTCTCTCACTGAGCTGAAGGAAATTCAGAAAGTAAGATTTCTCATAGACGGAAAGGAAGAGAAGGAATACAAAGGCAATTTCAGATTTAACACCCCGTTTGAAAGAAGTGATTCGCTTATAAGCAAAGAACCTCAGAAAACCGGCGCTACCGGCAGTTCTACTGAAACATTCAACGAAGAACAGGAAACATTACCTGACGGTCAGGAAACATTCTCTGAGGATCAGGAGATTTTCAGTGATGACCAGGAAACTTTCAGCGAAGATGAGGATATCTTCTATGACGACCTGGAGACTTTCTCAGACGAGTGGCTTGAGGATGATGAATTACTAGAATAGTATGAAATACCGGAATAGAGTAAACTGGAATAAAGTAAAATGATTAACTGCCATTGCTCCTGCTTTCAATAATACTTCTGTTGCGGTCTTACGGGATTTACTCCCGGAAGCCGCAACATGGCAATGTTCTTTTTTCTAATGTCCGCAACAACCACCGCATATATGTGAATTGGGGCAGGATGGAGTTTCACTTTTTCTAGACTGTATGATATTTACATTATTGAAGATGGCTTCAAGTTCATTACTTCCGCACTCGGGGCATTTTATCAGCTTTTGTTCGCGTTCGCTCATTTTTGCCATAATGTTGAATTCATTTTTGCACTTAGTGCATCGCAAATCGTAAAACGGCATTTTGTTACCCTCCTAAAAAATATTGCTTCACTTCAATATATTTTACTTTAGCACATTTTGCCTCAATGATTTTAGCATGTTATTTATTTTTGGCATATTATTCCCAGCCACTGAAGGAAAACAGGCCAGGCCATTTAATAAGGATTAACTGCCATCTTATATTTATAATACTTTGTTTTGTTCATATTGGCAACCTTTCTAATAACAGCTTGAAGTTGCTGTACTTAAATAGTAAAATGAAAAATATATATAAGACTAGAGTTGTTAATTAACTTTTGTGAGGAGTAAATTATATGGTTGAAAAGAAACATATAGCAGTTGTTTTCGGTGGGAAATCTTCCGAACACGAAGTTTCGAGAGTTTCTGCTCAGTCAATTCTTCAAAATATTGATAGAAACAAATATGATGTTACAATGATTGGCATAACCCGCGAGGGCAGGTGGCTGATTTATGACGGCCCCGTTGAGAAATTGCCTACAGGTGAATGGCAGGCTATAGCAGAATCACAGGCAGATTCAGGCAATGCTCCGCTGCCGTCCAGCGGATACCTTGGCAATCCGGCAGGTATTCTTGAGGCTGCGGGAGCAGGGCAAGGCAAGAAGAAAATTGATGTGGTATTCCCGGTCCTGCATGGATGTAACGGTGAGGATGGCACTATACAGGGACTTTTGGAGCTTGCGGGAATACCGTATGTGGGATGTGGTGTTCTGGCTTCAGCTCTGGGAATGGATAAGGCATATGCCAAGATTATTTTTGAGAAAGAGGGTATACCCCAGGGGAAATACCTTGTATTCAACAGGAAACAATTGAATACCAATCTGGAGTCAATAATAGAGCAGGTTGAAAACTCACTTGGATACCCATGCTTTGTGAAGCCGTCTAATGCAGGGTCTTCTGTGGGAGTTTCAAAAGCACCGAACAGGGAGAAACTTGTTGAAGCTCTAAAGCTTGCTGCAAGGTATGACCGCAGAATTCTTGTAGAGGAGTTCATAGACGGCAGGGAAGTAGAATGCGCTGTTCTCGGAAATGACGAACCTGTTGCGTCTACCGTTGGTGAAATAATTGCGGGCAGTGAATTTTATGATTATCAGGATAAATATGTAAATGACAGTTCAAGAACTGAAATACCGGCCAATCTACCGGAAGAGACAATAAATCAAATAAGGGATTATGCTGTAAGGGCATTTAAAGCTCTTGACTGCGCAGGCCTTTCAAGGGTTGATTTCTTTGTTCACAGAAAGACCGGCAAGATTTATATAAATGAGATAAACACGCTACCCGGCTTTACAAGCATAAGTATGTACCCCAAGCTATGGGCGAAATCAGGAATTTCATACAGCGAGCTTATCAGCCGCCTTATAGAGCTGGCCCTGGAGAGATTTGAAGATTGCAAGAGAGATTACAGCATATAATATTGGAATAATCGGGGGGAATTAAATGGATAACAGGCCCATAGGAATATTTGATTCCGGTCTGGGAGGTCTTACGGTACTAAAGGAAATAGTCGGCATGATGCCGACTGAAAGTGTAGTTTATTTTGGTGACAGCGGAAGGACCCCATACGGCACTAAATCAAAGGAAACAGTAACAAAATATACCTTTCAGAATGTCAGGTTTCTTCTGAACCAGGATATAAAGATGATTGTCATCGCATGTAATACTGCAAGCGCATACAGCTATGAAGCTGTTAAGAACAATTTTGACATTCCAATTGTTGAAGTTATTGAGCCGGGAGCGATAACTGTTGCAAGGGAAACAAGAAATAAAAAGGTGGGTGTTATCGGAACGCCGGCTACAATAAACAGTGGAGCATATGAGAAGGCTATTAGCAAAATTGACAATTCAATAGAGATAGTTTCCAAGGCATGTCCCCTTTTCGTGCAGCTTGTTGAAGAGGGATGGTGGGAAAATGACATTGCTTACCGGATTGCTGAGGAATATCTCTCTTCATTGAAGAACAAGGGGATTGATACACTTATATTAGGGTGTACCCATTATCCCCTTCTGCAAAATACCATATCCAAAGTCATGGGTAAGGACGTCAAGCTTGTAAGCTCTGCCTACGAGGCGGCAAAGGCTGTTTCAAGGGTTATAAGAGAAAATGACATGGAGCGGGATAAAAAGTTAAAACCTGTATACAGGTACTATACCAGTGACAGTGTAGAAAAATTTGAAACTCTGGGAAGTATAATATTAGGAAAAGAGATTAAAACAGTTGAGAAGGTAGATATAGAGAAGTACTAGGAGATATAGAGAAACACTAGGCGACAGTTGAAAATGGTGACAGGGGGTATATGTCAAATGAAAAAGGATGTTATTATCTCCATAAGAGGAAGACAGACACCAGTTGACCAGGATATAAGCAACCTTGAATTTGTAACCGAGGGCAAGTATTATAAGAAAGGAAATGCCTATTATGTGATGTACAAGGAAAGTGAAGTCACCGGCATGGATGGGACAACCACTACATTAAAAATTGAAGAAGATGAAATTACACTTATGAGATTCGGGTCGGTAAATTCACAATTTATTTTTAAGAAAGGCCAGAAGCACGTCTCCTATTATGATACGGAGTACGGGGCTTTTACCGTTGGTGTTACTGCACATCATCTGAATATTAGTGTTGATGATACCGGCGGAGAAATAGAGGTTGATTATGAGATTGAAATAGATAATAATAAAACTGGATATAATGATTTTTGTATGTTTATAAGAGAGGCAGGATGTTCTAATGATAAACATTGTGGATGATATCAGGCAGAGTATAAAAGATTTAGTAAAGCAGTCGATTTTAAAAAGTATTGAAAACGGTAACATCCCTGAGGTAGAAATTCCGGAGATTTCCATAGAAACACCAAGGGAAAAGCAATATGGAGAGTTCTCAACCAACATTGCAATGCAGCTTACCAGGGCGGCTAAAAAAGCCCCCAGACAAATTGCCGAAATGATAATAAATGAAATAAATCCGGAAGGCACTTATGTAGAAAAGGTTGATTGTGCAGGACCCGGGTTCATTAATTTTCACCTGAAGAATGACTGGCTGTATGATGCTCTTAAGATAATACAGACTGAAAAGGAAGATTACGGTAAAATCAATATCGGCAAAGGCCAGAAAGTTATGGTTGAGTTTGTAAGTGCGAACCCGACAGGGCCGCTACATATGGGGAATGCAAGAGGCGGAGCACTTGGAGATTGCATTGCAAGCGTCCTGGAAGCGGCAGGATATGATGTTACCAGGGAATTCTATATCAATGATGCCGGAAATCAGATAGAGAAATTCGGCATATCTCTTGAAGCGAGATACATACAGCTGTTGAAAGGCGAAGATGCCGTTGAATTTCCGGAAGACGGTTATCATGGGGAAGATATAATAGAACATATGAAGGAATATATTAATTTATACGGGGACAAGCTCCTTGATGCCGAACCTTCCGAGAGGCGCAAAGAACTTGTAAATTTTGCGCTTCCAAGAAATATTAACAGGATAAGGGAAGGCCTGGAACAATATGGAATCAAATTTGACGTGTGGTTTTCCGAGCAGTCTCTTTATGACAGCGGTGAATTATGGGAAACCATCAATTACTTAAAAGAAAAGGGATGGACTTATGAAAAGGACAATGCCCTGTGGTTTAAGGCTTCTGAACTGGGAGCGGACAAGGATGATGTTATAGTACGCAGCAACGGATTCCCCACATATTTTGCATCGGATATAGCCTACCACAGGAATAAATTCCTCAAGCGCAATTTTGACAGGGTTATCGACCTGCTTGGCGCAGATCACCATGGACATGTTGCCAGGATGAAGGCTGGTGTGTCTGCAGTGGGTGTTGATCCTTCAAAGCTTGAGATTATCATTTTCCAGCTTGTCCGGCTTTATAGAAATGGTGAAATCGCCCGTATGTCCAAGAGAACGGGAAAAGCCATATCTCTTACAGACTTACTGGAAGAAGTTGGTAAGGATGCAGCAAGGTTTTTCTTCAATATGAAGGCATCCGGCAGCCATCTGGATTTTGACCTTGACCTGGCTGTTAAACAATCAAATGAAAACCCTGTTTATTATGTTCAGTACGCACATGCGAGAATATGCAGTATGTTAAGGCTGCTGGAAGGTGAAGGAGTTAAAGTGCCGCAGATAGAAGACGTGAACCTTGGCTTACTCCAGACCAGTGAAGAAATTGAACTCATGAAGAAACTGGCGGAGTTTCCTGATGAAATAAGAATTTGTGCCCAGACTCTTGAACCGAGCAGACTGACACACTATGTTCTGGATGTTGCATCACTATTCCACAGCTTCTACAATGCCTGCAGGGTAAAGGGCGAAGAGGAAAATCTGATGAAGGCGAGGATAATATTGGTAGACAGTACAAGAATAGTTATTAAGAATGTACTGGATATCCTAAGTATATCAGCACCTGAAAGGATGTGAATTTCTCAGTGAAAATAAAATGGTTGGGTCATTCATGCTTCCTTTTAACGTCTTCTGAAGGAGTGAAAATCCTTACAGATCCTTTTGATGATAAGGTGGGCTATGAAGTTCCTTCTGAAGCAGCAGACATTGTCACTACAAGTCACGACCATTATGATCACAACTATATTAAGGCTGTAAAGGGTGAATTTGTCCACATCAAAGAGCCGGGAACCTATTCGGAGCACGGCATAGATATAAAGGGGGTTGCCACCTTCCATGATGAAGCCGGTGGCAGGAAAAGAGGAAAAAATGTTATCTTTAAATTCAATGTGGACGGAATAGAAGTATGCCACTGTGGTGACCTTGGACATATTCCTGCATCCGGACAGGTGGAGGAAATTGGAAAAGTTGACGTCCTGCTTCTTCCTGTCGGCGGCACTTATACCGTTGATGCAGAACAAGCTTTTGAGGTGGCTAAATTGATAAAGCCTGCAGTAATCATACCAATGCACTTTAAAACCGACGATAATGATTTTCCTATTGATGGAGTAGACAGATTTATTGCAGTTGCAGGCAACGGGGAGAGAGCAGGCAAGCAGGAAATTGAGATTACAAGGGAAAATATAGGGAGTATTCCGCCTGTTTTGATACTGGAGTACAGATGAAAGGTGACACACCTTTCTGGACGGGGGGATTCCGTTAGATATTAAGGAGTATACCCTTTTGAAAATAAAGGAGACGTTCTTTTCTGAATTACGGGACATTCCATTTGAGATAAGGGATGTCCTCTTTTGCTTTTATAAGAGATGGAACATGCCATTCTCTGAATAAGGGGAATCTCCTGCAGCTTAAGGAATGCCCTTTTTGTGTGGCTATGTGTCAATAGTTGGGGCAGGGCTTAAGCAGAATGAAATATCGGCGGAGCAGGTGAATGGATGAAGGCCGGAAACAGAATAGCAGAATTTAAAAGTTGAGAAACAGAAAAGAGAGGTATATCAAGGATTAAAGGGTAAATAACTTTGTAAGAAAAGCCGATAAATTTATAGCGGCTATTTTTTGAGTTTCGGGAGAGTTGATGAAGAAATGCTAAAATGGGTATCTGAATTAAAAAATAATAAGGCATACAGTTTGAGAGCAGGAAATAAAATAACAGCTTTTGTAACCGGTATTGTAATTGCGCTTTCAGGATGGGTAGTACCGGTTTTTGCTGCTGAGAATCCTGAAAAGGTTTATACCGGAATTGAAAATGCAGCAGCTGTTTTAAACAATATAGATTATACTGATGTGAAGAATTCCAACACATGGGCAAAAGAGGCTATTTACGAGACCGGAGCACTGGGATTGTTCAAAGGCTATGGTAACAAACAATTTGGACGAAGTGCATTGCTGTCTAAAGAGGAGGCACTTGCACTCGCATACAGGATGGCTGGAAGAGAGGCTGAAGCACAGAAGGCTGCAGAGGAGATTGACAACCAGCGGCGACGGGAGGATAAAAAGAAAAATGCTGTTAGCATGTGGGCTGACGGATATCTTAAGCTTGCTGCCGATGACGGACTTATATCGGAAGAGGACCTGGAAGATGCCATGAACCCGAATCAGGCATCTTTGGGCCCGGGAGCATTTAAACGAACAGCTCCTGCACAAAGACAGGAGTTGGCTTACTGGTTTGCCAAAACCCTTGAGCTTGAACCTGAGTATAGTCAGGAGAGAATTTTTAACAGCTATATGGATTGGAAGGATGCAGATCCTGCAAAAATACCTTATATTGAAGCAATTTTGCGAAATGGCATTATGAATGGCGATGACAAGGGATATTTCAGACCTGTTGATGCTGTTACAAGGGAGCAGGCTGCTCAGGTTATAAAAAATGCAAAGAATATCGTTTTGCCTTTATTCGGTTATGAAAAGAACCTTGGTGTTATTGAGGACATTAAAATATCCAAAGATTATTCGTCAGGTGAACCGGTCGCAATAAAATCTCTGGACATAAGAAACAACAGCGGCTACCTTCACAGAATAAATGTTGAATATACCGACAGCAGCGGTGATCCAGGAAGGAATGAGCAGAGCGGTAAAGCACATAATATCAGGGAAAAGGAACTGGTGGTTTACAGAAATGGCGTTGTGGGTAAAAGCGGTTTGCTGAAAAAAGGAGACAGGATCGAATACATCACCGCCGCAGACAATACGGTAAGATATGTTAAAGTGCTGTCAAACAGAAATGAAATAAAGTATATTGCAGCCAATATAATTGATATAGACCCTGACAACCTTACTATGAAGATAACCGAATATTTCAGCATGGATTATCCTGATTTGAGTGAGGCCGGAAACAGTATCCGGTTCAATGATGAAAGCAAACGGTTTGAAGGAGCATACAAATACAGCAAAGGCATATCTGTTACGATTAATGGAAGAAAATCAGGAATGGATAAAGTATATCCGGGTATGGATGTGCTGCTTACCGTAGACGCCAACGGTACAATTATAGCACTGGAGAATATAAATATCGGGGTAAGCGATGAGGAATCAAGGATTGTAAGCGGTATTGTTGAGGACAATAATCCCAATCTGGGCTATATAACTTTGTATAGCAAGGACGGGGCAGGTACCAGACCCGGAGCTGAACAGAATGATTTACTCCGTACATATAACTACTTTAATATAAATAGATTGGAAGTATACCGCAATCATGAGATTGCAGACATAGATGAAATAGAAGCCGGCGATACAGTATTTATTAAGCTTGACGAAGATTCCAATGTCATTTCCATCAGTGCTATGCCTAATTATACTGCAAAATATGCACTGGTAATATCTAAAAGGCCTTCAGCGCTGATTCTGCAATACGATGACGGAACACAGCAGATAATTGACGTGGATGAAAATGTATTAGTGGTGAGAAACAAAAAGTTGACAAATTACGACAGCATCAAGGATGGCGACAGGGTAAAGGTGCTTATCAACGAGACACCTAATTTTACAAGAATCAAGCAAATTACGATTGAAAGCGGAGACCATTATATTTCCAACATTTATAAAGGAAAAGTATCTTACATTGATAATGCCTCTGACACCCTTGTGCTTATTAATGCCGAAGTTTTTGAAAGAGGGCAATGGAGGAGGACAGACCATAAAGGGGCAACCAGTATAAAACTGTCCAATAAATATAATATATACTTTGATGATAAGGAAATAAAGAAGGATGTTATCAATAAATACATGAGTGACTCCGAGGCATACGTTGCTGTAGAAAGAGGCTATGGAGGCGAGGAACGGGCGGTTGTTATATCATTCAGAAAAGAAGGAGACAAGGAAGTTATTTATGATGATGTAATTTCCGGTGCTGAATATGGAAAAGGCAGCGTAAAACTCAGCAGAAACTACAATACTATAACTTTCGGCCAGGGAAGTATTATCATCAAGAATGGAAGGCTTGTGACACCAAACAGCATTTCAAATGATGATTCTGTATATGTGGTTGCCAACAGGGATAACAGCAGCGGCAATTTCGTTGCGGGAATCATAGAAGTGAAGGAGAGCACAAATACCGGAGCCGTTGCAATTTACAGAGGAAGGATATCCAGTATTGATGAAAATAAAGGATTTACCGTTGAGTCTTTTTCACAGCTGAGCGGGTTTATTTGGGTGTATTCGAATACAGCAAAAACATTTAATATTAATTATGGCACAAGAATTCTCGGAAATGACGGGCTGATAAGCCACAGAGATTTTACCCCTTATGGTGAAGAAAGCTTTATTGGCAGTGTAGTATATATTGTAGCCGACGGTATTGATGCCATGGTAATCAGCACTGCTCCGTATGGTATTTACAATGCCGTAGGGGATTTATATGAAATAAATGGTGGCACTGTAGGAGAGGACGGAACGGTGATTGTTCAGCCAAATGAACTTAAGCTCCGCAATGCCATGATATTCGATACTTCTCAATATTCATGGGCAAGCAGTAATGACATGACTGTAAATCTGCTTAATAATACAATTATTTTAAAGAACAATAGAATGATAAAAGCTTCCGATCTCAAGAAAGGTGACAGGTTAAGAATTGTTAAGAGTGAAAGTACGGCAACAGGAGATGCCTACATTGTGATAGTAGAAAATTAATAATAGTTGAAACTATATGATATAGTGTAGAAACTTAAAATAGCAGAATCTTAGTGTATAGCAATTGGAGGTCAGCTTAACATAAATTTGTTTCTGGGGGTATACCAATGAAACGTATGAAAAAAAATACAGTTTGCTTTATAGTTGCTTTTTGCCTGCTGTTTATTCCGACAGTTACTTACGCAGGGTACGGAGACAGCGGATATGAGAGCGGTGTGTCATCCGGAACTGTGCCTGGAAAAGACACTTTTGAATACCAGGAGGTATGCTTTATAAGCGGTGAACCCATAGTATTCAAGGGCACAGTTAAAATAAAAAAATCAATGAGAAGAGATGAAATTATTACAACATATACATATAACCTGAAAAATGTTGACAGGTCTGCGACTCTTACAAGGTCGCTGTCCTTTACAACAGAGATCAGTGAAGGAGAAAACGGCCAGGCTGCTGAGAAGACTGTTCTTTCAAAGCAGCCTACAGAGACAATCAAAATAGACAATACTACATACAGGTTGACAAACTACGATTTTACAAGTTCGCGTATTGTTGTACCCAGACCTGCGGTAGAATACTATGCAGGAAATCTGTGGTGGAAGAAGACATACCAGATTGGTACGTCATCTAATGGTGGTACCGTTACTGTAGAAGCTACAGGTGAAATTTATGGTTACAACCAGTATTGGGGAAATACAGAAGCAACAATATTGAACTGCATTATACAGAGTGAGGAAATGAAAAACGGAAAGCTGGATAAATGGGGGGGTACTGCGAAAATTTCCCGATCCGCAACTATTTCCCAACAGTTTAAATATTATGAAAACATACCGGACCAGATAGGTTTTAGCGGAGGATATGAACAAACGCAGTATAACAATAACATACTGGAATACAGCTGTACGATGCCTGAGTTTGACAGCAAGGGAGTTTCCACCGATATAATGAAAACTGTGAGCGGGAGCATGAAACTGGAATCGTCTCCTGACAAAGTCCGGCTTCCTGTAGCGGATTTAAGGCATTTGAGAGGGCACTGGGCGGAAAATGATATAAAATTGCTCTATGGCCTGGGAATTTTTAGCGGAGACGGTTCGGATTTTAATCCTCAACAGTATATGACAAGAGCTGATTTTGTCTCTGCTATAGTCAAAGCGGCACGTGAGGTACCTGAGGATCCAAATCTCGTCAAAAGAACAACTTCCGGCACTGTCCGGAAGAAAGGCTCGGAAGAGCAGGTGACTTCACCGTTTACAGACGTTTCCACAAAAAGCTTATATTTTGAGGATATTAACAACGCATTCAAAAGGGGATTAATTAACGGAGAAGGCGGTAAATTCAGACCTAACGATTCTATAAGCGTGGCAGAGGCGATTACCATATTCATCAGAACAGTCGGTCTGGAGAACCTGTATCCCGGACCGGGAGCAGTAACGACTTTCAGAGACAATGATGATATACCCGGTTATGCGAGAGAGGCAGTCTACATTGCACAGAAGATAGGGCTGATACAAGGTGATGAAAGAGGATATCTGAAACCCAATGAGAAAATTACAAAAGGCAGGGCTGCAGCACTTATAAGCAGGTTTATTACATATATGGGAGAGGGCATAAAAAAAGATTACAGGGAAGGCATATTGAATTATTGATGGAATATACTTAAAGAATATAAGGCAGTGAAAAAGGCGGTTATTTATCAGTATATGCTGTTTTCGGCATCCGCCTTTTTTATATTAGTTAATTATGAGATTATTATTAGAATATTTATGAGGATCTTTATTAGAAATTATTGGAATTTTTAAGAATCTCCAATTTAATAGTATATCAATGCATGTTATTTAAATAAACTTGCCCGGCGACAAGTATAAGACAGCACATCAGGTTTAATCATCATTTGGAGATTCAGGCAAATGAAAATATGGTTAAATGAGAATTAAGCTAGTTAAATGACAATTATATAAATGAAAATAATGCATATGAAAATTAGAACACGGATTAGAATTAGAACAAATGAAAACTAAAACATATGAAAATTTAGACAAACTATGGAGCAATTTTCTTGCGAAATATGATAAAATTAAATAATCAACGAGGGCAAATGAATAAAGTGTAGTCGTAACGCAAGAGTCAATGAACTATAAGAGACAATGAATTTAGGAGGAGGGGATTGTTAGTGGGGGTAAAGAATAGAAAGCTTATTTTACTGTTTACAATAGTTCTCTGCGTGGTTTTTTCGCAGCAGATTTTAGTTTACGGTGCTTCCCGTTCATCAACGGATGAATTTGATGCTGAATACTTTACAAGTGTAATTGATATGATAAACAATAAATACAGGGGTGAGATAGACGGCAAGAAGCTTATAGAGGGCGCGCTGAAAGGTATGCTGGACACCCTGGATCCATATACTACATATTATAACACTGAGGAAACAAATGACTTTTATAACGACATGAAGGGAACCTTTGAGGGTATAGGGGTTACTTTGGAAAAAAGGGATGAATACGTTGTAGTAATCAAAGTGTTTTCTTCTTCTCCTGCAGAAAAGGCGGGCATCATTCCCGGCGACAGAATTATTTCTGTAAATGGAAAGAGCATTGTCGGCGTTTCTGTTGAGGAAGCTACCAGCCTTATAAAAGGGAAAGCAGGAACCACAGTTAACCTGGAAATACTCAGGGGAGAGAGAAATGAAGTCCTGAAGATTAAAGTATACAGGGAAAAAATTGAAATAAGTCCGGTGGAATATGAAATAAAAAACGGTATCTGTTATTTGAAGATTGACTCATTCAATGCCAATACAGATAAGTATGTAACACAGGCATTAAAAGAAACTGATAAACAGAATGTCACCAAGGTAATACTTGATTTAAGAAACAACCCGGGTGGCGAGGTAGCACAGGCTGTTGCCGTTGCAAGCAAGTTTGTTCCAAAAGGGTTGATAACGAAATTGGACTTTAAGTCCGAAGATATTATGGATTTAGAATATGTTTCAGATCTTGAGAAACAAAAATATAAGGTTGTTGTACTTGTAAATGGGGAGAGTGCAAGTGCATCAGAAATTGTAGCCGGGGCAATTCAGGACTCAGGCGCAGGAGTGTTGATAGGTACAAAGACATTTGGAAAGGCAAAAGTACAGAGTTTAATTCCCGTTCTTACTCCTGAAGCTTCCAAAAAATATGAAAGGCTACTGGGTGTAAGAATAGTTGATGGTTATAATCTTATGGTCAAATACGGGATTTTCCCGCAGGATGATGAAATATTGGGCACCATGAAGATTACCACCGGTGTGTATTCCACTCCGAAGGGAAGAATAATCGATGGGGTTGGGCTGACACCTGATATTATTATTGATGATCCTGCACCGGTAAATGGCATTGATATAAACAGTCTGCAGAAATTGAGCGTAACATGGAAGCCTGATCTTAACAACAGTGGAATAGATATTTATTATGCGGAAAAAATATTAAAGGCACTGGGATATGATGTAGATACACCTGACGCTTTCCTTGACGAAAAGACATATCAGGCTATAAGCAAATTCAGAACGGATAAAAAATTATATCCCGGGGGTGTGCTTGATTTTACAACTCAGAAGGCTTTGAATGCGGAGATGGAAAATTTGATTTTAAAATATGACAAGCAGTACGCAAAAGCAATTGAAATTTTAAATGGAAAATGATGTCAAACCGCTTGTTTGAATTGCTATTGACACCGCAAAATGTCGAATATAAAATAGAAAAGTAATGCTATGTATTATAAGGAAGTATTTAGTTGCTTTCTGCACTTTTAGGAGGATAAAATCATGTCTGTGAAATACATATTTGTAACCGGTGGTGTTGTTTCTGGGTTAGGGAAAGGTATTACTGCAGCCTCACTTGGGAGATTGTTAAAAGCCAGAGGGCTGCATGTAACTATTCAGAAGTTTGACCCATATATCAATGTCGACCCGGGTACAATGAGTCCATACCAGCATGGAGAGGTATTCGTGACAGAAGATGGAGCGGAGACCGACCTTGACTTGGGACATTATGAGAGATTTATTGATGAGAATCTTAATAAAAACAGTAATGTTACATCAGGCAAAATTTACTGGTCAATTCTAAATAAAGAAAGAAAAGGAGAATTCCTGGGAGGAACTGTTCAGGTAATACCCCACGTTACCAACGAAATTAAAGAGAGAGTTTACAGAGTAGGTAAGTCAAATCATACAGATGTCGTTATTACCGAGATAGGGGGAACAGTTGGTGATATAGAAAGTCTCCCTTTTTTAGAGGCTATCAGGCAGGTAGCTACTGATGTGGGCAGGGAAAATGTTATGTATATACACGTTACGCTTGTACCGTATCTTGGCAAGTCAGGCGAGCTGAAAACAAAGCCCACTCAGCATAGCGTAAAAGAGCTTAGAAGTATAGGTATTCAGCCGGATGTAATAGTATGCCGTACAGAAAAATACATTTCAAAGGAATTAAAGGATAAAATAGGTTTGTTCTGCAATATTCCGGGTGAGTCGGTAATTCAGAATCTGGATGCTGAAGTACTTTATGAAGTGCCTCTTATGCTTGAAGAGGAGGGACTTGCTCAAATTGTTTGCAAGCGTTTGGGGCTTGAATGTGCAGAACCTGATTTGACTGAATGGAAAGAAATGGTCAACAGGCAAAAGAATCTTACCGATGAGGTTACCATTGCTTTAGTAGGAAAGTATGTAGAACTGCATGATGCATATTTAAGTGTTGTAGAAGCATTAAAACACGGAGGAATAGCAAACAATGCAGATGTAAAAATAAAATGGGTAAATGCTGAATGTCTGGAGAGAGGAAATGTAAGCGAGTATCTCTCAGATGCAGATGGTATTCTTGTACCCGGAGGATTTGGAGACAGAGGTGTTGAAGGTAAAATACTCGCAGCACAATATGCCCGCGAAAACAAAGTTCCATTTTTCGGAATATGCCTGGGCATGCAGATGGCTGTTGTAGAGTTTGCCAGGAATGTCGTAGGCTACACTGATGCTCACAGCTCTGAATTTGACAGTGAGACAAGTCATCCTGTAATAGACCTTATGCCTGAGCAGAGAGACATAGGCGAAAAAGGCGGAACCATGCGTCTTGGTGTATACCCATGCAAACTTGCCGAAAACTCGAATGTCCGCAGAATTTACGGCAGTGAATTGATATACGAAAGACACAGGCACAGATATGAATTTAATAACGAATTCCGCATGGAAATGGAGGCCAAAGGCATGATCTTTTCAGGAGTTTCGCCAAGTGAAAGACTGGTGGAAATTATAGAGTTGGCTGACCATCCGTGGTTTGTGGGGGTACAGTTCCATCCGGAATTTAAATCCAGGCCTAACAGGCCTCACCCCTTATTCAGGGATTTTATAAAGGTTTCTTTTGAGAATAAGAGAAAAAAATAAATTAATCTGACAGTAAATTTTATAAGGAGAATAATTTTTTAAAGTTATATAAAAAGAAAAAGAAGTGCATGTATTTTGCACTTCTTTTTTTATATCCGGGAAGTATAAATTTGATTATCTTTGATAATACTTAGTATAAGCATTAAAAATATGAAAGTTTGTGTAGTTCTGTTATTTGTGAAATAAACTGATGCCAGCACAAGAAGTATAACTGTAAACTATGTGAAATTGGGGGTATTATCAATGAGTAGAATATCAGCTCTTGTTGCGGAAAGAAAAAGAAAGTATATAAAAAGTATTATGTTTAAGACATGTTTGGCAATATTGCTTATAGCCATTATAATGCTGACGGCTGCTTCCATTTCTTTTTCCAACAGTGTCAACAAAGTGCTTTCAGACAATCTTATAAGGCTGCATGTTATTGCTAACAGCGATTCTGAAGAAGACCAGGCACTAAAGAGAGACGTTAGAGATGCTGTTATTGACTTTATGCAGAAAAGACTTGAGAATGTCACGGATTTGGAACAGGCAAAAACCATAATTAATGATGATATAGTTCAAATAGAAAAAATAGCAAGTGAGAAGGTAAGGGAATATGGCAAAACATATCCTGTGAAAGCAGTACTAGGGAAGTATCCCTTCCCAACAAAGGTATATGGGGATATTGCGCTTCCTGCCGGCAATTATCAGGCATTGAGAATAATTATTGGTGAAGGTACAGGTTCAAATTGGTGGTGTGTTTTGTTCCCACCCCTGTGCTTTGTGGATGTTACCCACGGGACAATTCCTGATTCGGTAAAAGAGGACCTGAAAAATTCCCTTACACCTGAAGAGTATGCCATAATAACTTCTGCAGAAAATGACGGGGAGATTCCCGTAAAAGTCAAGTTCAAGATTGTTGAAATACTTCAGGGGTCGAAAATCAAGTTTTCCGGACTGATAAGCAGAATCTTCGGCCCGCAGAATTAGCCGGACTTGATGTTCCAGGTAATGAGGAAACTTTGCAAAGAGCTTCAGAGCAAGTTTCTATCGGTCCTTGAGATTGGAACTCCTGCTATTGAAACGCAGGTATTACAAGCAATAAACTGAATATACAATATACATGGCGGCAGATACTTTAGAAAAAGTCCTGCCGTTTTTATTTTGCTGTTTTAAAGAAAATATGCGGCAAGTATGAGTTGAATCGCTTGACTATGAGGGGGTTGTTATGTATAATGTTCCTAATATTTTTGAGCGGGATATAATTAATACGTTTTTGTTTGGAAGATAACATACAGAATAACAGATTTTAGGAGGTATTTTATATATGGCTTACTATTATAATGAGCCCTCAAGGACTTTCAATGAATATTTGCTAATACCAAACCTTACTACAAAGGAATGCAGACCAGAAAACGTTTCGTTAAAAACACCGCTTGTAAAATTCAAAAAGGGCGAAAAATCCCCTTTAGAAATAAACATACCAATGGTTTCGGCAATCATGCAGGCTGTGTCGGATTCAGGAATGGCTATTGCACTGGCACGTTGCGGAGGGCTTTCTTTTATTTATGCATCACAACCAATTGAAAGTCAGGCAGAGATGGTAAAGAAAGTAAAGAAGTATAAAGCAGGCTTTGTTGTGAGCGATTCAAACCTGAAGCCTGATGATACTCTTGCAGACGTTCTTGCACTTAAGCAAAAGACAGGACATTCTACAATAGCCATAACAGAAGACGGCACTGCTACCGGAAAGCTTATGGGTATAGTTACCAGCAGGGATTACAGGCTGAGCAGATGTCCTCTTGACAAAAAAATTAAGGAATTCATGACTCCATTTTCTTCACTTATATACGGATATGAAGGGATTACATTAAAAGAGGCAAATGATATGATATGGGATCATAAATTAAATTGCCTTCCCATAATTGATAAAAATCAAAATCTTGTTTATTTGGTTTTCAGAAAGGACTATGACGATCATAAGGAAAATCCATTGGAATTGCTTGATTCAAACAAGAGGCTTATGGTAGGTGCAGGCATCAACACAAGGGATTACGAAGAAAGAGTACCGGCTCTTATTGATGCAGGTGTTGACGTATTGTGTATAGATTCTTCGGATGGATATTCGGAATGGCAGAAGGACACTCTTCAATGGATTAAGAATAAATATGGCGATGATGTTAAAGTCGGCGGCGGCAATGTTGTTGACAGGGAAGGCTTCCTCTATCTGGTTGAGGCAGGAGCTGACTTTGTGAAGGTTGGAATTGGCGGAGGTTCCATATGCATTACAAGAGAGCAGAAGGGTATTGGAAGAGGACAGGCTACAGCAGTTATAGAAGTAGCAAAAGCAAGGGATGAGTATTACGAAAAGACCGGTATCTATGTGCCTATATGCTCTGACGGCGGCATTGTACACGATTATCATATGACTTTAGCATTAGCGATGGGCGCTGATTTTGTAATGCTTGGCAGATATTTTGCGCGTTTTGATGAAAGCCCTACCAGAAAACTGAAAATTGGCAATAATTTTGTTAAAGAATACTGGGGAGAAGGTTCAAACAGAGCGCGTAACTGGCAGAGATATGATATGGGCGGAGACGAAAAGATGCATTTTGAAGAAGGTGTGGATTCTTACGTACCATACGCAGGTAAATTAAAGGATAACCTGGAAAATACATTAAGCAAGATAAAGGCTACGATGTGTGCTTGTGGCTCACTTACAATAAAAGAGCTTCATGAAAAAGCAAGAATTACACTCGTATCGTCCACAAGTATAATTGAAGGCGGAGCCCATGATGTTATACTGAAAGAAAGTGAGACTTCAGTATAATTAGAATAAAATACTGTTTTTCTACTTTGGAATATTTCCCCATACTATGAAATATGAATACTATGTATGTTGTACAGCATGCATAGTATTTTGTTTTATTGAGGAGAAGACAATGAGAAAGTTATCGGTAATCGTATTTTCACAGGGAAGCCACAGCAACAGTAAAAAAAAGGCATTTCCATCCGCTATTTTCAAAAAATTTGCACTTTTGTTGAAAAGAAATAAGAACGATAATTTTATTAAGGAGTATCAGCTATATGAAGATTTGACGATGAATGTAATTGAGCTGCCTTATAATTTAGAAGAACTGGCGCAAAAAGAAGGGGGGAGAGCTGCAAGGCTGATTTCGCGGCTGTGTGAAAAAAACGGCCTGGAACGCTGTGTTTTGCCTGGAAAAATGAACAACATAAAGGAGATATGTGAGCTGGAAAAACCAAAGCTTATTATGTATAAAGGGGAAATATTGTTCAGGGCGTTGATAGAACAGATACTAAGGAAACTGGCAGGCAGGAATAAAGAAAATTTCTACAACTGTGAAGTGGTAATAACAGAAGGCAACAGCAAAGAAGAACTCTTTGCTTTTGTCAGGTGCCTTCTGCCTCTGGTAAAGTATCTTAATATATTTACCCACAGCAGGAAAGAAATTGAAGACGAGGTCAATAACATTTACGAAGAATCCGGACTTTCTATAGGAATAATAAGTGACAGCTCTCATGCATTTAAAGATGCGGATATTATTATAAACCTCGGCGATTTGACAAAAATGACAAGCAGGCCGCGAATAAAAAAAGGATCTTTGGTAATAAATTATGGAAATATAAATAATTTGGCAATACCGGATGACAGCGTGATTATTAATGGTATTGATGTAAAATTACCTGTATCACTTGCGTCAAAAATTCCACAAAATGTATCATGCAGCTTTAATAAACTGGAAATTGCGGAAATGATAATATGCAGCAGGTTGGGATTGGAAGATGAAATAATTCATAATAACCTCGGATATAATTTAATGGCGAACATCAGCAGCGAATTTAATACCCAGGGATACTCAATTTCGGGATTTATGGGGTTGCATGGGAAAATTGCCCAACGTGTAAAATAGATACTATTGTTGACAATGTATATTTTGTGGTCTATAATGTATCAAAAATATAAATGCTAAATAAATATAATGGATGTTGATAAAATCCGCGTGAATTTTTGAGCACTGTTATATATTTTCAGTGCTGTTATTTATGTTGTATGCTTCAAGTTAAAACAAGCGGATAAAGATATTACTTTATAATTACAGAATAAATACTATGTAAATGCATATATTATCAACACAAAATTTTAAGTAAAGGAGAGGCTTCAAATGATCAACAAGGAAGTTGTATTGACTTATGAGGGCTTAAAGAAACTTGAGGATGAGCTTGAATATCTCAAGGGTGTAAAAAGAAGAGAAATAGCAGAGAGGATAAAGCATGCCCTTTCATTTGGTGATATATCTGAGAACTCAGAATATGATGAAGCCAAAAATGAGCAAGCACAGGTAGAGGGAAGAATAGCCCAGTTGGAAAGCATGTTGAAGCGTGCCAGAGTGATTGACGAGGATGAAGTCAGCACCGAAAAGGTAAGCATTGGTTCGCGTGTAAGGCTTTATGATATGGAGTTTGACGAAGAGGTAGAATACTTGATTGTTGGTTCAACGGAGGCCGATCCTGCCAAAAGTAAGATATCAAATGAGTCACCTGTGGGAAGGGCCCTGATTGGAAAACATAAAGGAGACATAGTAGAAGTTGCGGTACCTGATGGTACAATTAAATTCAAGATTCTTGAAATTCTTAAATGAAGCCTGAAATGTTGTAAAATTGATATACTTTAATATATAATAAATAGGTAATAAGTAAAATAACAGTTTACATGCCATGTAAGCTGTTATTTAGTATCCCGGAATATAACCTGAGATGATAATTATATATTAACAGAAAATTCATAATAATTTTATATATTTGTCTTATAATTTTACTATAAGTTTTGTAAGTTAAGTTTCGTAAGTAATTATATTTTTTATAAATCTTTGATATGTATTATTTTTTATTTTGTTAGTTTACGAGGAGGACAAGTAATGTCGGGAAATTTAGAAAACAATATGGAGATTAAAGACACAAATGAACTAATCAAGGTAAGAAGGCAGAAACTCAAAGAATTACAAGAGAACGGAAAGGATCCTTTTAAGATTGTTAAATATGACGTCACTAGTTCCGCTGCCTATATAATAGAAAATTTTGAAGCCATGGAAGGCAAGGAAGTGTCATTGGCAGGAAGGATCATGTCAAAGAGAGGCATGGGCAAAGCCAGCTTTTGTGATATTCAGGACAGAGACGGAAGAATTCAGCTTTATGTCAGGATAAATGAAATCGGAGAAGAAGCATATGAAGATTTCAAAAAGTTTGATATAGGCGACATAATTGGAGTAAAAGGAGAAGTATTCAGAACACACAAAGGTGAAATTTCCATAAAAGCAACCGAGATTACAATGCTTGCAAAGTCGCTTCTTCCGCTCCCGGAGAAATGGCATGGATTAAAAGATGTAGATTTAAGGTATAGACAAAGATACCTGGACCTTATAGTAAATCCGGAAGTCAGGAAAACTTTTATAATCAGAAGCAAAATAATAAAAGCAATCAGAAAATATCTTGACGACAGAGATTTTCTTGAAGTAGATACACCACTACTGAACACAATACCGGGCGGTGCTGCTGCAAGGCCTTTTATTACCCATCATAATACCCTTGATATTGATCTTTACTTAAGAATAGCTCCGGAACTTTATCTTAAGCGTCTTATTGTAGGTGGACTCGAAAGAGTTTATGAAATGGGCAGGATGTTCAGAAATGAGGGAATGTCTGTAAAACACAATCCTGAGTTTACAATGATGGAGGTATACCAGGCATATACTGATTATAAGGGAATGATGGAGCTGGCCGAAAATATGATTTCATACGTTGCCAAAGAGGTTCTCGGCACTACGAAGGTTGTATATCAGGGACAGGAGATAGATCTTACACCTCCGTGGAGAAGGCTTACAATGACTGAGGCTGTAAATATGTATGCCGGTGTTGATTTTGATAAAATTACCAGTGATGAAGAGGCAAGAAAAATTGCAAAAGAGAAAAATGTTCATGTGGACGATAATATGACAAAAGGCGAAGTATTAAATGCAATGTTTGAGGAGTTCGTAGAAGAGCACCTTGTTCAGCCTACTTTTATATACGATTACCCTGTAGAAGTTTCTCCTTTGACAAAGAGGAAACCTGATAAACCTGAGCTTACTGAAAGGTTTGAGATTTTTATAACAGGCAGGGAAATGGGAAATGCATACTCAGAATTGAATGATCCTATTGACCAGAGAGAAAGATTTATTGAACAGATGAAGAAAAGGGAAAAAGGGGACGAGGAGGCTAATATGATGGATGAAGATTTTCTTAATGCCCTTGAATATGGAATGCCTCCTACAGGTGGTCTGGGAGTTGGTATAGATCGTTTGATAATGTTATTGACAGACTCGTATTCAATAAGAGACGTTCTTCTGTTCCCGACCATGAAGCCCAGAGATTAAATTTTGTTACTTCATTAATAACTAATAATATATAGGGGTCGGGGGGTCCTACTTATGCATAACATCAAGGATGCATATGAGGTTCTTGGATTAAGCGAAAACGCAACAAAAGAAGATATAGAAAAAAGATACGCAATATTGCTGAAAAAGTACAAAAGTGTGGGTAAAGATGATAAAGAAAGCAATGAGAATCTGAATGAAGAGTTTGAACGTATTACTGATGCGTATAACCTGCTGATGGGTTTTGAAACCCCGGAAGATGAAAATGTTCCTCCGAAAAAACCAAACCCTGTGCTTAAATGGCTGGGCATTGATCAGAAAAAATTCGAAAATTTCATTCATTATTATAAGTTTCATATACTCGGAGGCATTGCAGCTTTAGTTATTCTGATATCTATTATCAACACTATAGTTACTAATGTTGACCCTGATCTTAATGTCGCGTTTGTTGGAAGTATTTATTACCAGGATACCGAAGTATTTAAAGAAAAAGTAAAGGATGCCATTCCTGATTTAAACGCAGTAGGAACCGATTCGGCCATTCTCTATGAGGGTATGGACGGCCAGATGGAAATAGCTTCAAATATGAAGCTTACTGTACTTTTTGCTGCTGCCGAGATGGATGTTTTTATTACCGATAAACAGCAATTCGACAAGTTTGTTCAACAGGGTGCTTTTGAGAAGCTTGATGAATTAGCCGAAGAATTAAGAATCGAAGAGCAAGGTATTAAGGCGTACCGGGCAAAGGCAGCAGAAGATGAGCAAGAGCATATTTATGGTATAGATCTGACGCAAAATGCTTTTTTAAAGGAATGCGGCATAGAAGGTGAAGAAATAATCGGAGCTGTAAGAGTAGAACCAAAGCATCGTGAAGAGGCAATCAGCTTGATTAAGTATTTAATTAATAACAGGTAGCACGTTAGGTCTAAGGAGGAGAGTTTATGTCAAGTGAGCTTAATATCAGAGAAGAGTACACAGATAATGCAGTTGTGGTTTTTTTGAGCGGAGAAGTTGATATTTACAATTCTCAGAAACTGAAAGAGAGATTATATAAAATAATTGATGACAATAAAAAGGATCTGAAGATAGACTGTACAGAACTTAACTACATTGACAGCACCGGCCTTGGAATATTCGTGGGAGCGCTTAAAAAGGTAAAGCAATATGATAAAAAAATTCATATATGCAAGTTAAAGGAAAATATTAAAAAATTGTTTGTAATAACCGGCCTTGATAAGTTATTTATCATAGAGGAGTGAAAAAATGATTACTGAAACTGATAATATTGAAATAATCCTGCCTTTTAAGGCAGAATATGTTAGTGTAGTAAGGCTGACAGTTTCAGGAATAGCAAGCAGAATGGGATTTGATATTGATGCAATTGAAGATATCAAAGTAGCTGTTTCTGAGGTATGCAACAAGCTAGTGGCATTAGGCAGCAGTGTTGTGCCAAGATATAAGATAGTATTCAGTATATCGGAAGAATCTCTTGATATTCATTTTTATTGTGAGGACAAGTCTATTAAATGTATATTCGGTGACGGAAATGACGAACTTGGAGTGTCTTTGATAAGTGCATTGATGGATGATGTTTCACTTTGTCCTGAAAATGACTACATTATTTATATGTCTAAAGCCATTGAGGAGAATATTTAAACATGGAACCTGATAAAAACGTATCTATTTTAGACAATTCAATCACTACGGATGAGGAACTGTTTGCAAGGTATCAAAAGAATCGTAGCGCAGCCATAAGGAATGAAATTGTCAGCAAATATCTCTATTTGGCTGAAATAATTTCAAAGAAGTTCCTGAACAGAGGGCTGGACTATGATGATATTTACCAGGTTGCCTGTATTGCACTTATTAAAGCCGTTGAAAGATTCAGTCTGGATAAAGGGGTAAAATTTGTAAGTTTTGCTACTCCTACAATTATTGGCGAAATAAAGAGATATTTTCGGGATAAAGGGTCTGTGATAAGAATCCCCAGAAGAATCTATGAAGTATATCAGAAAGTAAACCTTGCAAGAGAACAGCTTATGCAAGAATTGCAAAGGGCTCCGAAGATAGAAGAAATAGCAGCCTTTCTGAATATAAGTGAAGAAATGGTTCTTGAAATAATAGAGTCCCGAAATGCTTATAATATCCAGTCTTTTGAACAGAATGCATTCCTGGACGATGATGATGTGGAATTGCAGGAGACTATCGGAGAAGATGACTCTTTGTTCGAGAGAATCGAAAACAGGGATTTCCTTCAGAATAGCTTTGAATATTTCAATGATGCTGAAAAAGAGTTTATAGTAATGCGCTATTTTGAAAACAAGACACAAAAAACAATAGCTGAAAAGCTGGGTGTCTCTCAGATGTACATATCGAGACTGGAAAGAAAAGTTATTGATAAATTCAGAAAGTTACTAAATAAATAACACATTTCAGAGATTGTCCAATATCAAGTATTTGTTTATGTCAAGCCTACTTTGGGTATTATTAATTATAGAAAGATTTGATCTAGCGTATTTTATGTTAAAATGATTAACTGCCATATTGCGGTTTTCGGAAATGAATTCCGCAAAACCGCGATAAAAGCACCAGTGGATATTGGGACAATGGCAGTTGATTAAATTATAGGCCGAGTCAAAATTTCCTTAAAAGCATAAATATAAATAGGGGAGAGATTTCTATGCTTTTTAAGGAAGAAACTCGCAGCCAGTAATGCTCAAATTGAATGCGCCTGTCAATTGTTTAGTGTACAAACAGGCAGTTGCGCATAATATTAAAGTTATGCCTTCATATTAATTTAAAATATATATAGGGATGATGGACAATTGAAAACTTCACAGTTTTTTTGTAAAAAGGTACCGAGCAATATAAATATAATAGGGAGCACAGTAAAGAGTGTAATTGACTATCTGCATAGTATCTACGGACCATTGAATGAATGTGATCTGTTTGAGGTAAAAGTGATTTTAAATGAGCTGATCCTAAATGCCATAAAACACGGGAATAAGGAAGATGACAAAAAATTTATTAAAGTTTCTGCAGAACTGAAAAATCAAAAGGACTTGTTTTTAGTTATTGAAGACAGCGGAGAAGGATATGATTACGATGGTGTTCTTTCAATGGAGGCTTGTACCGACAGTGAGCAAGAGATATGCAACCTGAAGGAAACCGGCAGGGGTTTGCTGATTGTAAAAAACCTGTGTGATGAAATAAAGTTCAATAAAAAAGGAAACAAAGTTATTGTAGTAAAGAGCATTGGTACGAATTAATCGGAATAAGCATTAATAGTAATGTAACAGGTATTAATCATAAATAGGTAACATTTGTTTTAAAGCATAATTTTAAAATATATTTAATTATTATAATAATTTTATATATAAATGAATTTATTATGATGAAGAAAAGAAACATGATAGCAAAACAATTACTAATGAAGCATAGTTATAAAAAAGTATAATTATTAAAGAAGCATAAATTATAAAGAAGCAATAATTATAAAGAAACCGGATACATTTTATCCGTTTTTTTTATTATTCTTTATTATGCTTCTTTTCAAAGGAATGAATTCTCCTTTCTAAAGCAATGGACTCCACGTTTTAAAGGGGTAACTCTAAGTTTTAATAGGGCGGACTCTCTGTTAAAGGGAGAGCCCTTTAAGATATGCCTTTTATGAAGTGCCATTTTAGAAGCGCCAGTTAACGTGATGGAATTGGTTTGTCCTATAATGAGTTTAATAGTCCTTAGGCCCGGAACTTATGATATCGAAATGCCGGTACAACAAGTTTACTTATTTTATATAGAATATGTACTTAACGCATATATAAATAAGTATCTAAAAATAAGTATCTCAGAATATGTACATGAAAATATGCATCTGTCAGCTACATATCAAATGTATCTACACATATGGATCAAATTAATTGGATGAAGAGAGAGAATAACAGAATATAAACGAAAACAAACGAGAATTTTGTAGATTTTGATGAATAAATTATCGCCATGCTGTCAAATGATATATGTATGGGCTTGAAGTAAAATGCCGACGATGGTATAGTATAAAAGCTGTCGCACGCGGCAGGCGCTAAACAAGCAATAAAGCAGTTTTCAGA
>DUMB01000011.1 GCA_012840085.1 Clostridiaceae bacterium
GATGGAGAGCAGTACACGAAGTTAGGTACAATTCAGTTAGGACTGTCAAATACACAAATTGGCTTGTTTGCTACCAAGAATTCAAATAACGCTACAATTGACACTTACTGCCAGTACATTAGGGTACAGCAGTAGGTCATATCAGACAATTAAGACAGTTAGAAGAGGGTTGGACAATTAAAGAAGGCAAGTCAGTTAAAAAGAGCAAGGCAGTTAAAGAAAGTAAGACTTTTTAAAGATAGTAAGATCGTTAAAGATAAAATAAATAGCTCCGGGGACGAAAATTTCGTTCCCGGAGCTATTTATTTTTAAACTAGCTGATTCAAATCGCATAAAATCTTTTGCGCAGAATAAATTGACTTATTTCCGTTGAAAACATAAGCGATTGCTGTAACTATAAATAAATACGGCAGATAATCATATCCAAATAGCTCTCCGCCAATAAAAATAGGCGCAAGAATTGTATTAGTGGCACTGCCAAATACTGCAACATAACCAAGAGCTGATACAAATCTACCTGGCAAGCCTAAAATAGGTGAGACAACAGCTCCCATACTTGCACCTATTGAAAAAAGCGGAACTAATTCACCCCCCTGAAAACCGGCACTCATAGTCAAAATTGTAAGTAAAAATTTAAGCAAACAATCGTACACGTATATCTTCTCATTTAAAAAAGATGCTTCTATCAAGTTTGTTCCTGAACCGGCATACCTGCCTTTATGTAAAAGCAGGAGCAAAACACTCAATATACAACCTATGATAAAAATTCTTAAGATTGGATTACTGATACGTTTACTAAGGAACTTTCTGGACAAATTCAAACTAAAGGCAAACAGGCCTCCGGTAATACCGAAAAGAATACCCAGCAGGGCAAGCTTTAGAACTAGATACACATTGAGTTCCAATGGGCAATTTAAATTCATACTGAATTTTTCGAGACCTAAAGCGTGTGATGTATAGCTTGCTGCAAAAGACGCTATTATGCAGGGAAATAAAGCACAATATTCAACTGAACCGGCAATAAAAACTTCCATAGCAAAGAAAGCGGCAGCCATAGGTGTTTGAAACAGTCCTGCAAATCCTGCAGACATACCGGATATAAGCAAAATTTTAGAACTGTTTTTAATGCTAATTCGTCTTGCTATAGAATGGGCAACAGTTCCACCTATTTGGACAGCTACACCTTCACGTCCGGCACTGCCTCCAAACAGTTGTGTCAGCCATGTGCCAACAATAGCTAGCGGTACTAATCTCTTTGGTATTGTATCTTCTTCGTTAAATTCTACCGAAAAAATGAGTGACATGCCTTTTATGCTGTTCTCACCTATTTTGGAATAAGTAAATATTATAAGCACACCGGCCAAAGGAAGTAAGGGTATTAATATAAAAACGTGATTATTTCTGATATTGTTTATTTCCAGCAGAACCTTACCAAAAAGAGTATCAATTGCACCAACAATAATTCCTATAACAATAGCTATAAGTCCAAATAAAAGCACATCTTTGTAATTACTTAATGTCTTGCTTAATGTCTTTTTCAGAGTAAGCATTTTTATTATTCCTTTCTAATACAAAATTACAAAATAAAAAGCCAATAACTCAGTAATTACACAGAGTTATCAGCTTTAAAGGCAATTTTGGTTTAAATCCAGGGCAGAACTTAATTCCCTTTTTCTATTTTACCAAATAATAGAATTAATATCAATAATTAATGATGGTTGATACATATAAAACTTAAATATGCGAAAAAACTATTGACATTGACGTAACGTAAAGGTGTAAATTGATGTTGAAGGGAGATGAAATTATGGAATATACAGTGCAAAAGCTGGCTGAGTTAGCAGGAGTCAGTACAAGAACGCTGAGGTATTACGATGAAATAGGAATTCTTAAGCCGGCAAGAATCAATTCATCGGGATACAGAATTTATGGCCGGGCGGAGGTTGACAGGCTGCAGCAAATATTATTTTACAGAGAACTAGGCGTTAAATTGGACAAAATAAAGGATATTATTACATCATCTTCCTTTGACGAAATAGCTGCACTTAAGGAACATCGTGAAAAACTTCTTGAAAAAAGAACGCAGCTGGATTTAATAATTACTAATGTGGATAAGACTATAGCGATGAAAGAAGGGAGAATTAAGATGAGTGATAAGGAAAAGTTTAAAGGATTTAAGCAAAAGTTGATTGAAGAGAATGAAAGAAAGTATGGCAAAGAAATCAGAGATAAATATGGTGATGAGGTAGTTGAACAATCCAATAAAAAGTTTAAGGAAATGACTCAGGAGCAATATGCCGAGTTTGAAAGATTAGGCGAAAGCGTGAATAAAACGCTGAAGGCGGCATTTGCCACCGGCGACCCGGCAAGTGAGCTTGCACAGAAAGCTGCTGACCTGCATCGCCAATGGTTGTGCTATACATGGGGCAACTATTCCAAAGAAGCCCATGCAGGCCTTGCTAAAATGTATGTTGAGGATGAAAGGTTTAAAGCATACTATGACAAGGAGCAGCCGGGAATGGCAGAATTTCTGAGGGATGCAATCCTCATTTACACAGGAATGAAGGATTGAGGAAAAGACAGCGCTGCTAACGCAAAAAATGATGAATAATTCGCTATAGATATTGAAAGCTTATGCACGCTCCGGTATTGAAGCACATACGGTATTGGAGAGGTTGCCTAAGCTTATTTTTTTATAAATCAATAAACTTTTCTTTTTTTATAATCTTTTTTGGATATCCTTGACAATAAGATTTTTGAAAGTAAAATATAAAATATGTTTCGCATACGAAATATATTTATGCGAAATATTATGGGTTAAAATACCATTAAGATATTTTGGAAAGAGTGGGTTTATGGAAGAGGCAAACAAAGGGTTTCAAGTTATTAAGCTACTCAAGCAGGTAAAGAATGTGGTAAGCCGGAATATGTGCTCCCAGTTCAAAGAGTTAAATTTAACCGGTACACAAAGCATGCTTATCGGGATTTTAGCTCACAATCAAAAAATAAAGATAAGTGACTTGAGCTCCAAACTGGGCTTGTCAAACAGCACTGTATCGGGAATTATTGACAGGCTGGAAAGCCGCGGACTGGTCAAAAGAATCAGAAGCCAGGAGGACAGGAGAGTGGTCTATGTCTGTGTTTCCGATAAGTATATGGAAGAAGCACAGAAGCGTTTCAAGCAAATTGACCGGGAATTTGAAGCTATTATGAATAAAGCCACTCCCGAAGAGCTTGACACAATTATTAAGGGACTGAGCACGTTGAAAACAGTAGTAAGCAGGCAAAACGTTAATTATTAGAACAGCCTTGCTGTGCAAAAGTTTTAGTATTTTCTGCATTATTTTGGTGCAGGTGGTTAAGCAATTCAATGCTGTAAGGATAGGGGGACATACATAGATGTTCAAATTGGCTAAATATTTTAAACCGTACATCGGCATTATTATTGCAGCAGTAGCCCTGCTTTTTATTCAGGCAATGTGTGACCTGGCACTGCCGGATTATATGTCCAATATCGTAAATAAAGGCATACAGCAGGGCGGCATTGTAAATGCCGTGCCTGAAGCAATAAGAAAAAGCCAGATGGATAAATTAATGCTGTTTATGACTTCGGAAGAGAAGTCAGAGGTTATTAAAAATTACACATTAATTGATAAAACAAGCCCGGATTATGACAGGTATATAAAGGATTATCCCAAATTGGAACAGGAACCTGTTTATATTCTGAATAATATTGATAAATCTGAAATTGATAAGATAGATCCTGTAATCGGCAGAGCCCTGATCGCTGTTTCAGGTGTTGAAAAAATAAAAGCTGAAGCAAAGAATGGAGTACTCTCATTCAACGGAATGCAAATCCCTGCTGATACAGATCTGTTTGAAGTAATCGCGAAATTACCTCCTCAGCGGGTCCTTGCGATGGCAGACGCCATTGCTGAAAAATTTTCAGCCCTGGGCGAAAGCACGGTTAATCAGGCAGCGGTCAGTTTGGTTAAAGAGGAATATATTGCCCTGGGAATGAATACAGACAGAATCCAGAGCCATTATATAATTACCACTGGTTTGATAATGCTTTTAATATCCTTGTTAGGTGCAGCATGTACTGTAGCAGTGGGATTCATTGCAGCAAGAACGGCAGCGGGAGTATCAAGGGATCTTCGAAGCGCTGTATTTACAAAGGTTGAAAGTCTGTCAAATGCGGAATTTGATAAGTTTTCCACTGCATCACTCATAACGAGAACCACCAATGATATTACCCAGATTCAGATGGTTGTCTTTATGCTGATACGGATGGTAATCTATGCACCAATTATGGGTGCAGGAGGTGTAATCAGGGCTGTTGGCAAAAGCGTATCCATGTCATGGATTATTGCAGTTGCAGTTATAGTTCTTTTAGGATTTATCTTACTGATATTAGCAATTGCCATGCCCAAGTTTAAGCTCATTCAGGAACTTATTGACAAATTAAACCTGGTTACCCGTGAAAACCTTTCAGGTATGATGGTAATAAGAGCTTTTAACAATCAAATGTTTGAGAAAAAGCGTTTTGATAAGGCAAATCAGGAACTTACCGATACAAATCTGTTTGTTAACCGTGTAATGTCGGTTATGTTTCCTGCCATGACGCTGATAATGAATGGAGTAACGCTTTTTATAGTATGGATTGGAGCACACCAGATTGAAAACTCAAGCATGCAAGTGGGAGACATGATGGCATTTATACAATATGCAATGCAGATAATTATGTCATTCCTGACCATATCAATGGTGTTCATTATTATACCAAGAGCTTCAGTGTCTGCTCAGCGTATTGCAGAGGTGCTGAAGACAGAACCGGCAATAAAGGACCCGAAGGAACCCCGGAGTTTTAACAACAAGGAAAAGGGAATTGTAGAGTTTAAAAATGTATATTTCAGATATCCTGGTGCTGAGGAATATGCATTGAAAAATATAAGCTTTAAAGCCATGCCCGGACAGACAACAGCAATTATTGGTTCGACAGGTGCAGGAAAAACAACTCTTGTGAATTTAATACTCCGTTTTTATGATGTTACAGGCGGCAAGGTATTGATCGATGGTGTGGACATAAGGGATGTAACCCAGCACGAACTTCGTGAAAAAATTGGATATGTACCGCAAAAGGCTGTATTGTTCAGCGGAACCATTGAATCCAACCTAAAATATGCAAATGAAAAAGCCACAAGGGAACATATAAAGAAATGTGCGGAAATTGCCCAGGCTATGGAATTTATAAGTGAAAAACCTGAAGGATTTGACAGCCACATTGCCCAGGGCGGAACTAACGTATCCGGAGGCCAGAAGCAAAGGCTGTCGATAGCTCGTGCACTTGTAAAGAAGCCTGATATTTACATTTTTGATGACAGTTTTTCAGCACTTGACTTTAAGACTGATGTTGCTCTTCGAAGAGCACTTAAAGAACACACAGGTTCAAGCACGGTCATTATCGTTGCCCAGCGCATTTCAACCATTATGAATGCCGACCAGATAATTGTTCTTGATGATGGCAGGATAGTTGGCGTAGGAACCCATAAGGAACTTATGAAAAATTGTACCACTTATCAGGAAATTGCATTATCACAGCTTTTGAAGGAGGAATTGGCATGAGTGAACCTAATAAAAGACACGCAGGCCCTCCAAGAACGGGTGGATTCAGACGGGGTGGATTCGGTTTTGGTGTTGCGATGGGCGGCGAAAAAGCACGTGACTTTAAAGGAACAATGGGAAAGTTGTTTAAACATCTCAGCGTTTACAAATTTTCAATAATTGTTGTGATTTTATTTGCAGCTGCAAGCGCCATTTTTAATATTATAGGACCTAAAGTTTTAGGAAAAGCTATTACAAAGCTATTTGAAGGTATCATGGGAAAAATAACGGGTACCGGTAACGGTATAGACTTCAACTATATAGGCAGAATAATCCTTTACCTTGCAGGTTTATATTTATTAAGCTTTTTATTTGCTTATATCCAGCGTTGGATAATGTCCGGTATTTCCATGAAAATAAGTTACAATTTCAGAAAGGAAATATCCGAAAAAATCAACCGCATGCCTCTTAAATATTTTGAAAGCGTAAACCATGGGGAAGTGTTGTCCAGAGTTACCAATGATGTCGACACCATAAGCCATACTCTCAACCAGAGCCTGGCTCATATAATCACATCAGTCACAACTGTAATTGGTGCACTTGTCATGATGTTTAGCATAAGCTGGGTAATGACTCTTGTGGCTCTTTGTATAATTCCCGTATCTACCATACTTGCCACATTCATAGTAAAGCATTCTCAGAAATATTTTGTGGAACAGCAGGTATTCCTGGGGTACTTAAACGGCCATGTTGAGGAAATGTACGGCGGACATACGGTGATGAAGGCCTTTAACGGAGAGAAAAAGAGTATTGAAAAATTTACCGGGTTGAATGAGAAGCTCTATAGTTCAGCGTGGAAGTCTCAGTTTCTTTCGGGAATGATGATGCCTGTAATGGTATTTGTGGGTAATATAGGCTATGTCATAGTAACTGTTTTAGGAGGATGGCTGGTTATCAGGAAGGCAATAGAGGTTGGCGACATTCAGGCTTTTATTCAGTATGTCAGTTCATATACCCATCCTATAGCACAGCTTGCTAATATTTCAAGCATACTTCAGCAAACTGCTGCAGCAGCAGAACGTGTATTTGAATTTCTGGATGAAGAGGAGAAGGTTCCTGAGACTACAAACCCTGTTAAGCTTGAAGACGTTAAGGGCAGCGTTGAATTTAAAAACGTCCGCTTTGGTTACAGTCCCGATAAGATTATCATAAACGACTTTTCAGCTTATGTTAAGCCTGGCCAAAAGGTGGCACTCGTAGGACCGACAGGTGCGGGTAAAACAACAATAGTTAAACTTCTTATGCGTTTTTATGATGTGAATGGCGGTGCCATCCTGATTGACGGGCATGATGTCAGGGATTTTACGCGAAGTGATTTACGTTCAATGTTCGGCATGGTTTTGCAGGACACCTGGCTATACAACGCCACCATAATGGAAAATATCCGCTATGGACGGCTTGATGCATCAGATGAGGAGGTTATTGCTGCTGCAAAGACCGCCCATGTTGACAGCTTTGTCCATACTCTTCCTGATGGTTACAATATGGTGTTGAATGAGGAAGTTTCAAATATATCCCAGGGTCAGAAGCAGCTATTAACTATAGCAAGAGCCGTACTAAAGGATCCGAAAATTCTTATTCTCGATGAGGCTACAAGCTCAGTTGATACCAGAACTGAAGTCCAGATCCAGAAGGCTATGGAGAACCTGATGAAAAACCGTACATGCTTTATAATTGCCCACAGGCTTTCAACAATACGTGATGCGGACCTGATTCTCGTTATGGACCATGGAGATATTGTGGAGCAGGGCACACACAAGGAGCTCCTTGCAAAGAAAGGCTTCTATGCAAAGCTCTATTACAGCCAGTTTGAAAATGACAATGCTGAAGAAGCGGGTTAAACACAGGTAAGCCGAGCCGTTGCGCAGTAAGCCGAGCTGTTGCGCAGTAAGCCGAGCCGTAGCGCGGGGGCGAACACAGCAAAAGCTTAAATAAAGTCGTAACATTAACTGACATGTTACGACTATTTAAGCTTTTTTGCTGTTTAACCGTTCTTCTTATAGTCTCTGTACAGGTTTTCAATTGACCTGTCATAGGTCTTTTCACCTGCTTTTGAAAAGAAGCAGCCTGGGACTTCTCCGCTCCTGCGATGATATGCAACACACTCACAGCATTTTCCGCGACGTGAGCAGGGATATGTACAAGTGCAGTTTATTTTTGATTCACAAGCCATTTTATGCCCTCCTATGCGTTAGATTGACATAATTAATTATAATGGAAAATAAATTGTATTTCAATTCAATGTACTTTAGCTTCAGTAAGTAATATGACTGGCCATATGGCCATGCCTGTCACCAGGACCACAAGTTAAAATTTCTTAAGGTGTAAATTTGCGAGCAATTAACGTTTCTGAAGCTGCTTATTGTTTCATAGAATAATACAGAGGAATTGATAAAAAACCAATGCAAAAAGCTATTTACTTTAATAGTAAGAGATTTTAGGCAAGAGATTTATAATAAGAGGTTTTGTAATAAGAGATTCTATATAAGTGATTTATTTAGATTTAATTATTTCTTAATTGGCGCAGATAAATATCGGGCAATTATGGCATATAGGGGGGAATGAATCATGGCAGCGCTGCCGGACTTATTAATAACAGCAATATCTGGAGCTGTAGTTTGTATAGCAGGACTTACTGTTTCATTACTTTCTGAAAAATTATCAAAACAAAAAAAGGAAAGCGAAGATTTAATAAAAAGAATTGCCAAAGTAGCAAGTGATGACCCGGTAGATGTTAATAAAGATCTAATGAAAAACAGCCTGATTGAGGAACTTATAAGCAGTTATCACAAACAAGCATTGAGCCAGGCAGGTATTCAGTTTTATTTCAGCGTCGTTGCAGCAGCAATTGGCTTTGGAATAATAGCATACATGGTATTTTCAAAAAGTACATCGAGTGAATTTGAGGTGGTTTTGAAATCACTGCCGGGAGTTGCAATATCAAGCGTAGCAGGGCTCTTTTTCAAACAGGCCGGTGAAACCAGGAAAAGAGCAACTGAATTATATGACAGGCTGCGCATCGATAAGCAGATGAAGCAAGCAATGCTGCTGGTAGGTTCTATTGATGATCACAAGGTCAAGTCGCTTATACAGGCCCAAATGGTATTAAATTTGGCAGGAGTAAAATATGACTCAATAAGCATGACAGATTTGTTAAATAAAGTTTATAACAGTAACGAAACTAAAAACTAGAAATAAGCGAAAATAAATATACTGCAAAATCATGTTCTATAAAATTATGCTCTGTAAAACCATGTTATATAAAACCAAGTCCTGTAACGTCATGGATAAAGTGTTTGGGATAATATTGTTTGACTGCATAATATGGTATATAATGGACAGGTAGTTAAATATCAGAACAGAAAATATTCATACAAATGTGGCAGTGGCTTGCACTGCATCATTTCGGACAGGTTGATTCTGTTGCGGCCTGTAAGGAAAGGAAAAGACGGAAGATGAATATGAAAGCATACGAGGAAAAACTTAAAAATTATATTATTGAAAACAGTATTGATGCAGAACAGATAATATTTTCAAAATCATGTCATTCTGTCCAGGAGGCGGCAGAAGCTGTAGGTGCACCACCTGAAGATCTTGTAAAAAACATATGTATGATTGATGATAATGATAACTTGATTGTAGCAATCGTAAAAGGTGAAGACAGGGTAAGCATGTCAAGAGTGGGAAAGGCTTTAAATACTGACACACCGCGAATTGCCAATGAAAATGAGATTCTTGAAAAGACAGGCTACCCCTGTGGAGGAGTTCCTTCCTTTGGCTATAAAGCTACATATATAATAGACCCTAAAGTTTTGGAAAAGGATATTATATATACCGGAGGAGGTTCTCCATATTCTTTGGTGCGCATAACAAGCAAGGAATTGCAAAAAGCGAATAAGGGACTGGTTGCAAGGGTAAGAAAGTGATGCCTGATTAGTCATCACTTTCACTGAATGCTGCATTGGAAGCTGCAAGAACTGTATTGCCGGCAACTAAATATGCTATTCTTAAGGCCTCTGCAATCTGATTGTCAGATACACCCATATGGCGGGCAACTTTGGATAGCAACCTGACCCCTTCCTTCGCACCGCTAAGAGCGTCCAGTGTCATAGCTATCAATATCTTGGTCTTTGAGTCCAGCTCCCCCGGGGCCATTGCCAGTTCAAATATTTCTGCTATTTGTTCAAAAAACTTTGGATCGGATTTTTTTAAGTCCTGAATAAATTTCGGATAGCTGTCCCTCATTTGCAATCCTCCTGTTTAGTAATTATAATATTAATATTATACCACAAACAGGCAAATTCTTATTGTTAGCAAGATATAAGTATAAATGGGTCCTGGAGGTTGATAATAAGGTTGGGTGATTGGGTGTGCATTTGCCGGAAGACTTTATAATAAAAATGAAAGAACTGCTTAAAGACGAGTTTGAGGATTTTATAAAAAGCTACGAAGAAAACAGAAATCAGGGACTTAGGGTTAACACCCTGAAAATATCCGTGCAGGATTTCCATGATAAAAGTCCGTTTACCATAAAGAAAATTCCCTGGACACAAGAAGGGTTTTATTATGGAGATACCGACAGGCCTGGAAAACACCCTTATCATGAGGCTGGTTTATACTATATCCAGGAACCCAGCGCCATGGCTGTAGGAGAGATGGTAGATCCTATGCCGGGGGAGAAGATTTTGGATTTGTGCGCAGCTCCTGGAGGTAAAACAACCCACATAGCTGCAAAAATGAATCAAAAAGGATTTTTGCTTGCCAACGAAATCCATCCGGCACGTGCGAAAATTCTTTCTCAAAATGTTGAACGTATGGGAATAAGAAACACAGTGGTTACCAATGAAACCCCTGAACGTCTGGCACAAAGGTTTCCAGGTTATTTTGACAGGGTTCTGGTAGATGCTCCCTGCTCCGGAGAGGGGATGTTTCGTAAAGATCCCCAGGCTTGTGAAGAGTGGAGCCTGGAAAATGTAGCCATGTGCGCTTCCCGGCAATTGGATATACTTAAGCACGCCGGCAGTATGCTGCGCCCGGGAGGAAGACTTATATATTCAACCTGTACTTTTTCACCGGAAGAAAATGAAGGAGTGATAAGCAAATTTCTTAATTCCAGTCCGGAGTTTGAAGTGGAGGACATTCAAGCTTACGAAGGCTTTGACAGAGGCAGGGCTGACTGGATTGCAGATGCGGCTGAAAACATTGAAAAGACTATCCGCATCTGGCCCCATAAGTTACAGGGGGAAGGCCATTTTATAGCAGTATTAAGAAAAAAAGACATAAGCGAGGGAACTGGTGGCGGTATCGAGCGGGCAAGCGGGATTGCGCGGGTAAACCGGAAATATTTACACACCTCATTGGACAGAAAACTGCTGAAGGATTATTACCACTTTGCGGAGGAGTTTTTGAGCTTTATACCTGAAGGAAAATATGTATTGTTTGGTGAACAGTTATATATCATACCTGAGGAAATGCTGGCTTTGGAAAATCTTAAGGTGGTTCGTCCGGGGTGGCATTTGGGAACTATCAAGAAAAACCGTTTTGAGCCTTCTCATGCGCTGGGGATTTCCATAAAGGGAGAACAGGTTAAATATAAATTGAATCTGAGTGCAGATTCTGATGAGATAACGGCATATTTAAAAGGTGAACCTTTGGAGGCGGAAGGTCCGAAAGGCTGGTATCTGGTAGAGGTGGACGGATATTCGATCGGATGGGGAAAACTGACGGACCGTATATTAAAAAATCATTATCCTAAAGGCCTGAGGTGGAAAAATACATAATTGAAAATTACCTTTAACTGCCAGTGCCAATGATGCTTAGGCTTATTGCCGTACCCGTCGTTCAAGTAACGAATAAGTCATACGCAGATTAAAAAGTGATACGAAGGTAAGTAAATGATACAAAGATAAGTAAGCGGAACGCAGATAAATAAGTAATACACAGATAAGTAAATGATACGAAGGTAAATATGTGATACGAAGATAAGCAAGTTGTGCGCAGATAAATAAGCGATATGCAGATAAATAAGTGATGCGAATTTAAATAGGGATGCGAATATAAGTGCAGATATAATTCAGATAAGAGGTGATAAGATGCTAAAGATATGTTTGCTTGACTCTAAAACACTTGGCAATGATGTTGACCTGACGGTGTTTAATAAATTAGGAGAATTTACGATATACGAAACCACAAAACCCGAAGAAGTAATAGAGAGAATTAAGGATCAGAATATTGTTATTACCAACAAGGTGATTCTAAATGAATCTAATCTGAAGCATGCACCTGATATAAAACTTATATGTATAACTGCAACAGGCACAAATAACATTGACCTGGAATATGCCCGTTCCAGAAATATTGCCGTGACAAATGTAGCGGGATATTCAACAATGAGTGTAACCCAGCATACGTTTGCAATGCTGTTTTACCTTATGGGGTATCTGGGGTATTATGACAATTATGTAAAATCAGGAGAATATTCCAAAAACGACATTTTTACCAACCTTGATAAACCATTCTGGGAACTGAGTGGGAAAACCTGGGGGATTATCGGGCTTGGTACAATAGGCCGGTCAGTTGCTGCTGTTGCTACGGCTTTTGGGTGTCGTGTTGTTTACTATTCAACTTCAGGCAAAAACAACAATGCCGATTATGAAAGACTTGAGCTGGATCAGCTTTTAAGTGAGTCGGATATAGTTTCAATTCATGCGCCTCTGAATGAGTCAACCAGAAACCTTATAGATTACCGGAGGATTGGCAAAATGAAAAAGCACGCCGTGTTATTGAACCTCGGAAGGGGAGGAATAGTAAACGAAGAAGACCTGGCCAGGGCACTGGATGAAGGAATTATCGCAGGTGCAGCTCTTGATGTTCTTGGGAAAGAGCCTGTTGAAAGTGACAATCCCCTGCTTAAGATAAAGCAGAAAGACAGACTGTTCATAACCCCCCACATAGCATGGGCAAGTCTTGAAGCGAGAAAAAGGCTGGTAAATGAAGTAGTATTAAATATTGAGGCATATTTAAAGAACGAAAGCAGAAACAGGGTATGCCAGACAGAATGAAAAATATGGTATGCCAGACAGAATGAAAAATATGGTATGACAGACAGGATAGGAAACACTGAATTAAAAATGTATATGATAAAGATAAAACAAATTGGTGAGATAAAAAGCAATGCTGGACAGGAAAAATATACTCGACAAATTAAATAATATTGATGACAAGATGCTTATAGCCAGAGTACTTGATAAGGCAGTCAGCGCAGAAAAATCCCGGACCGTTGCCTGGACTGATTTCCTTGATCCCTATCAAATCAGGCTTGTTGAGCGGTCAATGTGTAGTGTAAAGGGTATAGAATGCCGATTTGACGGCGGATATAACGGGGCTGAGCGGAAGATTGCCATATTTGAACCTGGCCATTTATCTGCTTTATCGAAGCAGAGCAAAGAGACTCCTTTGTGTATTATAAATATTGAACTGAAAAGAGAGAGCAACATTACGCACAGGGATTACCTTGGTTCTTTGATGGGACTGGGGATTAAGAGGGAGAAAATTGGTGACATAATCGTAGAAGGTGGATCGTGCAGTGTTATTGTTCTGAAGGAAATTGCAGATTATATACTGTACAATCTCAATAAAGTAGGCAATACAGGCGTCTCTGTCAGTAAAGGAAAAGTAGATGACTTAAGAGTACCTGAACCAAAAACAAAAGAAATCAGATGCACTGTGCCTTCGTTAAGACTTGATTGCATAGTAAGCAACGGCTTTGGAATATCAAGAAATCAAGTTGCCCCGCTTTTTAAATCCGGCAGGGTATATGTAAATTGGGAGCCTGAAGAGAAATTGTCTGCCCAGGTCAAAGAAGGAGATACCATATCTGTTAAGGGCAAAGGGCGAATTGTTCTGGAAGAGATAGGTAATAAAACGAGAAAAGACAGAATCTCAATAGTAATAAAGCGGTTTGTTTAAAATAAAGCGGTTTGCTTGGATGGCTTTGGCCGGCATTACGCACTGTTGTCGGAATGCCGGCACACTCAGCATATATCTTATTCACTTGCGTAATTGTCAAAATATCCTTGTATAAGAACTATTGGAGTACCTTTGTCACCGCTTCCGCTTGTAAGATCACAAAGGCTGCCGATCAGGTCTGTAATACGCCTTGGTGTGGTTCCAAGAGATTCGGAACTTCCAACAAGATCCTTGCTCTTTTCTTCTATTTTTCTCTTCATGGCATTGTCCAGGTCTTCTCCCTGTAGACCGTTCAGTTCATTATCAGCCACATACTTTATTTTAATTTCATTTGGAGTTCCATTGAGACCTTCAGTATATCCCGGTGAGACAACCGGATCGGCAAGTTCCCATATCTTACCGACAGGATCCTTAAAGGCACCGTCACCATATATCATAACTTCAGTATGCTTTCCTGTCTTTTCTTTCAGGACACTCTGAACTTTATAAACGAATTCTTCACAGTCCCTGGGGAAAAGTTTCAGTTTATTATCTGTTGCCATGTTTGAGCCAAGAAGTCCGTAGTCAGGGTTGAACCCGCTTCCATTAACGGGTTTGGATAAAATTTCATCAAGAGAATAAACCTTTTCGGCTCCCGCATCCAGCAATATTTTCTTTGTTCTGAATCTCTCGTGTATATTTGCCACAAGAAATTCCTTTGTATACTTTAATGCTGTTCTCGGATCATTTGTAAGGTAGATTTTAATGTTATCGCCGCCTGCAAGTTCACGGTACATTTCAACATAATCTACCCCGGTAAAAGGATGCAAAACCTTTTTCCCAAAAATCTTTCTGTATTCATCTTCGCTTAAAATGTCAGTATAGGGATTGACTCCTGAATTGTACATCATGTCCGGATCCATAAGATGATTTCCTACCTCATCTGATGGATAGTTTAAAAAGAGGTATATTTTCTTTCCGCTTTTTACAATGCCCTTGAATATATTTGCAAATCTATTTCTGCTAAGGATAGGAAATATTACTCCTATAGCTCCGCTGAACTTTTCGTTTATATCTGCAGCAACATCATCAATTGAGGCATAGTTACCCTGGGCTCTTGAAAGAAGTGATTCTGTAATGCCTACAACATCTCTGTCCCTGAGTGAAAAATTTTCTGACTCAGCAGCTTTTATTACACAATCTACTACAATATTAACGAGATCGTCTCCTTCTTTAATAATAGGAGCCCTTATACCTCTGACAGTAGTTCCGACCATTCGCTTCATTTGTTTACCTCCAAAATCAATTATATAAAGATTTGAATAAATAATCAGAATAAAAGGCATATAAATAAATATATTCAAATCCAGAAAACATTATAGCATATTTTTCTAAAGGAATTTATATTTTTAAATAATTTTAGTTATTTTATGGTTATTTGGTAACAGATGTATGAATACGAACTGTATACTGTTATTGAAGTATATACTGTTAATAATTAAAAATGTATGATATATTTATTATTATTATTTAAACAATATTTTTAAGTATAATTTGGAGGAAGATATGAAGTATAGTTTAGAGGAAAACATAGCAAAAATTCTTATTCCTAAGGAGAAGCTTCAGGAAAGGATATCAGAGCTGGCAAAGCAAATAAATGAAGATTATCAAGGCAAAAGTATTGTTATGGTTGGAATACTGAGAGGAGCTGTGCTTTTTTACGGAGATCTGGCCAAGGAGATAAAAGTGCCTCTAAGTATGGATTTTATGGCCGTATCGAGCTATGGGAGCGGTACAAGATCATCAGGTGTTGTCAGAATTATTCATGACCTTGAGGAGAATATTGAGGGTAAAGATGTGCTTATTGTAGAGGATATAATCGACTCAGGGCTGACACTTCATTATCTTGTAGAAATTCTTAAATCCCGCAAACCTAACAGTATTAAACTTTGCTGTCTTCTGGACAAACCATCTCAAAGGGTTAAACCTATTAATCCTGATTATGTTGGTTTTGAAATTCCGAATGAGTTTGTGGTAGGCTATGGACTCGACTATGCCGAAATGTACCGTAACCTGCCTTATATAGGAATATTAAAGCCCGAAGCCTATGCAACAAAATAAAAGTTGCGATTCCCGGCTTTCATTAATTCTCCTGTGTCAGACGCTGTCATGGCTGTTTTATGGAAACTTATTCCGTCAATTATCATAATATGTAGTATAGTAACCGGCTAAAACTTATTTGTTTGAGGAGTGGAATAATTTATGTGCAATTACTACGATTATGATAATTATGACAGCTATGATTATTATGACAGGCAGACAGGTTTGCCTTTTGGTCTGCCTTTTGGAGGACAGCAGGGTATGCCGCCATTTGGCCTTCCTTTCCAGCAGCCAGGTTTCCAGCCTCCCGCACCGCCTTTTGGAGCACCAGGAGGAGGGCAGCAGCAAGGTCCGCCGTCCGGACCTCCACCATCATTCGTACCTCAGCAGACTCAGGCTCAAACCCCGGGAGTTGGAGTCTTTGCCATTGATCCAGGTGCAATAAGACCATGCCGTTTCAGATTTGTATACCTGTGGCTGCGTAACGGCCAGCAGTTCTGGGCATGGCTTGTATTTGTAGGCAACAGGTCTGCAGCCGGATGGAGATGGACTGGTTTCAGGTGGGTTTACTTTGGTGTGGATCTTGAAGATATCCAGAGTTTTGTATGCTACTAGTGGAAAGACTAATGGAAAGTATTAATAGATGCAGGGAAAGAAAATAATAAATAATAAAAAAGGATTTGAGGATAAAAGCGATAATTTTGTGGATAAAAGCAACAAAAAGTAAGTATAAAGTGCTGTGGAGATTTTATTTAAGAAGTCTCCACTATTTTTTTGAGAATTAAACCCGCCATTTGGCCAGTTTGATACCAAGTATTGCGTATGGTATACTTTAGAAATGAGATAATCATTGGCCGGCAGTATTTAACAATTGTTATTTAACTGTTATGCAAAGGTTTAATAAATACCAGGCCGGGATCAAATCCTGGTTAAACAACAAAAAGGCCAAACAATAAAAAAAGAAAGGTTGTGCGATTATGCAGCTCCTGATATATGTTTTAAACAATGAAGAGCTACTTGATGACTTATTGGAGAGTTTCCTGGAAGCGGGAATCAAAGGTGCGACTATTTTGGAAAGTACAGGGATGGCAAGAGAACTTGCGTCCAATGGCAATCACCAAATACCGATTTTCGGTTCACTGAAGCTCATGCTTAATGAAGTGAGACCCCATAACAGGACAATTTTTGTTGCCCTTGAAGATGAGCAGGTAGATACCTGCATTGGCTGCATTAAAGATGTAGTGGGCGATTTGAACAAGCCTGATGCGGGTATTGTGCTGACAGTACCTATAACCAGAATCGAAGGAATAAAAAATAATAACATAGAATCGTAAATTACATAGAATTGTTAATAACATAAAATTGAAAATAGCATAAAATTATAAATAACATAAAGCTATAAATAACATAAAACTGTAAATAACATAGAATCACAATGTAATATAGAAAGAGGGTTAAATGTAAAAGTGAATACGCTTTTGTATATATCAATAGTAATGATATCGGGACTTCTCGTTGCAAAACTTGCTTCTTATGCCAAGCTTCCGGATGTAACGGGATATCTTGTTGCCGGTCTTATTATAGGACCGGGAATTTCAAAACTTATACCTCAGAACGTAGTTTCAGACATGGGAATTATATCAGAAGCCGCGCTGGGAATCATAGCATTTAGCATAGGAAGCGAGTTTAGTTTCAAGCACATAAAGAAACTTGGGTCAAATATTATCTCTTTAACGGTGATACAGGCACTGGGGGCATATATAGCTGTTGCCTTGCCAATGATTTTGATTTTTGGCAGATCCGTTTCTTTTGGTTTGTTGATGGCAGCAATTGCCGTTGCTACAGCTCCAGCCGCCACAGTAATGGTAGTCAAGCAATATAAGGCTAAAGGCCCGCTGGTAAATGTGCTTCTTCCTCTGGTAGCTATAGATGATGCTATAGGTATTATCATATTTGGCATTACAGCAACTACAGTCCAGTCATTAATGCACTCCGGAGGGGGCAGTTCACTGCTGGCTTCTATAGCTCTCCCTATATGGGAAATTTTGCTTGCTGTCCTGATTGGACTTGCTTCAGGCATGCTGTTGTCGCTAACATTGCCGAGGGCAAGGGATGATGAGAAAAGGCTGGTTATGATACTGGCAATTATACTTTTAGATGTGGCTTTGGCCAACCTGTGTAATGTTTCGTCTCTTTTGCTTTGCATGACTACCGGAGCGGTGATAACCAATATGATGAAAAAAAGCGAGAAAATTTTCGCATTGGTGGACAGGTTTTCACCACCAATATATGTTGCGTTTTTTACAATTTCCGGTGCAAGTCTTGATATAGAAATATTAAAGAAGGTTGGTCTGATAGGTATAGCGTACGTAATTTTCAGATCTGCCGGAAAGATTTGTGGAGCTTATTTTGGAGCAAAAGCGCTGCGCATGCCTGAGACCATCCAGAAATACCTTGGAATTACGTTGCTTCCACAGGCAGGAGTTGCAATAGGTCTTTCCATTGTCGCACAGAATGTTTTGCCGGAATATGGTGCTGCCATAAGGACAATAGTACTTGGTGCAACATTTATATATGAATTGGTTGGGCCTGTGCTGGCAAAGATTGCGCTTCTGAAAGCGGGTGAAATTGATCAGGGTGAAATACAGGACAAAAGTGAAAAGAAGTTAAAAATAGGCTCAAATAAAGAAAAAAGACAGATTGTAAAGGGAAAAATGGAGAAAACAGTTTAAAGTTATATATTTCCCGCGTTTTTCCCGACTTGTATGAAATAATTTCGGTTATTTATACAAGTCTTTTTTTATTGAATTTTTTCTAATGGGCTGATTTCGGGAATTGAAGGCATTTTTTGGATAATTCTAAAAAGTGTATTTAATAAGCATAATAAAGAAGTTATACAAAAAATAATTATATTATTGTAATCTATCAATCATTTATATTATCATATAAAATTAGCATGAATTGTGGAATAAAGTATTTGTTGAACAATAATAGTAATAGGAGACAATTTATGGCATATAATGTTGCAGATTTACTGGAAAAGTTTATAGCCATGAAAAAAGCTGCTTACAACCTGTACATGGGAGTTGTATCCAATGGCAGAGTTGATGAAAAGAGCAAGACTGCAGCACGTGTTCTGGCAAGAGAAGAGAACAGGTATATGAAACTTTACGAAGATATGAAGAATAATATAATAAACAGTGGTAAGAACCATGACATCAGTATTGATATATATGATAAATCCGCAAAATTGTTTATGGAATTTTCAAAACGCCACGGTAGTTTTAACATTAACAGTGTAAAAGAGCTGTTGCAATATGCCAGGGATTATGAAAAAGACAGCCTGGCAATTACATTAAGTGTACAGGGTTTGCTTGTAGGAGAATACAATTATATTGAAACTGAAGGATATAAAATGCTGTCTGAAATAATAAAAGAACAGGAAAAACATATAAAAAACATTGAAACATTCATAAGATAATCCCATGAATTACAATTATGCAGCATAAAAATAAAAGAATTTTGTGATATTTCGTTCTATGCAACTTTTTTCATACATAACACGTCAAAATAGTAAATTGACGTGTTATTTTTGTTAAAGTTTGTTAATTCAATAACAAAAAAAAGACAGCAGGAGGACTGAAAATGAGAGATTATACCTGTTCGGAAATAGGTTTGCTGACAGGAATGGCTGTTGGTGGTATTTTTGGAGCAATTGGATTTTCTATAAGCAATAATGCCCTGTGCTTTATCTTAACAGGTATTATGATTGTAACAGGAATTTCTGTAGGTAGTGTGCTGGATAAAAGAAGATTAAATAAAAAATAAATTGTAATAATTTATACTTGCTGATGAGATAATAATAAAGATTATATGTGTTTGAGACGGAGGGATTGTTATCAGCAAGGAATATTCGTCAAAGATACTTGAAGCTGTGAATAAACTGGAAAGTTTTGAGAAAAACTCATGCAATGTTCCCATTATTTTTGCGGAAATGTTTAAGGATGAAATAAACGCCAATGAAGAAGACAGGCTATACAATGGTATAAAAAGGATTATAAGAAAATATTCTGAAGACAGAAATTCCATTAGTGCAATTAATGAATTTACAAGAGTAATTTCAGGTGGGGCTTCATTGGAAGAAATTCTGCAAATAACCATAGATGAAATAGAAAACCCCACGCTGGTTACAGAAATTACTGTAGACGAAAATTGCCAAAAAAATGTTGATATCTGAAATTTTCACAGTTTAAATTGACCAATAACCAGTGAAAAATACAAACTGTCAAATCAGGGAATCGAGGGCAGTCATTACTATAAATCCTATTATGACCCCATAAGTAGCAATTCTTTGAAATCCTTTAGTGTGGGTTTCGGGAATTAATTCGTCACTTATAACAAAAAGCATTGCACCTGCTGCAAATGCCAGCCCGACGGGAAGAACGGGACGGGCAATCTGGGCCAGTATTATGCCAAAAAGTGCTCCTATTGGCTCAACAAGGCCAGTTATAAATGCTATTAATAACGCTTTGGATTTCGAATAACCTTCATGTAGCAGGGGCAATGCTACAGCAAGACCCTCAGGCATATTCTGAAGTCCTATACCTATTGCAAGAGACAGGCCGTCAGAGGTATTTCCAGTACCAAATCCTACACCTACTGCCAGACCTTCCGGAAAGTTGTGAATGGTAATGGCGATTATAAAAAGCCATACTCTGCTTAATTTGGATTTTGAGCCTTCATTGCCGAGAACTGTATGTACATGGGGAGAAAATTTGTCGATGACATCAAGAAAAACTGCGCCTAAAATTATACCCAATGCAGTTAACAGTATCCCTTTAAGGCCGCCACCGCCGTATTCCACTGCAGGTATTACCAGGCTGAAAGAAGTAGCGGCAAGCATAACTCCTGCTGAGAAGCCAAGTATTGTATCCAGAAGTTTGTCTGAAACATTTTTTGTGAACAACAGGGGTAATGCACCAACTCCTGCAGCAATACCGGCAAGGATGCTGGCAATAATGCCGGTTAGCGTTACATTTGAACTATAAAGCAGATCCATATACTAACCCTCCATAATATTGTCCTGATATTTTTGTTGTTACTACCTATTTAACTATAGCAAAAAGCCTGTGAATATACAAACTATATATACCACTGTGCAATAGCCCGGAAGCTAAATTTATTATAATATAATAAAAGGGGGGGCAAAAATGAAAACAGATTTACTCAATCTTGGTATTAGTGAACTGACAGGTATTAAGTACAGGTGTAAATGCGGGAGATGTCATGAAATACAAACAAAAAAGATATTACTTGGAAGCGGGGCGTTGCATAAGGTATACGATATTATACGTGAGTTGGATATGGGAAACAAGACCCTTATTATTGCAGATATAAATACATTGAAAGCAGCAGGAGAAGAACTGGAAAGAGATTTGACATCCAAAGGCATTGCATTGAAAATGTGCATTTTTGAAGACAATGAAGTACATGCTGATGAAAAGGCTCTTGGCAAAGTGCTTATAGATATTGATCCTGATGTGGAATTTATTATTGCTGTTGGCTCGGGAACGATAAATGATATTGCACGTTTTATCAGCTTTAAATTCCGTAAACCTTATATAGCAGTAGCAACAGCACCTTCAATGGACGGCTATGCATCTTCAGTTTCACCCTTGATTGTAAACGGATTTAAGAAGACATTTTCCGCAACATTTCCAATCGCTATAATAGGGGATACCGATATACTTAGTGAAGCACCACATGAACTGATTGCCGCAGGAGTGGGTGATATGCTGGGAAAGGTTACCGCTCTTGCTGACTGGAAATTGAGCAGTATGATAAATGATGAATATTACTGCCCGGATATTTCAAAACTGGTAATCAGGGCGGTCAAACGTTGTATTGAAAGCGTTGATGGCCTTGTTAAAAGGAACAGGCAGGCTGTACAAAGTTTAACTGAAGGGCTTATATTATCAGGTATAGCCATGCAGATGGCGGGAAACTCCAGACCGGCTTCAGGGGCAGAGCACCATGTATCTCATTACTGGGAAATGAGGCATCTTATGGAAGGCCGGAAAAGTCCGCTCCATGGGATTAAAGTGGGTGTGGCTACAACTCTTGTTTTGTTAATGTATAATAAAATTTTTAAAATGGACAAAAGCAGTTTGGAAGGGCATATTAAGACAGATGAGGAGTATACGGCCTGGAAGGAGGACGTTCTGAAGAACTTCGGAGTTCTGGCTGAAGATGTGATTGCTTCGCACACTTCTTCCGTAACCGAAGATGTGATGTTGCCACAAAAGATCGAAAAACTGAAGAAAAGTTGGGACAACCTTATAACAGAGATTCGGGAATTGTTTGACTTAATACCCGATGTAGGAGGATTGCTGAGAAAGATAGGTGCTCCTGGAGTGCCGGGAGATATAGGAGTAGACTTTTCTTTGGTGTGGAGTGGGTTGAGGCTGGCCAAGGAAGTCAGGGAACGTTATACAGTCTTACAACTTGCAGACCAGATAGGAGTTCTTAATAAATATGCACATGAAATTGCAGAGGAATATAGTCAGACTTAATGTAAAAAATATCGTAAAATATATTGAAAAATATATTTAATACATTTAGATATTGAATAAAGGCAGATATTTTATAAGGGTAGATATTGCATACAGGCAGGTGAGAAGCGGTTGGGGTCAACGGATCAGGAGTTGATTAGGCAATGCCTTGATGGAGATGAGGAGGCTTTTGCTGAAATAGTCGGGAGGTATAAACGGTTAATATACAGTGTTGTTTATAATATGATTGGTGACTGGGAGCAAACCTATGATATTTCACAGGAAGCTTTTGTGAGAATTTACAGGGCATTGGACCGTTACAACCCTGAGTACAAATTTTCCACATGGGCAGTTAAGATTGCTACCAACCTGTGCCTGGACATATTAAGAAAGAAGAAACCTGACTTTGTACCTATTGAAGAAGCAGAGAATGTTTCCAACTGCTTTGACACCCCTGAAACCAAGTATGTGGAAAAGGAAAGAAATGAAGAAATTAAGAAAGCAATTGCGGAGTTGCCGGATAAATACAGAATACCCGTTATACTGTTTCATCAGGGTGGATTGTCATACGAGGAAATGACCAAAGTACTTGGAGAGCCGATGAGCATTGTAAAAAACAGGCTCTACAGAGCAAGACTTATGCTTAGAAAGAAACTGATGGGTGAGTATAAGGAGGGATAATTGTGAATTGCGAGCAGGCTGAACTTTTTATGATGAAATTTTTTGATGGAGAATATAATGAGCTTGAATATGCAATATTTGAAGAACATCTTAAAGACTGTGAAAAATGTGCACTGAATTTTGCAAATATGAAGGAAGTGCTGTCAGCAGTAGAGACAGATGCAATGATGGATCCTCCGGAAAATTTCGAAACTGAAGTAATGGAAAAAGTGAGAAGGGTTAAAAGTGCCAAAAGACAGAAACCGGCACAGTGGGTTGTAATAGCATATAAAGCAGCTGCAGTAGTGTCTGCTCTTCTTTTAGCAGTATTTATGTATGGAAAGGCCGGATCAAACATTTCAAGCATAATGGAACAAATGGATGCATACGCTATTCCATTAAGAGGCCTGATTCAGACATTGCTCACTATAATTATGACATTGACAGATGGTGTTGTAGATACTTTGCAAATATTAACACTGGTTGGTACTGCTATAGTTCAGGAATATGTATATATACTTGCAGCTCTGATCCTTATGGCTCTTGGAATGAAGAAGCTTTACACTAAAAATGAATAAAACTATACCAATTGAATGAAAAATACTATGCCAATTGAGTGAATAAACTAAATAATATTTCAAATAATATTTATTGTATTAATTTTTAACAATGGTTATATTGCTTAAATTAAAGGAATATATTAACTATAATATCATTATTTAAATATTAACATAACATTACAAATCTGTTTAAATTATGAATTGGTATATTGTAGGTCTGTTCGGAAGATAAACAATTCTTATAGCTTCAAGTATCAAATGATTTCATTCTTAGAAAATAAAACAACACATATAATCGTCCATATCACCTATAATAAACTTACGGAGGTGTTTGTATGGATGAAAAATCTAAAGCAGTTTCGTATTTAAAAGCTGCAACTGCTACTGCTTTAATTATGCTGTTTTTTTCCGCATGTGCTGCAATAAAAGACAAGGTAAATAACGAAGATGAAACTGCAGAAAAAACAGTCAAAGACAATGTTTACCTGGAAGATCAAAATGTCGGAGGAATGACAGAATCTGAAGTCCTTGAAATTATCAGAAATATTGCAGCTAAAACTGAAAATAAAGCGGAAATGATTTTGCAAGAGAGCAAAAATGAACAGGACAAAAACAACACCTCGATGAAAAAAGTAAATATAGAGAAAACTCTACAGGCTGTGCTAAATGCCAGTGAGGGTGAAAGAGTAGAGATTGTTGAGGAACCTGTCATTCCCAATGACACCACAGCAGAAAAAGCCATACAAAAAGACAACATCCCAGAAGAAGCCGCACCTGCTCAAAATAAGGCTAAAAAGGAAAATGAGTCAGAGAGTAAGCTTAAGTTGATAGCCAAGAGTTCTACACCCTTGCTTAATAAAAGTAAGTCCAGGCTAAATAACATAGATCTGGCAGCTGAAAAGATTGACAAAAAAGTTATTAACCCTGGCGAAGAATTTTCATTTAATGCTGTTGTAGGAAGAAGAACAGAAGAAAAAGGATATGAAGAGGCACCTATAATAGTTAAGACGGAAAATGGACCAAAAAAGGATTATGACATTGGCGGAGGTATATGCCAGATTTCTACAACTTTGTACAATGCTGCAGAAGAGGCAGGACTCAAGATAACCGAGAGGCATGTGCATTCAAAGGATGTTGGCTATGTCGAAAGAGGTGAAGATGCAACGGTGTCATACGGCACAATGGATTTCAAATTTGTAAATACCAGAAAAAAACCTATTGTTATCAGAATACTCAGAGGGAAGGAAACCCTGACGGTCAAACTCTACGAGAAAAGGGACTGAGAAAGTCCCTTTTTCGTACTGCCCATCATTATAACCCATTATTATAAAAACGATAATTGCAAGCTATTTTTTTAGCCGTTCCAGATCAATTATTTTTACTGTAGCCATATGAAAATCGATAATTCCCTCATCGCGAAGCCGGCCCATTTCCCTCGATAGCGAAGGACGTGAGACATTTAAAAATTCCGCCAGTTCTTTACGGTTCATTGGCAGAATAAAAGTGGTCTTGCCTGTCTTTTTATATTGTTCAAGCAGATAAGTACATATCTTTTCACGTATGCTTGTAATGGAAAGATATTCAACTTTTCTGCTAAGCACAAGTACCTTTTCACAGACAATATTGAGCATGTTTTGAATAAGTGTTTTATGCCAGGGGCACAGTTTTGAACACTCTCCCAGGATGCTTTCTCCTTTTATAAACAGCACTTTACATTTTTTCTGAGCCTGAACCGTTGCAATCCAGTATGGCTGTCTTGAAAAAACAAGGGTTTCACCAAACATGTCCCCGGGCTTTAATATAGTCATAATAACGCGGTTTCCGGCGACATTTTCCTTATTAACAGTTACCTCACCTTGCAGAACAATACCTATGCTGTCAAACTTGTCACCGGCAATTTTTATATATTCGTTTTTTTGATATATACGAATTTTTGGTTTCAGGCAGTACAGCAAGGATACCAGTTCGTCGCCTTCAATTCCATGGAACAAAGGGGAGCCTGCAAGCTCTTTATCAATTTTTTTAAAAATTTTTACCACCTTCTTGAAAAGCGTAACATTAGATACCGATTTTTGATTTTTATTATAATATAATGACCATGCACAAACAAGCGATACAAAATTAACTACCGTAAATAGTTAAATTTAAAACAGGGTTAAATTTACACAATGAAGAAAATTTAAGGAGGTAATATATTATGAGTATGTTTTGTTATCAATGCCAGGAGGCAGCAAAAGGAACAGGTTGCACATTGAGAGGTGTATGCGGAAAGACCGGAGAAGTGTCCGGGCTTCAGGATTTGTTAATCTACGTACTGAAAGGTATTTCAATATATAGTGTTGAGCTGAGAAAAGCAGGCATTAAGAGTGATAAGGCTGACAAGTTTATTATTGAAGGCCTGTTTTCCACTGTAACTAACGTCAACTTTGATAAAGACTATTTTGTAAAAAAGATAAAAGATGGACTGGCACTAAGGGATGAACTGAAAGACCAGTTACTGAACACCGGAGCGGCAGCAGGAGAAAATGTACATGACGCAGCGGTATGGTATGGGGAAAGTGTGGAAGAATTTGAGCAAAAGGCTGCAACTGTTGGCATTTTGAGCACAGAAAATGAGGATATCAGGTCATTAAAGGAACTTATCACATACGGAATAAAGGGTCTGGCAGCATATGCAGATCATGCTGCAATCCTTGGATATACCAATGATGAAATATATGGATTCATGCAGAAAGCATTGGCTGCAACACTGGATGACAGTCTTACCGTAGATGACCTGGTTAAATTGGCTATGGAAACCGGTAAATACGGTGTAGATGTTATGGCACTTTTAGATAAAGCTAATACATCAACTTATGGAAATCCTGAGATTACAAAGGTAAACATTGGTGTAAGAAACAATCCGGCTATATTAATAAGCGGTCATGACCTTAAAGACTTGGAGGAGTTACTGAAGCAGACAGAGGGTACAGGAGTGGATGTCTATACACATGGTGAAATGCTCCCGGCTCACTACTATCCGGCTTTCAAGAAGTACAGTCATTTTGTAGGTAACTATGGAAATGCATGGTGGCAGCAGGATAAGGAGTTCGAAAGTTTCAACGGTCCTATCCTTATGACTACAAACTGTCTTGTACCTCCAAAGGATTCCTATAAAGACAGGGTTTACACTACCGGTGTTGTAGGTTATCCAGGTGTGAAGCATATACCTGATAGAGAAGACGGAAAAGCAAAAGATTTCTCTGAAATCATAGAGCATGCCAAGAAATGTGCTCCTCCGGTTGAGATTGAAAAGGGAGAGATTATCGGAGGTTTTGCCCACAACACTGTTATAAGCCTTGCTGACAAGGTAATTGAAGCTGTTAAGTCGGGCAAGATTAAGAGATTCTTCGTAATGGCCGGTTGCGACGGCAGAATGAAGAGCAGGGAATACTACACAGAATTTGCTAAAAAGCTGCCTCAGGACACAGTAATATTGACAGCAGGTTGTGCCAAGTACCGTTACAACAAGCTGGACCTGGGAGACATCGGAGGTATTCCGAGAGTGCTGGATGCAGGACAGTGCAATGATTCATATTCCCTTGCAGTTATTGCACTGAAGCTGAAGGAAGCATTTGGTCTGGATGATGTTAATCAGCTGCCAATAACATACAATATTGCATGGTACGAGCAAAAAGCGGTAATTGTTCTGCTGGCTCTGTTATACCTCGGTGTGAAGAATATTCACCTTGGACCGACACTGCCTGCATTCCTTTCACCTAATGTTGCCAAGATGCTTGTTGAAACCTTCGGCATAGGCGGAATAACAAATGCTGACAATGACATTCAAATATTTATGGCGTAATGAAATATTTATGGCATAAAAGATTGGAGATGATAAGCATGAAAGGATACGTTGATAAGGATGTTTGCATTGGCTGCGAACTTTGCCACGATATATGTCCAGAAGTGTTCAGAATGGACGATGACGGAAAGGCAGTGGCTGATGAAAATGAAATACAGGACAGTGTGATTGATTCTGCAAAAGAAGCAGAACAGCAGTGTCCCGTGGAGGCTATAAGTATAAAATAGTTTTGCATGCAAGTATCTGACTAATATCTGACGAAGACTATAGCCAGGGGGTTGGCCCGGAATGATAAAATTTCCGGCTGCAACCCCTTTTTTGTGCGCTTTTTAGCGGGGGAAATAAAGTAAATATAGTAACATGATGCATGGAGTTAACATAAACTATAATGAGCGCTTTTGTTAAGCAAACATTTTTGTTTGTAAATGCGATGATGCTAAGGATGTGGATGTTATGAATTACAATGAAATTGAACGGCTAAAGTATACACTCATAAATCTTGCCCGTCAGGGATGTGAGCTAAAAATTCCGGCTTACGGGATAAAAGGCAGGATATTGGGCGTTGGCTTCAATCCTTACTGGACAAATCCCGGAGACTCGAAAATAAATAAGCTGGAATTCAGCATTATAGATAAAAATGGCATGATTTTTCCTGTTAAATTTAATAATATAATGGAATATAAAATTTTGAAGAATGATGCTGAACGGTCTGAAGATTCAAAGAACATAAGCATGGATATAGCTTTGTATACTCCTGGAGCAAGAGACAAGGAATCAAGCAAAAAAATCCGTCTTGAGTTCGAATAGTCTTGTACAAAACCCTCCTTTCTATGGTCTTTTTTTGCCATTTAAAAATCATATAAGCAATTAAATCATAAATAAAATTATTTAATTCACAAATAAATTATCAGCAAAATTATCAGCATTTGCGAAATTATTAGCCTTATCAAAATTATTCGTAAAAACTCCGGTAAATCAATGTAAAAGTATATTATTTATGGAAATGTGCGTTGTTTAATATATATCAAAAATAAGTGGAATAATATTTTTAGTTTATTACATTATATTAACAGCTTAACAAATATGAAATTATATGCTTAATAATAAAACTTAATGAAAAAGGAGAAATTTTATGCAGAGAATGGAGACTATGGACGGAAACCAAGCCGCTGCGCTTGCGTCTTATGCATTGACAGAAGTTGCATCTATATTTCCAATAACGCCATCTACGCCCATGGCCGAGGGTGTAGACGAATGGTCGGCACACGGTAAGAAGAATATATTCGGCCAGCCGGTTAAAGTAATTGAGATGCAATCTGAGGCGGGAGCTTCCGCTGCAATGAGAGGTGCACTTCAATCCGGTGCACTGGCTTCCACATATACGGCATCTCAGGGACTTCTGCTGATGATTCCCAGCCTTTATAAAATGGCAGGAGAACTTTTGCCCGGTGTTCTTCACGTAAGTGCAAGAACAGTTGCATCACACGCACTATCCATATTTGGTGATCATCAGGATGTCATGGCGTGCAGGCAGACGGGTGCTGCATTGCTGGCTTCCGCCAATGTGCAGGAAGCAATGGATCTTGGTATCATAGCACATTTATCGGCAATTAAGTCAAGGATACCGTTTATACACTTTTTTGACGGCTTTAGAACTTCCCATGAATATCAAAAAATAGGCGTAATTGATTATGAGGATATTAAAAAACTTGTTGATTATAATGCTATTGAGGAATTCAGGAACAGGGCTCTGAATCCTGAACATCCGGTGGCAAGAGGAACTGCCCAGAACCCGGACATCTTCTTCCAGCAAAGGGAAAGTTCCAATCCCTTCTATAATGCAGTACCGGATATTGTCCAGGACTATATGAACAGGCTTGGAGAAATTACCGGCAGAAAATATAAATTATTTGACTACTATGGTGCAGATGATGCAGAATACATCATTATAGCCATGGGATCAGTCACTGATACCATTTCTGAAGTGATTGACTATCTGAACTCAAGGGGAGAAAAAACAGGTGCAGTGATAGTGCGCCTTTACAGGCCTTTTTCTGAAAAGCATTTGCTGAGCGTTATACCAAAGACCGTTAAAAAAGTAGCGGTACTTGACAGGACAAAAGAGCCTGGTGCTCCTGGGGAGCCATTATATCTTGATGTTGTCAAAGCTTTTAAAACTTATGAAAACTGCCCATTGATCGTTGGCGGAAGGTATGGACTTTCATCAAAAGACACCAGACCGTCGCAAATTCTTTCGGTGTTCAATAATTTAAAACAGGACAACCCCAAGGACCGTTTCACAATTGGAATTGTAGATGATGTAACTTATACATCCCTGCCGGAAGATGAAGACATTGATACTACCCCGGAAGGTACAATAAGCTGCAAAATATGGGGTCTTGGTTCAGACGGAACGGTAGGTGCGAATAAGACTGCAATCAAAATAATTGGTGATAATACGGATTTACATGTACAGGCATACTTTTCCTACGATAGCAAGAAATCCGGCGGTACTACCATTTCACATCTCAGATTTGGGCCAAAGCCTCTGAGATCGCCATATCTTGTCTACAATGCAGATTATGTGGCATGTCACAATAAATCGTTCCTGTACCAGTATGACCTTCTTAAAGGACTTAAGAAAGGCGGAACTTTTGTGCTCAATTGTCCCTGGAAGCCGGATGAACTGGAAGAAATGCTTCCGGCATCAATAAAAAGATATATAGCCAAAAACAATATTAAGTTTTATACCATCGATGCCATGGCAATTGCATCCGAGGTAGGTCTTGGAAACAGAATCAACATGGTTATGCAGGCTGCTTTTTTCAAACTTGCCAACATTATTCCATTTGAGAAAGCCCTGAGCTATCTGAAGGATTCCATAGAAAAAATGTATGGCAAAAAGGGACAGAAAGTTGTTGATATGAATATTGCAGCTATTGACAGAGCTGTAGAAGCGCTGGCAGAGGTTAAAGTTCCCGCATCATGGGCTGATGCACAGGAAGAGGACATGCCTGTCAAAGAAGAGCCTGACTTTGTAAAGAATATACAAAGACCAATGGCAAGGCACGAGGGAGACGAACTGCCTGTAAGCGCATTTGTCGGAATGGAAGACGGAACATTCCCCCTCGGTACCACTGCTTATGAAAAGCGCGGTATAGCGCCAATGATTCCCCAGTGGCAAATTGACAAATGCATACAATGCAACAGATGCGCTTATGTTTGCCCTCATGCTACTATCAGACCTTTCCTGCTGGACGAGGAAGAAGTTGCCCGCAAACCTGAAACTTTCCTGACTAAAAAGGCTATGGGCAAAGGCTTCGAACATCTTCAGTACCGTATCCAGGTTGCGCCATTGGATTGTACCGGATGTGCAAACTGTGCCGATGTTTGCCCGGCAAAAGGAAAAGCGTTGATTATGCAACCTGCGCAACAAGAAATTGAAAGGGAAGCAGAAAACTGGGAATTTGCCATGACTGTTACTGAAAAGGACAATTTGATGGATATAAACACCTTAAAAGGAAGCCAGTTTGCAAGACCTTTGCTTGAGTTCAACGGCGCATGTCCGGGGTGTGGAGAGACACCATATATAAAACTCCTTACGCAGCTATTTGGCGACAGGATGATGATATCCAATGCTACAGGCTGTTCATCCATTTGGGGGGCTTCCGCACCTTCAATAGCTTATGCTACGAATGCAGAAGGAAAAGGGCCTGCCTGGATAAACCCGCTGTTCGAAGATGCAGCTGAATTCGGATACGGCATGTATCTTGGAGTAAAGCAGATAAGGGAAAAATTGGCAGAGCTGATGGAACAGGCAATTAATTCATCAATTGAACCTAAAATTAAAGAGGCATTTAAAGAATGGCTTGATGCAATGAATGACGGAGAAGCATCAAAAGCGGCGACAAGGAAGATATTTGATGCACTCAGAGATTATGACTATAGAGGTAACGCACTTATTGAAGAAATCATGAAAAGAAAAGACTTCCTCATAAAGAAGTCCATATGGGCTATTGGCGGTGACGGATGGGCATATGACATTGGCTTTGGAGGATTGGACCACGTCCTGTCAATGGGAGATGATATAAATATGTTTGTTATGGATACCGAAGTGTACTCAAATACAGGAGGACAGTGCTCCAAAGCGACCCCTACAGCCAGTGTTGCCAAGCTGGCGGCAGCCGGGAAAAAGCTGAAGAAGAAGGATTTGGGCCTTATAGCCATGTCCTATGGTTATATTTATGTGGCACAAATAGCAATGGGAGCTGATATGAATCAGACTATAAAAGCTATTACCGAGGCTGAAAAGTACAATGGCCCGTCACTTATCATTGCATATTCTCCATGTATAAGCCATGGAATAAAAACAGGAATGGGAACAAGCATCATGGAAGAACGCAAAGCTGTAGAGGCCGGATACTGGCATCTTTACAGGTTTAATCCGGATCTCAGGAAAGAAGGCAAGAATCCCTTTATTCTTGATTCAAAAGATCCTACAGGCAGCTTTAAAGAATTTATACAGGGAGAAGTACGGTACTCGCAGCTTAAGAATGTATTTCCTGATGTTGCAGACGGCATGTATGACCTTGCGGAAAAGAATGCTGCAGAAAGATATGAAAGGTATAAGAAATTGGCTGAGTACAATGTGCTTTAGTATAGGCATTTGTCTTCAGCGGACAAGCCAAAAGCATTAACATAAGGCATAACGTAAAACATTTATATTAAGCGCTAACAACATTATATTAAGCGCTAACAACATTATATTAAGCGCTAATAACATTGTATTAAGAGCTAACAACATTATATTAAGTGCTAATAACATATAAGCTATAAGCAATTAAAAACAAAATAGTAAAAATAAATGATAAAAAATGCAATAATTAAAAACCTTATAAAAAAGGCCTATATCTTTAGCTACTTAGTAAAAAGACTTAATTACTAAGTAAACAAGATATAGGCTAATTCAATTTTATAAAGTATAAATAACTTTGCTGTGTCCATTTCCTCATTACATTTTCAGTTCGAGTCTCCAAAATTTGTTTATAAATGTCATAAAATGTCTGACCTCTATAGTTGCTTTTATTATCGTTTTTATTGCCTCTACCGGGGGAGTGTCCAGATAAGAATGAATTTGTCTGGGCAAGTGTCGGAATCGGACTAATTTTTATACCATCCATAATATGTCACCCGCTATAAGTTAATTGAAACTTTCTATATATATTCGAAAAAAGATTAATAAATGCTGGGTTGTTATATATGGAAATAAATAGGAATAGATGCAAATGTATTGCTGTGCAATAGAAGCTGATATATAGTGACAGAGTATGACTGAGAATGATAGAGAGTGATAGGGGCCGAAGCGGAGTGTCCGTTAATTGCGGATAAAAAATAGTGCTGGGATACGGAAAATTTGGTGAATATATAAGGATGTTATTGATAATTGATAAAATATACAAAGAGAACTGTTAATGTAGATAGAAAGCTATTATTGCATCTGTGAATGAACGGGCTTTGCAATAATAGCTTTCTTCTAATATATAATTGAACTATTTTTGGTTTGAGTCAACGTATTCCTTCGCATTCATGATTTGTATCTCATCAGGGATGTTTACTTTTGATACCGGCTTGACACTGCTGACATTTGCCCAGGCTGCAGTATCGTGGCACTCAATCGGCATCTCCATGCACTTTACCTTGTATTTGTTCTTTGCCATAGTAACCTCCGTATAATATTTACTGAAAAACCATTATTTATGAATTGCTGTTTGGCTATGTTAAGAAATATATTATATTTTTCCCGGAAAGCATTATTATATGCAATCCGGTGTTGAAATTTTTTTAATGATAAATAAAATTCAGCCGGAAGCCCCAGGCTTTAGCCACTTGTATGAAGGCTACATGCTGTGCCGATTTATAGCTGATGTATGTTATAGGCCAGCTTGACTCCGGTAATTTCAGCCATATCCCTGGTCAGTGCAACAAGATCTTCTTTTGATAATTTATGAATGGAGTCCTTGCCCAGGCATCTCAAAGCAATGTCCATTTCTTCAGCCAATGCTTTCAGGAAATTTCCCGCACAATCTGCGCCTTCTTCTACATCAAACAGATCAGTATGTTTGCCGTCATACAGATATAAATCCGAAGGCTTTGAACCGGGAGGAAGCCGGTTGAACTGTGAATAAGCTGCAGCAATATCAACCGGATAGCCAATATAAAAAGCATCAGCTCCAAGAGCAATGGCTTTAAGCATATCTGCGGAATCCCTGAAGCCGCCCGTCATTATGAGTGAGACTTTGCCTTTTGCACCTTTCTTTTCGAGGAACTCGACAGCCCTTACAAGTGCATACAATGTCGGAATACCAAAGTTATTTATTGTAATTTCCGCACTTCCGGCAGTTTCTCCCTGTGCCCCGTCCAATACGATGGCATCAATACCGGCATAAAGCAGTTTCTCCAAATCTGATTCAATATTTCCTGCTGCTATTTTTACGGCAATCGGTATGCCTCCTGTCAATTCACGAAGTTCATCCACCTTATTTTTCAGATCATCTTCATTGTTTATGTCCGGAAAGCGTGTAGGCATGACAGCATCCTGCCCTTTCTCAAGCTTGAGATGTTCCATGAGGTCATCTCCTATCAGTTCATGCCTCATAATATAACCGTCTCCGGCACTGGCTCCCTGACTTATTTTTATCTCAATCATATCTGCCTGTTTCAGCTGCTCAGGGGCATTTCCCCAACCTGCACGGTTGTATTGGACTACATAGAGCTTTGCTATTTCTCTTTCTTCAGCAAGGAAGCCGCTCTCTCCAGAGTTGGTGGCAGTACCTACAGCAGTAGAAGCTTTTGCAAGAGCGAGCTTAACTTTCTTGCTTACAGACGGACCATATGCCATGGCGGCAATCATGAATGGCACTGGAAGTTCCATCGGCTTTTCAGATTTCTTGCCGATGATAACTTTTTTATTAAGGGGAGTGCCGTCAGCAAGGGGAAACATGCTGGGCAGAAACATCAGGTCCTGAAAGTCACGGAAATTTAAAGTGGAGCCAAGAGGCTCATATAGCGGTTTCCCGTTTTTTGCCTTTTCGGCAATTCCCATAAACTTGATAAAAGAATAGTTATCAACAGCAGTCGGGGATTTTACCATTTTCATATCAGCCAGTTTCTCAAGCATTTGATCGGCTAACCGGCTGTACAGATATCTCATTAGGGACATAAATTCACCTTTCCTTTATTGAATTCTTTTAACATTGAGCCCTTTCAACACTGAATTATTTCAACATTGAACTCTTCCAGAACTAAACTCTTTCAGCTTGTACATTACCTTCTTCACCAACAGGTACAACCGGCTCATCCACCTTATTCACCTGCACGTCAAGCTTTCCTCCGCCGGTGATTGAAAGAATTACACTGTTCGGATCTGTTATAAGTTTTACTCCCGGTGGCAATTTAAGCTGTCCTGCTGTTACACTATGGCCTGCGGTCATATTTGATATATCTGCTTCGATATAACTTGGAATATCCTGCGGCAGACATTCGACAGCTACACTATCTAACTGATAAACAATTACATTGCCGTCTTTTTCAACATTTCCTTTTCCTATTACTTTTACCGGAACTTCATAATGTATTTTTTCTGTCAGCGAAACTTTTTGGAAGTCAACATGTACGATGTCTTTTTTTACCGGATCATACTGTATATCCTTTATAAGTGCAGAAAAATCATTTTCTGCAGCAAATTCAACAGTGAAAATGGAGTTCTTGCCATGATGGGCAAGAAACTGCTTTATATCCGGGAGTTTTATCTGAGCAGGAGAAGCTGTCATGTCCTGACCGTATATTACCGCGGGTATATACCCGTTTCTGCGCAGTCTCTTGGCTTTTCCTCCTCCGACTAAGTCTCTTTTCTCAAGTTTTATTCTTGTATCACTCATATTTGACAATCCTCCTATAAGATATCAATTATTTTTCCTAGAGAAATACAAATCACAAACTTCTTACATGTTGTACACACTAATTATTTACGAAATATGAAGAAAATAAACATACGCGTAAAAAAATAGCCGAAAAGATTGCTAACAAGATTGTGAAAAAGATAGCCAAAGAAACCGCTGAAAAAAGAGTCGAAAAAAAGTAAAATAAATATGTTATTGCAAGTTAATATAAAAAATGTTATGCTAATATCGTTTGGATAAACTGCAAAACTACGCAAAAATGTGTTTATTTTTTCTGAACAGAAGAAAATAGGAGCCTAGGAGGAAGAAGATATTTAATGACAGTTACACTTACAGATTATTTGCAACAACTCATATCTAATCCGGCTTTAATAATTACTACCGTCTTAACATTAGGTGTTGTATTTGTTAACGGTTGGACAGATGCCCCTAATGCAATTGCAACTTGCATTTCTACACGTTCATTGAGTCCAAGAATTTCAATTATCATGGCAGCTATATTTAACTTTTTAGGCGTACTGGTAATGACACTTCTCAATGCAACTGTAGCACAGACCATTTATAATATGGTAGACTTTGGAGGGAATTCCCACGATGCCCTTGTAGCACTTTGTGCTGCTCTTTTTTCCATTGTTCTTTGGGCTACTGCAGCCTGGTGGTTTGGAATTCCTACAAGTGAGAGCCATGCATTGATTGCTGGAATAACCGGTGCTGCTATTGCCCTGCAGGGAGGTATTGGAGGGGTTAACCCGTCTGAATGGGTAAAAGTACTCTATGGTCTGGTTCTTTCCCTGTTAATGGGCTTTTTCATGGGTGTATTTGTTGTAAAAACAGTTGAATTTATTTGCAGAGGCTTCGACAGAAAGAAGACTGTTGAAGTATTTAGATATGCCCAAATAGCAAGTGGTGCAGGTATGGCATTTATGCATGGTGCACAGGACGGACAGAAATTTATGGGGGTATTTATGCTGAGCGTTTTCCTGGCTCAGGGACAAGCAAATGCAACAGAATTTGTAATTCCAATGTGGCTTATTATACTTTGTTCTATTGTAATGGCATTGGGCACTTCCATAGGTGGTTATCGTATAATAAAGGCTGTTGGAATGGATATGGTTAAGCTGGAAAAATACCAGGGATTTTCAGCTGACATGGCAGCGGTTATTTCCCTATTTACAGCATCAGTTTTGGGATTGCCGGTTAGTACGACCCACACCAAGACAACTTCCATTATGGGTGTAGGTGCAGCAAAACGTATAACTTCTGTGAACTGGGGAGTAGTTAAGGAAATGGTGATTGCCTGGGTATTGACATTCCCGGGATGCGGATTGCTGGGATTTTTGATGGCATGGTTGTTTATGCTGGTATTCTAGACTATGCCGTTGCGCCTTGTCATATGTTTGCTTCGCAAACGGGCAGTTTATGCATAATATTCAGGCTTTGCTTTCAAACCTTCATATTAATTGCTGCCACGTTTTGGCTTGCGGGAATGAATCCGGCAAGACTGCAACAGAAGAATGAATAAGAAGAATGAATAAAAGAAAGAATTAAATAAAACTAATGGAGAGGATAGGAATATGGCTCGTAAAAATGAGATGGACTACTTTGAGACTTTCGTTGAATTGGCAGGCTATTCCTGTCAGGCTGCAAATTTGTTGAACAATATTATGAATAATTTCAAGGTAGATGAGTTGAAAGAAAAGATGAAGGAAATGCATGTCATAGAGCATAGCGGAGACGAAGCAAGACACAAGATGGTAAGAAAACTTGCTAAGGAATTTATAACACCCATCGAGCGTGAAGACATTATGGCTATGGCAGATGCCATTGATGATGTGACAGATTCCATTGAAGATGTGCTTATGCACATGTACATGTTTAACATTAGATCTGTTAATGAATATGCATTAAAAATGACAGAAGTTGTTGCAAAATGCTGCAATGCGTTAAAAGCTGCACTGGATGAGCTGCATAATTTCCGCAAATCTCAGACACTGCATAAATTAATAGTAGAAATCAACATTTTGGAAGAAGAAGGGGACAGGCTTTTTACAGAAGCAATGAGGGATTTGTATGTTAACGGCAAAGATTTTCTGGAAGTAGCAGCATGGAACCAAACTTACAATGATCTGGAGAAATGCTGTGATGCTTGTGAAGAGGTTTCCAATGTTATTGAAAGCGTTATAATGAAGAATACCTGATTTATATGCTGTTTTTTACATATCTCAATAAGTAAATTTAATCTATGGAATCAGAGCAAATTCAATCTATGAAATCAAAGTAAACTCAATCTATGGAATCAAAGTAAATTTAGTCTATAGAATCAAGGGCAGTTCTCAATAAATGCTATAAAAGCAATTGAGAAATGTCCTTATTATTTTTTATGTCAAAAATTTAAATTGGCATGTCACATCTTTTGTTGAGCAACTTTTTGAAACATTTCAAGAAGCATATTGATCAACTTTTTTACAGCATTGCAATATGGAATTGTTTTTTGAACTTCACTTGGAACTGTCAAACCGCCTTTTTTCATTAAGAATATTTTAACCATTAACAGTTTATTCTGATTTTATATTTTATGGTATAATATGTATATTATATTATTCGGAATTAGAAATAAGTTATATATGAGGTCTGATTTAAATCTGATAAATCCAAGGGGAGAAAATTTGTGGATAATGAAAAATTGCTTGAAATAAGAAATGCTCTGGCAACACTGCCGATACTGCAGGAGCGTATGGAAAAGTTATGCAAGCGTATAAAAGAAGCAGAGAGTGAAGTCAGTTCATTATTGCATAAATATGAATCTGAATCCAGGGATGTTGAGCGTATGAAGAAGGAATCCCTGTCTGCTACTATATTAAGGCTTATTGGAAAATATGAGAGCAAGCTTGACAAGGAAGTGCAAGAACAGATTAAAGCTAAAATGGAATATGATAAAGCCTGTGACAGAGTAAAAGAGTTATATGCTGAGCGTGATGAACTTAGAAGCAGAATTGATGCACTGAACCGTGATAAGCGAATTTATGAAGCAGAGTTAAGAAGGCGTGAGCAGGAAATACAAAAAGACACCAATAGTAATATTTACAAAGAATACAGGCGCCTGGAAGAGGAAGCAGCCATGCTTAGAAGACAACTTGCTGAAACGGATGAGGCAATCAGAGCGGCACAGAGGGTGAGAAGTACTGCAGAAAGCGCCATGAGACATCTCGAAAGTGCCGAAGGTTGGGCTACATATGATGTTTGGGCAAAAGGCGGATTTCTAAGTCATATGGCCAAGTATAATCATATTGACAATGCTGAATATGAATTTAACAGATTACATTCACAGCTGAGAGATTTGCATAAAGAACTTTCTGATGTAAACTTTTCGGGTACTGTAGAATTGAAAGGTATTGATTCATTGACAAGAACAGTCGATTTTTGGTTTGACAACATATTCACTGATTTAAGCGTGCGGAGCAGAATTCGTGAAAATATAGAAGAATTGAGAAGTTTGACCGGCAAGATAGCAAATATAATTTACAGGCTGGAAAGAAATAAATCCGGAATATATATTCAAATCAAAGAGAATGAAAGCAAAAAAAATGACCTGATTATCATGGGATAGGCAAAATTAATGCTTTTCAAATAACTATTAAATATTGTATAATTATATATAATTATAATTAATAATATAAATAAGTTAGCAGCATGCAAATGTCACTGATAGCATTCCTGATGTTTTGCTTACCGAATACCCTCCGTTGTTTGGAAATATATTGTCCGGATATATTGATTATATTTGCAGTGTAGGGAAATAATCTTAATTGATTATATAAATATTTATATAAACTGAATACATAAAAAGGAGCGTGATGTTATGGCAATTGAAAAGTATGTTGGCAGACCGGATAGCAGATATGATAATGAGGTGTTCGATGAGTTAAGTGTTTTGGCGGAAAACTGCAGTCGTATAAATCCTGAGTTATATAATAAATATGAAGTGAAGCGGGGACTCCGTGATATCAGTGGCAGAGGAGTACTTGCAGGATTGACTGAAATCGGCGAAGTTCATTCATATATAATAGATGAAAATGAAATGATACCGATTCCAGGCAAGCTATTTTACAGAGGCATAGATATAGATGACATAGTGGAAGGTTTTCTTAAAGACGGGCGTATGGGATTTGAAGAGACATGCTATTTGCTGTTGTTTGGAAAACTGCCTGACAGAAGTTCACTTGAGAATTTTGAAAAATTGCTTGCAGAATGCAGGACTCTGCCCGGAAGCTTTGTACGTGACATAATTATGAAGGCTCCCAGCAGGGACATTATGAATGTTATGTCAAGAAGTGTGTTAGCTTTATACAGCTACGATGATAAAGCTGATGACAACTCTGTAAAAAATGTAGTCAGGCAATGTGTTCAAATGATTGCATACTTCCCATTGCTTGCAGTGTATGGCTACCAGGCTTATAATCATTATCACGGGAAAAACAGCCTTATAATTCACAGCCCGAGAGATGATTACAGTACAGCGGAAAATATTCTGCACATGTTGAGGCCGACCAGTCAGTTTACAAAACTTGAAGCCACTCTTCTTGACCTTGCACTTGTGCTTCATGCAGAGCATGGCGGAGGTAACAACTCAACGTTTACAACTCATGTCGTGACATCAAGCGGAACTGATACATACTCAACCATGGCTGCCGCTCTGGGTTCTCTTAAAGGACCGAAGCACGGAGGAGCAAATATAAAAGTTGTTAAGATGTTTGATGATATTAAGGAGAACGTAAAAGACTGGAAAGACGATGAAGAAATTACCGCATATCTTGATAAAATTCTTAACAAGCAAGCTTTTGACCGGTCCGGCTTGATTTATGGAGTAGGGCATGCCGTATATTCAGTTTCCGACCCAAGAGCTGTTATATTAAAGGAACACTGTGCTAGGCTTGCAAAAGATAAAGGACTGGAAAATGAATTTAACTTGTATGCAAAAGTAGAAGAGCTGGCTCCGAAGGTAATACAAAAACAGCGTAAAATGTATAAGGGCGTAAGTGCCAATGTTGATTTTTATTCAGGATTTGTATACAGGATGCTGGATATACCGGTCGAGCTGTTTACACCAATATTTGCTGTTTCAAGAATAGCCGGATGGAGTGCTCACCGTATTGAGGAGATAGTTAACAGTGGCAAGATAATAAGGCCGGCATACAAGTGCATTGCTCCCAGACGTAATTACGTTCCGTTGGATGCAAGAGTGTAGTGTAACTTATTGTGCAAGGTACTAATTTAACTTATTGTGACAGGTAATGATGCAGCACTAAAATAATGATGCTTGCAATTCGTGTATAAGGGACAGTTCTCAACACTAAACACTCTTTAGTGATCAGAGAACTGTCTTTTTTAGGGCTCTGCGTCAATAATTGAGTTGAGGCTCAAGTAAAATGAGATATGATCATATTTTGCCATGGTCACTTCCTTTGCAACCTGCATAGATTGTTAGTAGGTGAAAAAGGAGGTTGTGTTATGCTCATTTACGTGGTTAAAAGAGGAGATACGCTCTGGCAGATAGCTTCCAATTATCGTGTGCCAATTCAACGGATAATAGATGTAAATGGATTGGAGTATCCCAATCAGCTGATAATTGGCCAGGCATTAATAATTCCAACGGCAGATTCCGTCCATACAGTAAGAGCCGGAGAAACCCTTTGGCAAATTGCACAGAATTATGGAGCTACTGTGCAGGCAATTGTTCAGGCCAATAATATTTCTGACCCGTCCAATATCAGTCCAGGCCTTAATCTTTATATTCCAGCGCAGCGCCATCTTGTCCAGCCAGGAGAGACATTATCACTCATTGCCGCAAGATATGGCGTAAGCTTGCAGAGCCTGATTGAAGTAAATAACATTGTAAATCCGGATATCATATATCCGGGAACGGTACTTTCCATTCCTCACAAACCAGGGCCTGGAATAAATGTAAACGGCTATATATATCAGCTGGGGGAACAGCAGGCTGCCATTGTGAGAGAAAACGGTGAACAGCTTACTTACTTAAGTCCCTTTGCTTACAGAATACGGGAAGATGGAAGCCTGGAGCAAATATATGATACTCCTGCGATTAATGCTGCTTATGCAGAACGGGTTGTCCCAATGATGGCCATTACAAACTTTACATCAACAGAACTGGGGCAAAACCTTGCCCATGTTGTTCTGTCCAGCCCTGAAATTCAGGAGCGTCTGCTTGACAATATTGTCAGTATAATGAGAAACAAGGGATACCAGGGATTAAATATCGATTTTGAAAATGTACTTCCTGCCGACCGCGAGCTTTATAACAGCTTTCTCGTCAGGGCGGTTAACCGCCTGCATCGTGAAGGGTATTTCGTGTCAAGCGCACTAGCGCCGAAAACAAGCGCGGAGCAAGTTGGTTTGTTGTATGAAGCTCATGACTACGAAGCACACGGCAGAGTTGTTGACTTTGTCATATTGATGACATATGAATGGGGTTACAGGCTCGGTCCGCCACAGGCTATTTCGCCCTTAAATCAGATCAGGCGTGTTCTTGACTATGCAGTTTCAGTAATACCAAGACAGAAAATATTTTTTGGATTCCAGCTGTACGCTCGTGATTGGCTGCTTCCACACGTTCAGGGACAGCAGGCTGAGACTTTCAGCAATCAGGAGGCAATACGCAGGGCAGTGATGTACGGTACCGTTATTCAGTACGATACTGTAGCCCAGTCGCCGTTTTTCCGTTATAGGGACGGACAGGGAAGAATGCATGAAGTATGGTTTGAAGATGCCCGAAGCGCACAAGCGAAGTTCAATACAGTAAAGGAATACGGATTAAGCGGTATCAGTTATTGGGCCCTGGGATATCCTTTCCCGCAAAATTGGGTTTTGCTTGAGGATAATTTTACTGTCAGAAAGCTGATATAATTTGATGTGCCGGTATTCCGGCAGCAGAAGTTCCGGGTATGAGAACCAATAAAAGCTATCCATTAGAGCTATCCAAAATGCTATTCCAACTGGCATGGCAAGTTAGTACAAATTAATGTGTAGAAATATGGGGACAGCCATATGTCCCCTGAGTTTTTATATTGTTTATATTGTTAACCCAGATTGCCTATCATCAATGTTGTTCCCGGCTGCATGTCATTAATCTGAGGCCGCCTGTAGCCGTTTTGCCTGCTGCCAGGCTTGATAAATCCAAAGTACAGCATTGCAAGTATTGCAAACAAAATTATTATAAATACAATTTTATTTTTCCGGCTTTTTGCCAGCCAACATCTGATTGACACTACAATCTGCTTTAGAGTGTGAAAAATAGAATTAGGATTATATATGAACTCATTTCTACACAGAGGACACACTACGGAGATTTTTCCCTTATCCAGGGGCACTCTCAGCTTAGTGAAGCAGCGGCCGCATTTTATAATAATTTTATTATCTATTGAATAGTTAGAATAATTATAATAATTCGAATAATTCATTCTCATATATTTTCCTCCAAATCAAACAGCGCAATTGATTACTGAAATATTGATATTCCATTGAGATAATATATTAGTAATTATATCATACAATAATTCCATTTGCCTCATCTGTAAGCAGCTTTGTATAGAGGATTTATTGGATAATTGTAGAATAATATAAATGGAACTTTTTTATATATTTTATATATATATTTTTAAATTTGATTAACAATTGTTACAGGAGGAATAATTCAATGGTTATATCAAGCAAGTTGTTTGGAACAACACATGAAGGGAAAGAAGTATATATTTATGAGCTTTCAAATTCAAAGGGAATGACTGCCGAAATAATTAATTACGGCGGTATTGTGGTTTCGCTCAATGTGCCTGACAGGAACGGAAAGATTGACGATGTTGTGCTGGGATATGACAAGCTTGAGGACTATGAGAATAAAAATAATCCTTATTTTGGAGCAATTATCGGGCGCCACGCGAACAGAATTGAAGATTCGGTATTTGAAATAAACGGGAAAGAATACCGCTTGAATGCTAACGAGGGGGAAAACCATTTGCACGGTGGTCTCAAAGGTTTTGACAAAGTAGTATGGAATGCCGAAATAATAAAAAACAGTGATGGCGAGTGTCTGCAGCTTAGCTATACAAGTCCTGACGGAGAAGAGAATTACCCGGGCAATTTGGATACAAAAGTTACATATACCCTGACAAATGATAATGCCTTAAGAATTGACTATTATGCAGTTTCTGACAAGGATACTGTGGTAAATCTTACAAATCACTCTTATTTTAATTTGTCAGGCCACGGTAAAGGTGATATTACCGAACACAAGGTTATGATTAACGCAGACAAATTCACAGCGATAAATGAAGAGTGTTTGCCTACAGGTGAAATCAGGGAAGTAAAGGGTACACCAATGGATTTTACAGCTCTGACTGCTATAAAACCAGGCCTGTCCAGTGGATATGAGCAGATAATCTTTGGAAAAGGCTATGATCATAACTTTGTCCTTAACGTAAGCGGAAAGGATATCGAAAAGGCAGCTGAAGTATTTGATGAGAAAAGCGGGAGATTGATGGAAGTATATACAACAAAACCGGGCATACAGTTTTATACAGGGAATTTCCTTAGTGATGACTGCATTGGAAAGGGTGGTACCCGTTACGGTATGAGAAGCGGTTTGTGCCTTGAGACCCAGTATTTTCCCAATGCAATGAAGCATAAACACTTTCCTTCCCCTGTACTCAGGGCAGGACAGGAATACAGACATACTACAATCTATAAGTTTTCAGTAAAAAATTTATAAGCATTCAGTAAAAACTATGAAGATATATTATGTGAAGTAATTATGAGCAATATATTATAAAGTGATTAGCGTAAAAGTAATTAGAAATATAGTAATAAGTAAAGAATTAATCAATAAAGAATTAACCTGAAGTAATGAATTAATAAGAAAAAGTAATAAGTTAAAGAAGTAATTAGCAATAAGCAAAAAGGAACAGTTCCTGGGGAGGAAATGGTTTTTTCTGCCTGAGAGCTGTTCCTGTTTATATCTGTTTTTTTCTTTTGATGTGATATAATATATCACATTAAAAAGTACAACAATTATATTATAAAGAAGTATAACAATTTTATTATAACGGAAATGAGGAATTTTATAGGCATGAAAGTGTTAATTGTCGGTGCTGGCAAGCTGGGTTATAAGCTCGCAGAGTCTTTATCCAGCAGAAATGTGCAAATAACTATAATGGACTCAAGTTATGAAGTTTCTGAAAGACTGAACGATCAGCTGGATGTTTTGGTGGTAACAGCCAGCGGTATTCAGGTTGATGTGTTAAAAGAACTGGATATTCACACTTATGATCTGACTATAGCTGTTACCGAAAGCGATGAAACCAATATAATAATTTGTTCCTTCTCAAAAAAGCTTGGCTGCAAAAGAGCCATTGCAAGAGTAAGAAACCCTGAATATGCGCAAAACATTGGATTTGTGAAATCCACAATGGATATTGACTATATAATAAATCCTGAGCTTGACACTGCAAAGGAAATAATTAGATATCTGTTCAGAAGTTCATCATTTTATTGGGCGGATTTTGCAGACGGCAGAATTGTAATGACAGATTTCTTTGCCAGGAATCTGCCAGGGTTTGTGGGAAATAAGATAATGGACCTTGAAAATATTAATAACATGCTGATTACTTCCATCAACAGAAACGGTGAAATTATTATACCTGATGGTTCAAGCACAATTCTGGAGCATGATATTGTTTATGTTATAGGTGAAAAGGATAGCATAAGCCAGCTTGCCCAAAGGTACAAAGTTTCATTGCCAACCAAGTATATCAGAAAAGTAATGATACTGGGCGGTGGAAGAATAGGTTACTATTTAGGCAAAAGGCTTGGTGAAATGGGTATTTCGGTTAAAATCATAGAAAAGGACAGGGAACGTTGTGACTATCTGTCTGAAGAATTAAGCAATGCTCTGGTTATTTGCGGTGACGGCACAGATATAAACTTACTGAAAGAGGAAGATATATCTTCAATGGATGCATTTATAGGTGTCACAGGATTTGATGAAGAGAACCTCCTCATGACACTTATGGCAAAACAGGTTGGAGTTAAGAAAACAATTGCAAAAGTCAGTAAGCCAAGTTATGTAAAAATTATTGAGAATCTTGGTGTTGATATCGCCCTGAGTCCAATAGACATTACGTCAAGTGAGATTGTCAAGCTTGTCAGGGGAGAAAGGTTTTTATCGGTATCACTTCTTTTGGGAGGACAAGCGGAAATAAATGAAATAGTTGCAGACAGCCGTATGCCTATAATTGGAAAGCGAATATCTGAAATGGGCTTGCCAAAAGGCGTGATAATAGGGGCTATTGAACACAAAGGAAAAGTTATTGTACCGAATGGTAATTCAGTTATACATGACGGGGATAAGTTTGTTGTATTTTGCATGTCATCAAAGCTTTCGGTACTGGATACCTTTTTTGGCTATAATAGGGGAGGCGTGTTTAGTGAATTACGGAATCATAGTAAGGGTTTTGGGAAACATCATAATGCTTGAAGCGGCAAGCATGTCCCTGCCTTTATTAATTTCAATTATATATAAACAGAAAGATACCATGGCTTTTGCTGTTTGTATTGCTTTGACCGGGATCCTGGGCTTTGCTATGTCAAATCTCCCCAGCCGAAGCGATACAATAAAAATTAGAGAGGGTGTTGTGATTGTATCTCTGGGGTGGTTCCTGATTTCGGTATTTGGTTCCATTCCTTTTGTTTTTTCCGGTGCAGTAGACTCTTTTGTTGATGCTTTTTTTGAAACTGTATCTGGTTTTACTACAACGGGTGCAACTGTAATTAATAATGTTGAGGCTCTGCCAAAGGGGTTGCTGTTCTGGAGATCCTTTACCCATTGGATTGGGGGTATGGGAATACTTGTATTTACAGTAGCATTTTTACCTGCCATGGGTATAGGCAGTTTTCAGCTCTATAAAGCTGAAAGCCCCGGACCTACTGCAGACAGAATTGTTCCCAGATTAAGGGATATGGCTAAGATACTTTATATGATCTACATAAGCATGACAGTACTGGAAATTATATTGTTAGTACTGGGAGGAATGTCGCTGTTTGAATCAGCATTGTATACTTTTGGTTCGGTGGGAACCGGAGGATTTTCCACCAGAAACGCCAGTGTAGCAGCTTACGACAGTACTTACATCCACATTGTTATATCAGTATTTTTGATTTTGTCAGGAGTAAATTTTCAATTATACTATATAATGTTTAAGGGAAGGATAAAAGAGGCGTTGAAAGATCAGGAGTTGAGATTTTATATTGGCGTTATTGCAATAAGTGTTATTCTCATAGCTCTTGATATTCATTTCAGTATATATAAAAATTTTGGCAAGTCCTTGAGAGATTCCCTTTTTCAGGTGAGTTCCATTATCACCACGACAGGCTATTCTACTGCCAATTATGATAATTGGCCGACATTTAGCAAAGGTATTCTTTTTATTCTTATGTTTATTGGAGGATGTGCCGGATCCACTGCCGGAGGAATGAAGAGCATAAGAATACTCGTGCTTATTAAAATGATAAAACGGGAAATAATGAAAATATTCCATCCAAGGGCTGTAGTACCTGTCAAACTGGGACATAAGGTTCTGCCGAACGATTTGCTCATAAGCATATCGACTTTTTCCATACTATACATATTTATTTTTGTGTTAGGAACTTTAATTGTATCTCTTGAAGGTATAGACCTGGTGAGCGCTTCAAGTGCTGTCGCGGCAACACTTGGCAATATTGGTATTGGACTGGGATTAGTCGGACCCGCACAAAATTTCAGTCAATTCAGTGAACCGATAAAATTCCTGTTTTCATTTTTAATGCTGATTGGCCGACTTGAGATTTTTACAGTGCTGGCACTGTTTAGCCAGAAGTTCTGGAAAAATGAATTTTAATAAGATGGAGGTTTTGCCATTAAGAAGGAGGGAATATAGTGAGCATAAAGAGTTTTTTAAAACTGGTTGAAATTCGTACCAAGCTTGCCAGCTTGATGCCGTTTTTACTCGGTACTGTTTATGCCTTGTATCATTTTCAAAGATTTAATTTTATCAATTTTATTCTTATGTTTGGCTCTCTTTTTATTTTTGATATGTTTACAACAGCATTAAACAACTATCTTGATTATAAGCGTGCAATCAAAAAACAAGGCTATAACTATGAAAAACACAATGCTATAGTAAAATATAACCTGACAGAAACTTCGGTACTTGTTACTATTGCTATTTTGTTTTCTCTGGCAACAGCCCTTGGTATTGTGCTTTTTATCAATACAAATATCATTGTTCTTCTTGTGGGTATGTTGTCCTTCCTTGTGGGTATCTGTTATTCCTTTGGGCCGGTGCCTATTTCCAGAACACCTCTGGGAGAGATTTTTTCCGGATTTTTTATGGGATTTGTAATTTTATTTCTGGCAGCATATGTTCATGTATTTGATCAGGACATAGTGACTTTGAGCTTTGAGAGTTTCAGAATGTCTTTTAACATAGATATTGTTGAGCTACTCTATATTTTCCTGTTATCTTTGATTCCCCAATGCGGCATAGCAAATATAATGCTGGCAAACAACATATGTGATATTGAGGACGATATAGAAAACAGGCGCTATACTTTACCTATTTACATAGGAAAAGAAAGGGCATTATGGGTTTTTAAAGCCATTTATTATATTGCATTTGTGAATATTATTATTCTTGTTGTATTTAAAATTGTTCCGTGGATATGTATTGCTGCCCTGCTTACATTCATTCCTGTAAATAAGCACATCAAGCTATTTTATGCCGAGCAGACCAAAAATAACACTTTTGACCTGTCAGTAAAGAATTTCCTCATGATGACTGGGGTTACTACATTACTGTTTTTTGCCGCATGGCTGGTTAGCCTTATTGTAAAATAGGAAGAAGGAAAGTTGAATTTTCTTTCCTTCTTCCTATTATTCCGAAATTTCCCATTAATTTAAATGGATAATGTTAATTATGGATAATTGCTACAGCACTTTCACAACATCATAAACTTGGCTTAAGACAAGCCAGTTTTGAGGGAAGTACCTTCCTATGGTCCAATAGCTTAAGCCACCTACGCGGAATTCATTTGCCAGTGTCAATTTCGCAAGGATGCTTCTTGCATCTTCAAACCATACTACATGTTGCCTGCCGTTGGCATCATAATAGTTGAAAAATGGCGCCTGGGCAGTCTGGTCAAATCTTATGACCGCTCCAACGTTTGCAGCAAGTTCAACAGCTCCGGGGTTGGATATTGTTCTTGCAGCTGTCCCAGGTGTATAAGGCAGTGTCCAGTCATATCCATAGTTTGGTATACCCATAAAGATCTTCTGCCTCGGGATAGCCGTAACCGCATAATTAAGAACCCTTCTGACTTCGTTTATTGGCGCTACTGCCATTGGTGGACCATATGTGTATCCCCATTCATAAGTCATAATTATAACATGGTCTACCAGAGCGCCGTGAACTGGGTAGTCATGAGCCTCGTAGAGCAATCCCTGCTGTGTGGCGGAAATTTTTGGAGCAATGGCAGTGGTTATTGTGTATCCGAGGGGTCTAAGGGTATTCACAATTCTTCTGAGGAAGTTGTTATAGCTTTCCCTGTCATATGGATAAATATATTCAAAGTCTATATCAAGTCCGTGATAATTTTTTTGTCTTAAAGTATTTACTACGTTATTTATCAAATTATTCTGGGCCTGGGAATCTGTAAGTATGGCATGAGCAATATCACTGCTAAATCCACCGCCTTCCCGGATGTTTGTAATAACCATAAGAGGAGCAACCCTTGCTGCTCTGGCTGCCTGAATAAGTGGCTCATCAGGTATTGTAATAAGGCTGCCGTCGGATCTTACCTGGTAGCTGAATATACTCAGAAAAGTGAGATGCGGTAGAGTCCTGTTCAGCACATCTCTGTTAATATTTGGAAACGCATACCCGTTTACCATAATGGGACCAAACCTGATTGTCCTGGGAGGTATGTTTATTATCTGTCCAACGTAAATCAAAGCTGGATTAGTTATTTGGGGATTTGCAGCAATCAGAGCGTTGACGCTTACCCCATACTGTCTTGCAATGGAATATAATGACTCGCCCGGTACTACTGCGTGCCTGCGAACACCTTCCAGAACAACTATTGTCTGTCCCACTACCAGTCTGTCGGGATTTGTCAGTTCATTGTCTGAAATTATTTTTTGCGGTGAAACGCCGTATTGGCGTGCTATTGAATATATACTATCCCCTGGTCTTACAACATGGATAATCAAAATAATCACACTCCACCTATTATATATTTCATTATATGAAGGTTAACAATAATAAGTTACAGTTAAGCACAAGGGATATAGTATATGGGAGGGACAGTTCTGCACCTTACGAACTTTAGTATTCTAACTTGATATGAAATTTTGCAAAATAATCAATTGTTGAAAGCCGATTTTATATTGGTAAATAATAAATAAATACGATGATAGTAAAAACGATAATAATAAAAACGATAATAATAAAAACAATAATAATAAAAACTACAAGTATTTTGTGCGTAGAAATATTTTGAAACAATTAAAATATTGGAGTGATTTTGATGGAAGAAAGCAATCTTAAACTTGCCACATTTGCGGGCGGGTGCTTTTGGTGCATGGTGCAGCCCTTTGCGAAACTAAATGGGGTAATTGATGTAATATCGGGATATACCGGCGGTCATGTGGAGAATCCAACATATGAAAATGTATGCAGGGGAAATACGGGACATTATGAAGCTGTGCAAATTACTTATGACCCTTCAAAAATAAGCTATGAAGAACTTCTTGACACTTTTTGGAGGCAGGTTGACCCTACAGATGCCGGTGGACAGTTTGCAGACAGAGGCAAACAGTATCAAACTGCAATTTTTTATCATGATGAAGAACAAAAAAAGCTTGCCGAAGAATCAAGGGCAAAACTTGAAAGAATGAAAAAATTCAGCGGTCCAATTGTTACAGATATTCTACCAGCCTCAAAATTCTATCCTGCAGAAGACTACCATCAGGATTACTATGAAAAGAATCCTGAGCATTATAAAAGATACAGGATAGGTTCAGGACGTGAGAATTATTTGTGCAGAATCTGGAGCGAAGAGGGGGACAGAAAAAATGGGTAAGACCGGAGACAATACTCAAAAATTCTGCAATTCGCAAGGCGGTTCTACAAGTTCAGATTCTTGTTCCAAGAATTCTGTCAAATATGCCAGGCCGTCAAAAGAAGAACTAAAAAGAACACTTACACCCATGCAGCATAAAGTGACACAGGAAAATGGCACAGAGCCTCCATTCCAAAATGAATACTGGGACAATAAAGAACAGGGCATATATGTGGATATTGTTTCGGGAGAACCGCTTTTCAGCTCTCTTGATAAATTTGACTCAGGCTGTGGATGGCCTAGTTTTACAAAACCGATTGAAAAGGAAAATATAATAGAAAAACTTGATACAAGTCATTTTATGATCAGGACTGAAGTCAGAAGCAAGCAAGGTGATTCCCATCTGGGGCACGTATTTAGTGACGGACCGAAGCCTACAGGTTTGAGATATTGCATAAATTCAGCAGCTCTTAAGTTTATACCTGTAAAGGATATGGAGAAAGAAGGATATGGGGAATATCTGAAATTATTTAATGGCAATTCGGAGAAAAATGTCGATTCAGAGAAAAAAGATTGAAATTAACAGCTTTTATATGAGGTTTAATGGGTGAATATGGGCTGGTGAGTATGCTATAATATGAAAGCACAGCTTGTATATAATGGCAATAAGCTTTTTTAGATGGCCCGGCCATTTAGAAGAGCATTTTTAAAAAGCATTAATAATTCAGGTGGTACAAAGCAAAGTATTAGCAGTATACTTTGGAGTATCATTTGCAGTTTTGTCGAGGTGAAAGAAAAATGCAGGAACTCTGGCAACTATTTATTATTTTTTGCCGCATAGGTGGTTTTACTTTTGGCGGGGGTTATGCAATGCTTCCGATAATACAGCGGGAAATTGTAGAAAAGAGAAATTGGGCCAGCGACCAGGAAATACTCGATTACTATGCAATAGGGCAAACCACACCCGGGATTATTGCAGTGAATACTGCAACCTTTATAGGGTATAAGAGAAAAGGAATAATCGGTGCAATTACAGCAACTGCAGGTATGGTGTTTCCATCTATGGTGATTATTACATTAATAGCGGCATTTTTTACACAATTCAAGGATTATCAGATTGTTAAACACGCTTTTGCAGGTATTAGAGTAGCCGTTGTAGTTTTAATATTAAACGCTGTGATAAAGATGTGGAAAAATTCTGTGAAGGACTGGATAGGTATAGTCATATTTTGTGCAACATTTGTTATAGCTGCATTTACACAGATTTCTCCCATAATTGTTATAATAATTTCCGCAATTGCAGGCATTTTCATCAATATAAGAAAGGTAGAAGCAAAATGATCTTGTTGACGATGTTTCTTGAATTTTTTAAGGTCGGATTGTTTGCCATAGGCGGGGGACTGGCTACAATACCATTTCTTCAGGAACTTGCAAATAAATATAACTGGTACACAAGCCAGGAACTTGTTGATATGATTGCCGTTTCTGAATCTACACCCGGTCCGATTGGAATTAACATGGCAACTTATGTTGGTTATAAAGTTGGCGGTATTCCTGGAGTGGTAACAGCCGTTACTGGGATTGTCATGCCGTCGGTTATTGTAATAATACTAATAGCCCATTTCTACTCGAGATTTAATGAAAAGCCTCTGGTAAAATCCGCTTTTTACGGCCTCAGACCGGCAGTAACGGGACTTATAGCGGCTGCTGGGTTTGAGGTCGCAAGGATTTCACTGTTAAACATTGAAAAATTTTTTGAGAAATATAATGTATTGGACCTGATAAATATAAAGTCCCTTATATTATTTGCGGTAATTTTATTTCTGACAAATAAATACAAAAAACATCCGATAGTGTACCTGGTTTTTGCGGCAATTATTGGCATTGTGTTTAAATTTTAATAATACTTTGGAAAGCCGCAATATGACAGCCGCTAATTTGTTACCAATATTAGCCAAGGAAAAAGATAAAAGCATAAACTAGCTCCAATGCAATCAGACTAACTAATGATATATTTTATATCAATTTTAAGTTTGAAAATGTTGGAGGTAAATAGCTTTATGCATGGTGTAGTAAAATGGTTTAATCCCGATAAAGGATATGGTTTTATTCAGAGCGACGATGGTGAAGATGTATTTGTACACTATTCGGCGATACAGGCAGAAGGATTCAAAACGCTTACTGAAGGCCAGAGGGTTCAATTTGATATTGAAACCGGCCAAAGAGGTGCACAAGCTGCCAACGTGATTATTTTATAAAGCAAATACCAGCTGGTTTTACCTGCTGTACCGGCTTGTTGGCAGAAATAATACCGGGCAAAGAGAAAAAGATAATAAGTCGGTAAGAGGCTTAAAACAGACCGCTTTGATCAGATCGTTTTAACCAGATTAACCAGATTATTTTAGTTGAAATAATGAAATATTTAGAGTTGAAAGCACAGCACTGTATAAAATATACAGTGCCTTTTTTAATATTGCCCAATAAACTCTATAAATTATTATCCATGTAATGTAAAAAATAGTGATTCATATAATACAGAAAACATTAGAAAAGAAATATTAAAACAAAAAAATACCAGAATAATAAATACTAAAATTAGAAGATAATGTAACATATTAGAAGATAATGTAACATAAAAAAATTTTTATTATAATATTGACAAATAAAAATAATAAATTTATAATATAAGTAATCGATTACGTAATCGTTTAAGTCAAATTTTTACTCATTAAAAAGTGAGCATTAATTATGCGTAAACGATTAACTAATGATTAGGAGCTATGTACGATGAGGGTAAACATAAAGCAAGTGGCCGAAGCTGCAAAGGTTTCTACTGCCACAGTATCTCATGTAATTAACAATACTCGTTATGTATCTGAAGAAACCAGAAACAGAGTTCTTGCAGCTCTTAAGGAACTCAATTACCGTCCCAGCAATATTGCAAGAAGTTTACGCACTCAAGAGACCAAGACTATTGGCTTGCTTATGCCTATCATGGTTTATAGTTCTTTTGACTATTACTTCATGTTAGTAGCACATGGTATTCGTTCAACATTGAAAGAAAAAGGTTACAGTCTCATTTTGGGTAGTTCTGGAAACTCAAAAGAATGTGAAATAGAACAAATTGAATCTTTCATTACTCAACGGATTGACGGACTTATCATACTCCCCACAGAAAGTGACAGCGACTATCTGAGCAATACACTAAAAGGCAATTTCCCGGTTGTATTTATCGATCGTAGGGCAAAAGGCTGCAAAGGCGATTGCGTGTTGGCTGATAACTTTCAAGGTTCTTATGATGCCGTTACTGCTCTTATTAATAAGGGGCACAGAAAGATAGGCTTTATTACAAATAATCTAAAAGCAACCACTATTGAAGAAAGAATAACAGGTTACAAAAAAGCATTAACCGACCATGGTATAAAAGTAGATGAATCGCTAATGAGGTTTGGCGATTATACATATGAAACGGGTTATATGCTTATGAAGGATCTGTTGGAAAAAGAAAAAGAAATAACTGCTGTATTTATAGCTGATAACCTCCTTACTATGGGATCGTTGGAGTATTTGTATGAAATTAATAAGAAAATTCCTGAAGAAATAGCAATTATTAGCTTTGATGATTTTGAATGGGAGAGGATTATTACACCGCCGCTTTCTGTTGTAAAACAGCCACCTTTTGAAATAGGGCAAAAAGCAGCAGAAGTACTATTAGAAAGGTTAAGTAATCCTGATAAGCCATATACTGAATATCGTCTGCCTACTGAGCTGGTTGTCCGAAAATCATTCTAGTAGAGTGAAATATTGTTAGCATTGATATTGTGCTCATATAAATCACATAATATTTCTTGCTAAAATGACAGAATTAACTAGTAATTCGGGTGTATAAGCAATTCAGCAGTGCATAATGGTTTCGGGGGTGGTAAGGTCGTCAATATAAACATACTCATAAAGTAGAGATTTTAATTCTCAGGTTGGTAATAGTGCTTGAGATAATACTAAGGTATGTAGCTTTATTGTCTCAAAATAATGCAAGTCTGTTGCAATCTCAAGTAGTGTATTTGTTTCAGTATTGTTTCGTCTCTTTTTGGCCTAAACTTCGCAAAAAATTTTTCTTGCTGAGATTTTACTTCGTGGTTTTACTTCATGTTTTGTTTTACAAATAAATAAAAATTTACCATAACAAAATTTCATCTTGCAATATACACCAATGATGTTTTACCCTAATATAAACAGGTCTAATTAGGACTTGTTGTCTGGTGTTAAATTATAACAAAAATGTTATTATTTACTAATTAATATTAAGGAGGTAAGTATTATGACTTCTCGTGAAAGAGTGAGAATGGCTTTAAGACATCAGGAACCTGATAAGGTGCCAATTGACTTTGGTGGTATGAGATCTACAGGAATCAGTGCAATGGCTTATAACAAATTGAAAGAATATCTTGGAATAAAAGGTGGAGTAACAAAGTTATATGATATTCAACAGCAGTTGGCAGAGCCCGAACTTGAAATAGTTGACATGATGGGTGGCGACGTCGTTCAGTTGCACAGGCTTGAACCTTCCTTTGGAATCAAGATTGACAGGTGGAAACCGGGCAAGTTACCTGATGGTTCCGATTGTATAGAACCTTATGACCTTAATCCTGTTGTTAACGAAAAGGGCGGTCTGGATATAAAAGCAGGAGATACTGTTATTGCAACAATGCCCAAAGGTGGATATTACTATGATGTAGTATACCATGCATATGAGAATGTAGAAACAAAAGAAGATATAGATAAACTTCCGGTGCCCGTTATTACTGATGAAGAGTTGGAATACCTCAGAAAAGAAGCAAAGAGGCTGTATGAAACAACCGATAAAGCTATACTTGGCGCTTTCGGTGGAAATATTTTTGAAATGGGACAGGTCGAATGGGGTTATGAAAAATACTTCAGCATGCTCGCTCTGGAACCTGAATTGATGCACTACTATCATCAGAGACTTGCAGATGCATGGTTGGTAGCTTTGGAAAGATACCTGGGTGCTGTAGGAGAGTATATAGACGTAATCCAGTTTGGCGATGACCTTGGAACACAGCTAAATTCCCAGATTTCAGTAGATATGTACAGAGAAATGATTAAACCTTATCACAAGGTCCAATATCAATATGTAAGGAAGAATTATCCTAATGTAAAAGTATTCTTGCATTGCTGCGGAGCTATCTATAATCTGATACCTGATCTTATTGATGCCGGTGTTGAAGTACTCAATCCTGTTCAGCTTTCTGCTAAAGGAATGGATCCCGTACGATTAAAGCAAGAGTTTGGTAAAGATCTGGTATTCTGGGGTGCTGGCTGCAATACGCAGACAACTGCTACTTTCGGAACTGTTGATGAAGTTGCAGCTGAAGTTGAAAAATATATGAAAATTTTTGCACCAGGTGGAGGTTTCGTATTTACGCAGATACACAACATTCAAGTGAATGTGCCACCTGAAAACGTAGTAGCAATTTATGAAACTGCCAAGAAGTTTAGAAACTATCCGGTAGTTTAACCTTCAAGCAGTTTAATCGCTAATTAGTTCATTCATCAATTAGTTAAGCATCAATTAGTTTAACTGACCATCATTTTAGCTGCCCTATTGTTTTTAACTATCCAGTCATTTAAAGTGCCTTTAACAAGTTGATATAGTTGATAAGTTGATATAAAAGTTGATTCAACTTTAGACTATATCAACTTGTAAAAGAATAATTATATTCATAATTAGGAGGTATGGCTATGGCAAAGAAAGTCCTAGCAATTCTACTACTCATGTTTTTTGTTCTCAGTATGGCAGTAGGTTGTGCTCAGAAGGAAACAAATCAGCCCGCAAATCAGACATCAAAGACAGATGAAACATCAAAAGCAGACGAGACGGCAAAAACTGACGGAGCAGAGCAAACTTCGGGCAAGAAGATTAAAATCGGTTATGTTTGCAACTTTATGAACGCTGAATGGTATCAGAACGTTATTAAAGGTGCAAAACATAAAGCTGCACAATTAGGCGTAGATATCGATGTGGCAGATGCCAACAACGACAGTGCACAACAGGTATCCTTTGCAGAGAACCTGATGGCTCAGGGGATAGATGTACTTGCATTGACTCCTGTTGATGCCAAGACCTTAAAACCTGTAATTGAATCAGCAAAAGCAAAGGGTATAGCGGTAGTAACTGAATCAAACCCGGTAGGCGGCGAAGCTACTACAGTCGGTGCTGACAACAAAGCTGCAGGAAAAATGGCAGGCCTGTGGATGGGTGAATATGCAAAGAAAAACAACATGGAACTCAAATTGCTCATAGTTGGATTCCCGAACTTTGAAGACTGCCGACTCAGAGTTGAAGGATTCAAAGAAGGTCTTGAAGAGACTGGCGCAAAATACACCATTAAACAGGAAGTTGACTCACAAGGCCTGAAGGAAAAAGCCCTTGCAGTGTCTACAGATGCTTTGACAGCAAATCCTGATATTAATGCTATATTCGGAATTAATGATGACTCTACACAGGGCGCTATTCAAGCATACAAATCCTCAGGATTGGATATGAGCAAACTTGTAGCAGTAGGCTTTGGACTTGAAGGATCAGTCGGACGTGAAGCACTTCTTAATAATACTCCTATAAAAGCTGAACTTGCCATGTTCCCGGAATATGTCGGCGCTTTACTCGTTGAGTCTTGTGTAAAAGCATATAACGGCGAGAAGCTTCCTGAACGTTTGGTAACTCCGACAACCATGATTACACCTGACACATACAAAGACTTCTACAAGCAGGAAGGCAATGACTGGATGTTAGACTTTAGTGCGGTAGAAGCAATCAAGTAAATTCCAGGAGTACTAAGGATAAAAGGTTTGGAAATTGCCTGATGACAGTTCTCCAAACCTTTTATCAAAAAAATATGTAAAATTGCTTTTTCAGCCTGAGACAATTATAGAAAGGTAGGCAATAATCATATGGAAAAAACAAGTAAGGGACATTTCTTTAAATCTATAACAAGGTTTGAACAGGCTGCTCTAGTTATAGCATTACTTGCTATATGCATTGTATTTAGTATTCTGTCCAGTAGTTTTATGACCGTACTTAATATTACAAACGTATTAAGACAAGTATCTCTGATGGTCATAGCGGGTATAGGCATGGTGTTGCTGCTGCTTTTAGGTGAAATTGACATCAGTGTAGGCTCTTTACAAGCTGCCGTCGGAATTGCCTCAGTTACTGTGCTTAACGCTACCGGGAGTATTATACTGGCCCTGTTGGCCGCACTTGCCACCGGGGTTGTATCAGGGCTTTTAAACGGCATAATTGTAACAAAGGGAGGAGTTAATTCATTCATAGCAACATTGGGTACAATGGCCATTATAAGGGGCATCGGAATGGTTGTAACAAAAGCAGTGTCTATTCCGGTCAGAGTACCTGAATTCGCTGAAATTGGTGCAGGACAGCTCTTCGGGATACCTGTACCGGTAATAATCAGTGCAGCTCTCGTTATATTTTTCTATTTCGTATTAAATCATACAATTTTTGGTAGGCAAATCTATGCTATCGGCGGAAATAGTGAAGCCGCAAAGCTTGCAGGCCTTCCCGTTCAAAAAATAAAGCTTCAGGTGTTTGTACTGGCTGGTGTTCTTTTTGCACTCAGTGCATTCATACTTGCTTCCAGGCTTGATGCAGGTCAGCCTATAGCCGGTCAGGGATTTGAAATGCAGGTTATAGCAGCCGTTATCTTGGGAGGCGTAAGCATGTCCGGAGGAAACGGAACACTTTCAGGTGCACTTTTAGGCATGCTCATACTTGGAGTTATACAAAATGGATTGGTGCTGCTCAATGTTTCATCTTTTTATCATGATATAGTTCGTGGCGCAGTCATAATATTAGCGGTATATCTTGATGAAAGGCGCAAGAAAAATGCTGCAAAACAACTTCTGAGATCAAGTAATAAGTAAAGGGGGGATAGCCTGATGGAAGGGGAATTCTTACTTGAAGTAAAAGGGGTGCACAAACACTTTCCGGGTGTTCATGCATTGAACGGTGTGAATTTTCAGTTAAGGAGGGGTGAAGTGCATGCCTTGGTAGGAGAAAACGGCGCAGGTAAATCCACATTGATAAAAATTATATCCGGGGTTCATAACATTGATAATGGAGAATATCTCATTGAAGGTAAACCTGCGAATATCAGGACCCCTCACGAAGCAATAGAAAAGGGTATCAGTGTTATATACCAGGAATTAACTCTAATACCCCATATGTCAATTGCCGAAAACATATTCTTTTCACACCTTCCCAACACCAGAGGCAAAGTTAATTGGAAAGAGGTATACGAGAAAACAAGGGAATTGATGTCCTATGTAGGATTGGACGAAAACCCACGTACGAAAGTAGGCTATCTGCCGGTTGCCAAACAGCAGCTTGTTGAAATAATAAAGGCGCTATCTGCTAATGCAAAAATAATTATAATGGATGAACCTACTTCTGCACTTAGTAATAATGAGATAGAAAACTTATGCCGTATTATAAAAGAACTTAAAAGTAAAGGAATAGGAATTATTTATATATCACACAAACTGGATGAGATTCTTGAACTGTCTGACAGGATAACAGTATTAAGAGACGGGCAGTATATAGATACCGTAGAAACCGCTGATGTTACCCAGGATAAGTTAGTATCGATGATGGTAGGCCGTGAATTAAAGGACATGTATCCCAGACAGGCTTGCGAACCGGGAGAAGTTGTTCTGGAAGTTAAAGGACTCACAACTGAAAAGGTATATGATGTTTCCTTCAATGTCCGGGCAGGCGAAATAGTCGGATTTTCCGGGCTAATGGGCGCTGGACGCACAGAACTTGCACGTGCAATTATAGGTGCCGATAAAAGAATAAGCGGACAGGTTATCGTAAATGGCAAAGCTGTTCCTGCCGATGCAACGGATAAAGCATTGGAAATGGGCATTGGATATGTACCTGAAGACAGAAAAAATCATGGAATATTTGCTCAATGCTGTATAAGAAAAAATATGACAATATCAGCTCTCAAACAATTTAAAAATACTGTAAAGATAAACCGGTCAAATGAAACTTTGTCAGTGAATAAAATGGTTGAAGACCTGCATATAAAAACTCCAAGCATTGAACAACTGATATCAAAGCTAAGTGGTGGAAATCAGCAAAAGGTTATACTTGCACGCTTTCTCATGATGAATGGTATAAAAGTGCTTATTATTGACGAACCAACCAGAGGTATAGATGTTGGGGCAAAAGCGGAGATCTATAATATTTTGGATCAGCTGACCCATCAAGGGCTTGCCGTTGTTATGATATCATCTGAGATGCCTGAGATTCTGAGCATGTGTGACAGAATATACGTAATGAAAAAGGGCAGAGTTACGGCAGAATTCAAGCGTGGAGAAGCAACTCAGGAAAAACTTCTCAGCAAGGCAATCTAACGCTTCACAATCACGCATTATTATTGAAAAGGGGTGTATATAAATTGAAACTAAAACTTGAACAGACGCAGAAATGGTTGAATGAAGCTCAGATGTTATTAAACAAGTTGTCTTCTTGCGGACAGCCAGGTGTATGCACTTTCAAGCAAGGAGACATAGAGGGGTGCGAAAGAGCTGACTACGATGACAGCGACTGGAAAAAGGTTATGGGAAAGGGAGTACCTATACCAGGGATATCTACTGATTCAGTTGCTGTAGAAAGTAAAAAAGAAGAGGAACTGGAAGTTTGCGACTGGTCAATGTATGACGGACCGGCTGCAATGAGGAAAAGGCTGGTAGTGCCTGAATATATAGAAGGTCTGCCTACAGAAGGTACAAAAGTTTATATTACGCTAACAATGCTTGCTCCGTTGGATATCTATATTGACGGGACAAAAGTGGCAAGTTATAAGTACTGGGGAGATTCAAGACAATGTGAGTTGGTTGTAACAGAAGAACACAAGCCGGGTAAAGATTATGTTATTGTATTCAGGACCCCGCAAAATGATGGTGATGCTCATCTTGGAGTATATATCAACTATAGAGTAGTTGAAGATGCCATGCTGGATTTGGCAACTGCTATTGAACAAATTAAATTTGCTACTGAGTTATACAAAAGAAACCAGGTGCCTGTTCTTAAGAAAGCCCTTTCAGATCTCGATGCCCTATTGGCTACTGACTGTATTACAACCCGTAATTGGGCTGCCATTAATGATGTTATCGCAAAGATAGATGAAATACTTAAGCCTTTTGCACCTTATGCAAAGGAATATAAAGTACATCTTATAGCACATGCACACATCGATATGAACTGGCTGTGGGATATGGAAGATACCATAGATATATGCCAAAGAGATTTCAAGACTGTATGTGACATATTGGATGAGAATCCTGATATGCGCTTTTCCCAAAGCCAGGCTGCGGTTTATGACATTGTAAAAAAACATAATCCGAAACTCTTTGAGAGAGTAAAGAAGAAGATAGCTGAAGGACAATGGGATATAACAGCAACCACATGGACAGAACATGACCTCAATATGTCAGGTGGTGAAATATTTGCAAGGCATGCCCTGTTAACATCTAAATTTGTAAGAGAGGAATTGCAGGGAAAACTTTCCGAAGTATGTTGGGAACCTGACACTTTTGGTCATCCTGCTTCAACACCGAACATTCTATCAAAGATGGGTGTAAAGTATTATTATCATTTCCGTGAAGGCCGGAAATACCCACTATACTGGTGGGAAGGCACAGATGGTTCAAGAGTGCTTGACTTCTGCTTTGGCCCGTACAATAATGCGTTGAGGCCTGCAAACATAATGCCTGCAGTTATGGAGTTCCTTAAGTTTTACGGAATGAAGACATCAATGTTTGTTTATGGAGTCGGAGACCACGGTGGCGGACCAACACGGGAAGATGTACGCATTAAGAGGTATCTCGATAAGAAACCTGCTTTGCCGGAATTGATATTCAGTACAACCCACAGTTTTTTTGAGGCAGCGCTGGAAGAAAAAACTGATTATCCTGTGTACAAAGGAGAACAGAATTTTATATTCGAAGGCTGCTATACTACTAAAACTACAATTAAGAAACTGCTGAGGCATGGAGAGGCAAGGCTGCTGGATGCAGAGGCTGTAATGGCCTATGCCAAGGCTTTGGGTAACGATGTAAGCAAAGAAAATGAGATGGCAATGGAAGCATGGAAGAAAGTTGCATTTAATGGATTCCATGATATTTCCTGTGGCTGTAATATTAATGCCGGTAACGAATATGATTATAAAATTGGCGAGGAAGCTATAGATACTGGTAAATCAATATCATCAAGAATTTTGGATGCAATGGCAAAAGACAAAGCCGGCAGCAAAACATTAACAGTTTTCAACCAATTAGCTTTTGAACGCGATGACGTAGTAGAGGTAGAACTGCCTGAGGGTGTTTCAGGAAATTGCCTGATAGATGAAGATGGAAATTGCATACCTGCTCAAACAGCAGGCAATAAACTCGTTTTTGTAGCAAAATCCCTGCCTGCTTTGGGCTACAAGAAATACAGACTTGAAACTAAAGATATTTGCTGCCGCAATAACGATGTTAAAGCGAAAATGGCTTATGGTGTTGCTGATGGAAGTGTCTGCTCACTGGAAAGTGACCGCTACATTCTTGAAGTATCTGCACGTACCGGTACAATAGTTACACTTTATGACAAGGTGGAAAAAAGAGATGTGCTGAAGAGACTCAGAGGCGAGCCTGAAGTAATATATGCCTTCAAAGCCGAGAAGAGCAGTAATCTGCTGCAGATGTTCTACGAAGAACCACATATAATGTCAGCATGGATTATTGGAAATAAATTTGAGATGAAAAATCTCATACAGACTCCCAATATTGAGTTGGTGGACTGCGGTCCGGTAAAGGCAACACTTAAAATATCAAGAAAATATAACAAAACAACAATAGACCAATTTATAACAGTATATAATGGTTTCGACCGTGTTGACTTTGCTATTGACATAGACTGGCAGGAGAGAGGCTACTATAAGGAATCAGTACCATTCCTCCGTGTGGGCTTTACTACATCACTGGAAACACCGGTATATACTTATGAAACTCCTTTGGGCTGGATTGACAGGGATCAACAAGGCGTAGATTTGCCGTCATTAAGGTTTGTAAACCTTTATGAGAATGGAAGAGGCGTAAGTTTATACAACGATTGCAAATTTGGATTTTCAGTAGAAGGCGGCAGCGTATATATGGCGCTAGTAAGAGGTTCTTATTCTCCTGATGCAATGCCTGACTGCGGCCCGACTAGTGCAAAATACGCCATAAGGCCATATAGCGGAGAAAAAGACATGCCGGGTGTTGTAAGAGGAGCGGCTGCTTTCAATCATCCACTGCTGGCTGTATGGGGAGAATTAGATGCAAGCAGTTCCGGTAAAGCCGGAGGACTGATCCATGTATCCGAACCCAATGTAGTTGTAACTGCAGTTAAACCTTCTGCTGACAACAAAGGTATAATAGTAAGGCTTGTTGAATATGCAGGAATTGACACTGACGTGACTGTAACACTGGACGGAGAATATTCAACCATAATGGAAGTTGATCTCAAGGAAGATCCCAGAAGATTACTTGAAACTGATTCTAACAGCGTAAATATTTCAATCAGACCTTTTGAAAATGTAACATTATTGTTCAAATAAGCAACAAGCCTTGCAGAACACCATTCATGGCACTAACTTTAGTGCTATGGATGGTGTTTCTATTTTTTTCAGTATAGTGTATTATATCTATATGGATTAACTTGTTGTGCCGGCATTCCGGAAGCAGAAGTACCGAGCTTAAGAATTGATAAAAACAGCTCTGAAGCTCTGCGTAATTTTATCCCGTTACCTGGCACAACAAATAAAAAAACCTTATTCGTATACTGGATACTCGAATAATAGAAAGGATAGTTTTATGGGGAAAATATTGGTTTTAGCTGAAAAACCATCAGTAGCAAGAGATATAGCCAGAGTGCTCAAATGCAATCAGAAAGGTGATGGGTGCCTTATAGGGTCGAAGTATATTGTAACCTGGGCTTTGGGGCATCTGGTGACATTGGCTGATCCGGAGGTTTATGATAAAAAGTATAAAACCTGGAAGCTTGAAGATTTGCCAATGCTGCCAAAGAAAATGGAGCTGGTTGTTATCAGGCAGACAGCAAAGCAGTTTAATATTGTAAAAAACCTGATGAGACAGGATAATGTAGATGAGCTTGTCATTGCCACCGATGCCGGAAGGGAAGGGGAACTTGTGGCAAGGTGGATTATTGAAAAAGCAGGTTTCAGAAAACCTATAAAACGTCTGTGGATTTCTTCACAGACTGACAAAGCAGTTAAGGAGGGTTTTGAAAATCTCAGGCCCGGTTCCCAATATAACAACTTATATTTGTCAGCACAAAGCAGAGCTGAGGCAGATTGGCTTGTAGGCCTGAATGTGACCAGGGCATTAACATGCAAATATAATGCACAGCTTTCTGCAGGAAGAGTTCAGACTCCCACCCTGGCTATGATTGTACAAAGGGAGGAAGAAATAAGAAGGTTTGTTCCTAAGGATTACTGGACGATAAATGCTAATGTCAATGGCTTTACTGTACAATGGCAAGACAGAAATTCAGGGAATAACAGAATATTTGACAGAAACCGTGCTGAGGAAATTGTGTCAAAGTTGAAAGGGCAGACCGGCCAGATTGTTGATGTCCAAAAAGAATTAAAAAAAGAACTGCCTCCGCTTTTGTATGATCTTACAGAGCTTCAAAGAGATGCGAACCGAAAGTTCGGGTATTCTGCAAAGAAGACTCTTTCCATAATGCAGAAACTCTATGAGGCTCATAAGCTTGTTACTTATCCGAGAACAGATTCAAGGTATATTACCGATGACATTGTGCCAACGCTTCCGGAGCGCCTGAAAAGTATAGCAGTTGGGCCTTATTCGGAGCATGCCCGCCGTATTCTCAGAAGTGGAATAAAAACTTCAAAAAGATTTGTTGACAACAGCAAAGTTACCGACCACCACGCAATAATACCCACAGAACAATATGTGGATCTGGGTTCCCTCGATTCTGACGAAAGAAATATTTATGACTTGATTATTAAAAGGTTCCTGGCTGTTCTCTGTGAACCCTTTGAGTATGAGCAGACAACTGTAAAAGTTGATGTAAAAGGAGAATTATTTTATGCTAAAGGCAAAATTGTCAGGTCAACAGGATGGAAAACAGTTTATGGCGGATTTGGCAAGATGAGTGATGAAGATGAAGAAGAGGAGCAGGAACAGGCATTGCCCGAGGTTAAAAAAGGACAGACGGTAAGATTGGTTTCTATAAAAGCTGTAAACGGGAAAACAAAGCCGCCTGCAAGGTATACTGAGGCTACTTTGCTCTCGGCAATGGAGCACCCGGGCAAATTTGTCGAGGATAAAAACCTGAGAGAGGCTCTTGAAACATCAAGCGGTCTTGGTACTCCTGCTACCAGAGCTGAAATTATAGAAAAGCTTTTTGATTCGTTTTATATAGAGAGACAGGGAAAGGAAATTGTACCCACATCAAAAGGGATACAACTGATCAACCTGGTACCTCCTGATTTGAAATCACCTGAACTTACTGCAAAATGGGAACAGCAGCTTCAACTGATCAGCAAAGGCAAGTCGAGTGCAAGCCGTTTCATAGAAGAGATGCGGGGTTACGCATCAAAGCTTGTTTCCAGCGTAATTGCAATTAACCAATCATTCAGGCATGATAATCTTACAAGGGAAAAATGCCCCGAATGCGGGAAGTATCTCCTGGAAGTTAACAGTAAGGATGGAAAGCTGCTTGTTTGTCAGGACCGCAAATGCGGCTATCGTAAGAGAATATCACAGATATCTAATGTCAAATGTCCTGAATGCCACAAGAAGATGGAAATAAGAGGTGAAGGAGAAAATAAAACTTTTTACTGCATATGCGGTTACAGGGAAAGGCTATCGGATTATGAAAAAAGAAAGAGCGAACAGGTTAATAAAAAGGATATTATTCAATTTATGAAACAGCAGGAGGATGTTGCTATTAACTCCGCACTTGCAGACGCATTGGCGAAGTGGAAAAATAGTTAAATTCTATGGGAACACGCAAGTGTTCCTTTTTAGTTTTTAGTTATGTTTTTTCATTAAAAAATTAAAATTTTTTGAAGGGACTTTATTTTTTGCTTCGTCTATTATTAATGAAAGGGGGGATGTGGTTCTTGCACAACGAGAAGGAAATTATCGAAAGAATACTGTCAGGTGATGCAGAAAGTTTCAGATACATAGTTGATGAATATAAGAACCTTGTTTTCTCCATTTGCCTTAATATGACCAGAGATTGGTTTGAAGCGGAAAACCTTACTCAGGAAATATTCATAAAGGCATATAACTCCCTGTCTGCATACAGGTTCATGGGATTGAAAACCTGGATTTCAAGGATAGCAGTGAATAAATGTATCGACAATAACAGGCGGCGGGCTAAAAGGCTTGAGGAACTTACATCCCCTGATGATATGCCGGAATTCTACATTGAAGGTGAGAGTCTGGTTGAAGAACACCTGATACAGGAGGAAGAAAAAGAGACAATTATTAAATTGTGTGAGAGCTTACCGCAAATATACAGTTCGGTGATAAAGGAGTACTTTCTTCATTCTAAAAGCATACGAAAAATTGCAGCAGAGGGGGGATTGAATGAAAAAACTGTTGAGACAAGACTCTATAGAGCTGTAAAAATGCTTTCAAACAAGTGGAAGGAGGCACAAAATGAGGCATTATAGCATCAGCAGATGGAAAGATTATGCTAACGGCAATATAACTGGTCTTGAAAAGGTTTTAATGGAAGAGCATCTTGCTCATTGCAGCCAGTGCCTGGAAAGCTACCTGGAGGTACTTGAAGGGTCAGGCATATTGCGGCCTGCACCTGAAAACATAACCGACCGGATTATGGCTGCTGTCAGCATGGCAGAATCCCATCAGAACAATTGCAAAAAGGATTGTAATAGAGTTAAGAAAGGGAAAATAAGGGATATTTCAAGATTTGCTGTTGCTGCTTCAATAGCATTGATACTTTGGCAATTTGGAGTATTCGGACAATTAAGCATGAGTATGTTGAAAGTTGACGAAATGATTTTAAGCAGGCGAGAGACTGATAGAGCTTTAGTTAATGGTTTTGGTGATAAGATGATAAACCAGTTAAATAGTTTTTTTGACACAATTACTGAAAAAGGAGATGTTATGTTTAATGAGAAGAAAAAGTAAGTTTTGGGCATATGTTTTCGCAATCGTACCCGGAGCCGGCCAGATGTATCTGGGATTTATGAAACTCGGTGTTTCTATTATGCTGTCATTTTTCCTTGTGATATTTGCGGCGGATTTTTTCAGAATCTCTCTTGTAATTGCACTGCTCCCTGTAATATGGTGCTATGCTTTTTTTGACACTATTAATAAAGCCGGACTGGAACCTGAGGAATTGGAAAGAGTAGAAGACAAAAACTTGTTCGAAGGTGTTTTTTCCATGAATTTTCGTTTAATTACAGTCAGGCACACATGGATTGGTGCAATGCTCATAATTCTTGGAGCCTTCTTGCTTGTAGACAAGATTATAATCAATGAACTTTACAGGTTGGGTTTTATTGACACTTATATTGTAAGCAACTACATCAGGACAATTATTATTGCAGGTGCTATTATCTGGCTTGGTATAAAAATGATTTCGGGAAAGAAGGAAGTATGATGGCAGAGGAGGATATATAATGAGGTGTTGGCGTGCAGGATCAATTACATTGGGATTAGCACTATTGGCATTTGGAATAACTATGCTTGTAAGCAATTTTACCGGTGTTTTTACTCTGCTGGACATTGTCCGGTGGTGGCCGGTTCTGCTGATAGTACTTGGCTGTGAGGTTCTGGCATCACTGTTTCTGTCAGCTGATAAGCCATTAAAGGTTAAGTTTGACGTAGGAAGCGTATTTCTGATAGCTATAATTGTTGCTTTTTCCATGGCAGTTTCAACGGTGGGATTTATGATTGATGCTAAATATGGCAGCTTTGAAAATTTTAAAAATGAAATGAAAAATAAAGAGGTTGCAATTTTCCAATGTTACTAATATGCTAGTATATATATGCTTTTAAATTCTTACCTGGAGGGTTGTGTTCTGCTGGATTCATTTATAAGTGGGATATTCGAGCAAATAAATCAGATGCCTGTATGGGGTATATATCTTTTTCTCTTCCTGTCAGGATTTTTGCAGGTAATATTTGCTCCCTATCCCGGTGAAGTTATTCTGGTTTTTTCGGGCTATCTTGGGACTTTAGGAGAATACAGAGGTTTATTTCTTTTCATTTCTTACTGGTCCGCAATAATTATATGTAATTTTATTATATATGAACTGGGTTTGCGCTATTGTCAGAGAATTCTGAACAGTAATTTAGTGCGCAGGGCATTCCCTCGGGAAAGGCTTGAAAAATCAAAAAAGTGGGTTCAAAAATACGGGTTTTTTGTTTACATTATTGCTATATTCATTCCGGGCATGTATCTTCCTACGGTGTTCATAAGCGGTATATTGGCCTATAGGAGATATCAGGCTTATTTAGGCATGGTTGTGGCAACTCTTGTACATGATGTTATGTTGTATATTTCAGGGAGCGTCCTTGGAGGCAATTGGGAAAAAATAAGCCAATTCCTGTCGATGTATAAAACAATTACTGTTCTTGTAATAGCGGCAGCTGTGGCAGCTGTTGTTATTTACAAATTGACGGCATACTTTGTAAAAAGACAAAAGTCAGAGAATATTGAACCATAGCAGAATAGATTCTTATTTGTCCTTTAATACTTTAGTAGAGTTTCTTAGTTCAAAATAATTATTAGACCAATATATTTATTTGACGTTTATATATTTACTTGACGAAATAATAAGTCCTTGTCAAACCAAAAGCCTTTGTTCAACCGAGTCTGCAAGTTCATAGCGACTTGCGGATTTTTTTCTTACAATTAGTTTAACTTGTTGTGCCGGTATTTCAAAAGCAGGGGTTCCGAGCTTAATTGCAGATAATATTTTCTCTGAAATTCTCCGCAATACTGTCTCAATATCTGGTACAACAAATACCAGGTGCAACTAGTTTTTTATAATTCAGCTCAAGATTAAAAATTATGTATACAGCCCAAAATCAAAATTTATGTTTTCAGCCAAAAATTAAAATTTCAATAACCGGGCATAATACTAAAAAACAATTTTGGAGCTGGTGATAATGCGGGGGTACACGGAAAAAACCTACGGTGCATTTCTTAAGTATTTGAGAATTGTTATAAATCCTCTGAAAAAGTTTATAACGGTAGCGAGCTGTGAGATACATAAATCTATCAATATTCAAGCGCTTAAAATATTAAAAAATGATAAATTTATTGACGCATATAGCTTTTTCAGTGATTATATTGAACAGTTAAATGAAGGTGTTACGTGGGCTGATCAGGATCTGCGGAGTATGGGGCATTTTTATAACCCTATAAGGAAAAGAGGTCTTTATGGGAACAGGGACGCACTGTCTCTCGCGGAGGAATACTATGACAGGGCTCTTGATAAATGGAAGGCCAATGACATTGAAAAATCAATATTTTATTTAGGCGCAGCCATTCACCTGGTACAGGATATGGCTGTTCCGCAGCATGCAAATATCAGGCTGCTGGATAACCACAGGCAATATGAAAACTTTATAAGACGGACTTATGTAAATACTCCGAAATTCAAGGTATACAGCGGAGGGTATTATTATATGAACCATATAGGAGAAGCGGTGGCCTGTAATGCACGCAATTCCATTAAGATATATTCAAGACTAAAAAGAATAAAAAATACGGAAAAGAGATTTTTTACAATTACAAAGTTCATTCTTCCTCTTGCCCAAAGAACGACAGCAGGTTGCATGTTGATGTTTTACAGGGACATCAGCAAAGTGCGGTAAGAGTGCGGTAAAGGAAATAAAGTAGGGTACGGAAAGTGTAGGACGGTTTGTACAAAGAAAAAGTGGGGGACAGTTCTCCACTTAATTTACTTGTATTTGTACAAAGTAAATGTTTTTGGTAAAATTTATATCTGTGTAATGTGTAGTCAGAAAAAATAACGGCAAATGTTTTAAGTTTGCCGGTTAAGATTATAAATACATGCTTATTGCACAAATTTTAATGAATTTATTTTTTTAGAATATATACTTTATAAGAAATACATAAAGAAGAACCAACGAAAGGAAGATGCATTATGTCTGCTCGGCAGAATCCCGGAACCAATATTATTAAGGAAGATGCAAATAATGATAAAGTGGCAGGAAGCAATCCGATAAATATTAACAATGCCAGATTTGAAATAACTGCTGTAAGCCCTGAGCAGTATCCGGAAGGCGGACTGCCGGAGATTGCTTTTGTTGGACGGTCAAATGTAGGAAAGTCATCAATTATAAATGCTTTGCTGAACAGAAATAAACTTGCCAGAGTGGCATCAACTCCAGGCAAGACTAAAGAAATAAACTTTTATAACATTGACAACAGTCTTCGCTTTGTTGATTTGCCGGGGTATGGGTATGCAAGCGTCTCAAAAAGCAAAAAGTCATCCTGGGGAGAAATAATAGAGACTTATTTGAACACCCGTAATGAGCTTAAAATGCTGATTATGCTTGTTGACATACGCCACACTCCGACCAGCGATGATGTACTAATGCATGATTGGATACAACATAGCAATCTTCCTTATATTGTCGTAGCAACCAAGGCTGATAAGATATCCCGCAACCAGCTTGCCGGAAGGCTGAAGGATATAAGGTCTGCGCTTCATACTGGCGAAAATGTGCAGATTATACCCTTTTCGTCCGTATCAAAACAGGGTAGGGATGAAATATGGGGAAAGATTTATGAATTTATTTAATATTATAAAAGATTAAGTTAAAGAAGATTAAGTTATAAAAGATTAACGAAAAAAAGATTAAATAATTATCAAAAGAATAAACAGGTTGTATGTATTGATAAAACCTGTTTTATTTTTTGTGTAAAAAATTTTTATTGTCTAGTTGTATAAAATAAGTTATAATTATCGCTATCAAAGTATAATTATTACTAGGTAATATTATATGGTCATATGAGTTTAGTCATAATTATACTGAACCGATTAAGCCCCACATGTGTTAATGCTTAATCAAATTTAAATTATTAATGAAATTATACGCTGAGGCTTTAGGAGGTATTAGAAATGAAAAAGGGTGTAAATGTTTCAGTAGTAGACGGCAGAAAAGTATTTCGCGGAGCCGGATATTACACTACTGAGCCATTAAATGACTTGAGACAGCTGGTAAAGGAATGTGCGAGAAAGTATGGCGATGCGGTAGGTTTTAAGTTTAAGGACAAGGAAGGCAGAATAACCGGCAGGACCTATGCAGAGTTTGACAGGCAGATTGATTATCTTGGAACTGCTCTTATTTCATTGGGGTTAAAAGATGCCCACATATCTATAATAGGCGAGAACAGATACGAATGGGGCGTATGCTACTACTCAATTGTAAACGGAACCGGTGTAGCGGTTCCCATGGATAAGTACCTCCCACAGGCGGAAGTTGAAAACCTAATTGAAAGGGGCAAGGTTGAAGCTATTTTTTACAGCCCGTCATATCAGCAAATGATGAGGGAAATCGCAAAAACAAACAGCAGAATAAAGTATTATATATGCATGGAAGATAATGAAGGTATTGATAAAAATGACCCAAGGTTTCTTACACTGGATAGTCTCATAAGCAAGGGACAGAAGCTGATGGAAGCCGGAGACAAGTCTTTTGTTGACGCTGTAATAGATAAGGATAAGGTGTCGATTATTTTGTTTACATCGGGTACTACAAGCATTTCGAAAGGTGTAATGTTGTCTCATTCGAACATAGTGTCCAATGTAAAAAGTATTGCTGCTACTCTATATGTAGACCATAACGACGTATACTTATCCCTGCTGCCGCTTCACCATACCTTTGAAAACACAATAGGACTTGCGTTTATGGTATATAAAGGTGTATGTATAGCATACTGTGATGGAATAAGACATATTGCACAGAATCTTCGTGAATATAAAGTTTCCGTTCTTATAGTGGTACCAGCCATTCTTGAGGCTATGTACAAAAAGCTGAATGAAGGTATAGAAAAGTCAGGCAAAAAGAAATTGGTTGATAAGCTATTGAAAGTGTCCGATGCTTTGCGTACTGTGGGGATTGATTTAAGAAGGAAATTATTCAAGAGCATATTTGAACAGTTGGGACCAAACCTCAGACTTGTTGTATCCGGAGCAGCACCCCTTAACAGCGAGGTGATTGTCGGATTTAACAGGCTTGGTCTTAAAGTGCTTGAGGGATACGGGCTTACTGAGACATCACCTGTTGTTTCAACGAATAATGACTTCAAAAACAAGCCTGGTACGGTAGGACCGCCTTTAGCAGATGTAGAGGTTGCAATAGACAACCCTGATGAAAACGGAATGGGTGAGATAATTGTTCGTGGCGGAAATGTCATGAAGGGATATTATGAGGATCCTGCTTCTACTGCTGAAGTCCTGGAGAAGGATGGGTGGCTGAGGACCGGAGACCTCGGTATAATTGATGAAGAAGGTTTCATAAAGATAACCGGGCGCGCAAAATCCATGATTGTGCTTGCAAATGGTAAAAAGGCATTTCCTGAGGAATACGAGGTGCTTTTGAATAATATTCCGGGAGTAAAAGACTCCTTCGTATGGGGAAATAAAACTAATGACGGAGATGTCCAGGTTTGTGCAAAACTTGTTATTGATGATGAAAAATTAAAAGAGAAATATGGAAGTGTGCCATCTGATGAGAAACTGGCGGAAATTTTTAGTTCTGCTATTAAGGAAATTAACAAAAACATACCGCAGTATAAGATTATCAGATACTTTATAATGACCCGTGACGAACTTGTAAAGACAACTACTTTAAAAATAAAGAGACCTGTTGAGTACGAAAGAGTAAAAGAAGCTTTGAACCGTCTGGGACTGGATATGAGAAAAGCAAATGGCAAACTCGTGTGATAAGATAAAACGGGGATAAATTGCACAAAAGCAATATAATGTAAAAAAATGAAGCAATATAATGTAAAACCAAAGCAATTTAACGTAAACCTAAAGCAACAAAACATGAAACCCGAAACAACATAACTTGAAACCCAAAGCAACACAACATAAAAGAATAAATTGACGCTTTATGGCGATGTGATATAATCGTATTAAGATAGTTGTTTTCACTATGGTGTTAGATTATAACATAACGGTGAGAAATAATTACAACTTGATAATAGGAGGAAAATATGCTGAGTGAATCATGGAAAAGACTACAAAACGGAAGCGATGTTCGCGGTGTTGCTTTGGAAGGTGTTGAGGGTGAAAATGTAAATTTGACACCTGATATTGCTGAAAAGATTGCATGTGCTTTTGGAACATGGCTGTCAAATAAAAGCGGAAAAAGAGTAGAGGATTTGCGTATATCCGTTGGAAATGACTCAAGGCTATCGGGTCCAATGCTCAGGGAAGCTGTGATAAAAGGCTTGACGGATATGGGCTGCAGCGTATCCTGCTTTAATCTTGCATCAACGCCGGCTATGTTTATGTCTACAGTAATTCCGGGGTATGAATATGACGGTGCAATAATGCTTACTGCTAGTCATTTACCCTTTAACAGGAACGGCATGAAGTTTTTTACACGGGATGGAGGACTTGAGAAAAAGGATATTACTGAATTGCTGGAGATAGCGCAGGAAGGAAAGTTTGCGACATCATCCCAGGTTGGTGCCGTCGATGAAGTTGACTTTATATCTGTTTATGCTGCAGAACTTGTTGATATAATCCGCAAGGGTGTAAATGACAGTGATGATTATATGAAGCCTCTGAGAGGTTTCCGTATAGTAGTGGATGCAGGAAACGGAGCAGGCGGATTCTTTGCACAAAAGGTTCTTGAGCCTTTAGGAGCTGATACATCAGGCAGCCAGTATCTTGAGCCAGACGGAAGATTCCCCAACCATATACCTAATCCTGAAAACAAAGAAGCTATGGAAGCAATCAGGAAAGCTGTGATTGATAACAAGGCTGACCTCGGAATTATATTTGACACAGATGTGGACCGTGCAGGAGCTGTTGACAAAAATGGAAAGGAAATAAACAGGAACAGGATAATTGCACTTATGGCTGCAATAGTTCTGGAAGAACATCCCGGTTCTGTAATTGTGACTGATTCCATAACGTCAGATGAGCTGAAAATATTTATTGAGAAAAACCTTGGAGGAATTCATCACAGGTTTAAACGCGGATATAAAAATGTAATCAATGAGTCAATAAGGTTAAATAATGAGGGACAGGAGTGCCATCTTGCGATAGAAACTTCCGGTCACGCCGCATTAAAGGAAAACTATTTCCTTGACGACGGTGCTTACCTGATTGCAAAAATACTTATAAAAATGGCTAAGCTCAGAAAAGAGAACAAGACCATAGACATGCTTCTTGCAGATCTGGCAGAACCACTGGAATCAAGAGAATTCAGGATGAACATTCACGAAAAAGATTTTAAAGCTTACGGAAACAGAATTATCAGTGAATTGAACGAATACGCCGCAAAAACTGAAGGATGGAACGTTGAACCTAAGAACTATGAAGGCATAAGAGTATCATTTGACAAAGAAAAGGGAGACGGATGGTTCTTGCTGCGCCTTTCGCTCCATGATCCGTTGATGCCTCTTAATATCGAATCCAGAATTGAAGGCGGAGTAAAAATAATTGCTTCAAAGCTTCTTGATTTCCTTAAGAGATATACCGAGCTTGATATTTCATCACTGGAAGAATATGTTGGTTGAATAATTTGAACAAATCAGGGGCGGGGCAAAGTTGTGCAATCTGATTATAAATTGCACAATTGTTGCTCCGTTCCTTTGTTGTTATAGCAGCTTCAAATAATCACATAATATTAGAGAGCGAACTGCAGCAAGTGTAATAAGAAACTTTTATGTAATCAATATAATAAGATAAATGTAATCAATATATAAGAAGCATTTGTAAAACCAGCGTAAACGAAAAGCATTTATGTAACCGGCATAAATAAAGGAGTGTTTATATAAGGTTTGCAGGACAGGCAAACAAATGTTGTGAATACATCAAAAAATAATATATGGAAATGTTAGGACAAGTAATATATACTTAAATCGTATATTCTTGATCATAATATGCTTTACCTGCAATTGCATGGGAAATATTCAAACAATATGTAAAATAAGCAAACATTGTTATAAATGTTATTACAAACAAATGAATATCTGGTTTCATGTGGGAATATTTATGAGGAGGATATATGTATAAAATATTAATTGTTGATGACGAACCTGTTGTCAGGAATGGTATTAAAAATACAATAGATTGGAATAAAGCAGGATTTGAGTTTGTCGGTGACTGTGAAAACGGGCGTGAAGCTATAGAAGCTGTGGATGCTTTGCAGCCTGACGTTGTCCTGACAGACATATACATGCCCTTTGTGGACGGACTGGAACTTGCCCGTTACATATCTGAAAAATTTCCACACATAAAAGTTATAATACTTACTGGATATGATGATTTTGAATATGCTCAGCAGGCAGTAAAGTTAAAGGTTTATGACTTTTTGCTTAAACCTATTACAGCAAACGAGCTTCGCAAGATACTGGAAAAAGTTAAGAATGACCTTGACATTGAGGCGAAAAAAGCTGAAGAACTCAATAAACTGAAGCTGCAACTCAGAGAAAGTATGCCGATTCTTAGGGAAAGATTTTTGGAACGCCTTGTGTCAGGTCACCTGAGGGCAGGAGAACTTGACGAAAAATTAAACTTGTTCGGTATTAATTTTTCCGGCTCTGAATTTATTTCCCTTGTAGTTGATGTTGACGAATATGGAAAGCTTGGCAAGATGCAGGAAAAAGCGGAAGATGAATTGCTTTTATTTGCTGTATTTAATATAAGTGAGGAGATTGTGTCCAGGGAAAAAAGAGGGATAGTTTTCCAGAACCGAAATAATAATATAGTCATAATACTGTCAGGAAAAACCCCTTTATCTGTTAAAGAGACAGCCATACGCTTGGCAGATGAGATACGGCAGTCAGTGGAAAAATTCCTGGGTTTTACAATTACAATTGGAATCGGAGTGGTATGTTCTTCACTAATGGATATAAACCGGTCCTATAAAGGTGCATTGTCTGCTTTGGATTACAGGTTTGTACTTGGGAAGAACAAGGTAATTAATATAACTGACATGGAGCACAATAATACGGAATTTAGTTTACATAAAATGCAGTGGGAGAAGAAGATTATATCTTTATTAAAAATAGGCACATCACAGGAGATTGATGAAGCCGTAGAAACTCTGATAAAAGATTTGAAGGCTTCTCTCATGCCGGTAAGAAGATGTTATATTTATATACAGCAGGTAATAACTTCTGTTATTAATACCATTGATGAGCTTGGCATTGATGAGAATGAGGTATTTGACGGCATCAATCCTTTCACGGAAGTATATAAATTTAAAACACTTGATGAAATGAGCACGTGGCTCAAGAAGTTATGTTCAAAAGCTGCAAAAGCCATTCTCGACCAGAGAAGCGATTACAGTAAAGTGCAGGTGGAAAGGGCAATAGAATATATAAGGCAGAACTATAACGATACAGAGATATCCCTTAATTCAGTATGCAAGCATCTTTTTATAAGCGTAAGCTATTTCAGCCTGATTTTTAAAAATAATACCGGAAAAACCTTTATTGAATATCTTACAAGTGTGAGAATAGAAAAGGCTATGGAACTTCTTAGGACCACAAATCTGAGGTCCTATGAAATTTCAAAGAAAGTAGGTTATGACGACCCCCACTATTTCAGTTCGATATTTAAGAAAGAGACGGGAATGTCACCTACGGAATACAGGGAAAAGGCTTCAGGAACGAGATGAGAATGTCCTCTACGAGACAGGCAGCCAAGTCTCAAGGGTAAAGGAGAATAGTCGATGGGTAAGCGGTATTTTGGCTCTTTTATGAATTTCAAATTTAAAAGAATTCAATCCAGTATTACGGCAGCATTCCTGTTCCTTGTGTTATTTACGGTGCTGATAATAGCAGCAATATCCTTTAGACTGACTTACGAAGCTGTAGAAAAAAATTCAAGAGAGTACACATACCAGCTTATTGAACAGGTTAACAGGAATATTGAATCCTACATAACCAATATGGAGAACATATCTATAATGACACTTTTTAACAATGACGTCCGGGAATATTTAACCAGGGACGACCTCAGCAGTGAGGAAGAGGCAGTCTATGCGGAAAAGATAAAGCTGCTTTTTGATTCAATCCTGAGCACTCGTCAGGATATATCATCAATAATGGTTTTGGGTTACAATGGCAGAGTTGTCATATCAAACAACAGAAACATCACTGAACTGAATCCTTATATTGATCCGACAGAGCAGACATGGTACAAAAAGGCTAAAGAAGCCGGCGGAGCTGCAGTTATATCTTCCCCTCATGTGCAGAACATTCTGCAGGACAATTATTACAGATGGGTTGTATCACTGAGCAGGGAGCTTGTCAGTGCTGACGGAAATGAAAAGATGGGTATATTTGTTGTTGACCTCAATTTCAGCATTATTAACGATATGTGCAGCAAGATAAAGTTGGGGAAGCGGGGATATGTCTTTATCGTAGACCGTGAAGGCAACATTGTATATCATCCTCAGCAACAGTTAATCTACAGCAATGTAAAACGTGAAATGATAGATGAAGTATTGAACTCAACAGAAAATTATTTTATAACCAATGAAGGTAAAGACAGCAGGATATACAACATTATGAATTCTCTAAATACAGGATGGAAGATTGTGGGTGTTTCGTACATTGATGAACTTGTAACAAACAAAAGTGAAATTGAAAATTCCCATAAGTTATGGGGTTTTATATGTCTGGCAACAGCAATGATAATTTCCATTATATTGTCAAGAAGAATATCCAGTCCTATCAAACACCTTGAATCGCTGATGAAACAAGTGGAGAGAGGCAATTTTGATATAAAGGTTGACATAGAAAGCGCTAATGAAATAGGTGAACTTGGCAGAGCCTTCAATATAATGATAACCAAAATAAAGGAATTAATGAAGCAGAACATGAAGGAACAGGAATTAAAGAGAAAAAGTGAGCTTAAAGCTTTGCAGGCTCAGATAAATCCACATTTTCTCTACAATACCCTTGACTCTATTGTATGGATGGCGGAAGCAAAAAATTCCGAAGAAGTGGTGCTGATGACTTCAGCTCTTGCAAAATTATTCAGATTAAGTATAAGTAAAGGTGAAGAGATAATTCCTGTACATAATGAAATTGAACATGTAAGAAGCTATCTTATTATACAGGAAATGCGTTACAGAAATAAACTTGAATTTGAAATTGATGTAGACCCTGAAATTTATCATTTCAAAACATTGAAGATAATACTTCAGCCATTGGTTGAAAATTCAATATATCATGGCATTAAAAACAAGGAAGGAATAGGAAAAATAAAAATAAAAGGCAAAATATGCAATGATAAGATTCTTTTGCAGGTTATTGATAATGGTATAGGAATGGATCAGGAGAAAATAAAAAATATATTTGAGAAATCAGGTAAATCTCCGGGAAGAAGCGGAGTTGGGGTAAAGAACGTTAATGAAAGAATAAAACTATATTTTGGAAAAGACTATGGCCTGGAGTTTCAAAGTGAACCCAATAAGGGAACTACGGTTAACGTATGGCTTCCCATCATTGAATAAGGTTGCAGGAGGGGGATGAGTGATTGAAAACGGCAGCCAAATTTATTTTTGTTGTTGTTATTGTAATAATGTTGCTTTTCCTTTTTGGAGAGCAGCTTGGATACACGATCCCGGGACGTAAAAAGGTAGACCAGGATACAAGAATTGTGGTTATTTATAAATCAATTAATACAGGTTATGAGTTCTGGGATGTTGTAAAGGATGGCATAGCAGTTGCAGCAAATGAGTTTGGTGTTCTGGTAAAAGTTGTAGGCCCCAGCAGCAAGTCTGAAGAAGATGTGGAGGCACAGATCGAAATTCTCGAGCAAACAATTGCTGAAAAACCGGATGCAATTGTGCTGGTAGCCACTGATTATAACAGGATGGTTGAGCCTGTAGAAAAGGCAAAAGAAGAAGGAATAAAAATTATAACCATGGATTCGGGAATAAACAGCGATGTCTCGGAGTGTTTTATTGCCACTGATAATATTGAAGCCGGAAGGAAAGCTGCTGATGAACTTGTGAAGTTATTGGACGAGGACGCAGTGGTTGCCATAATAGGGCATGTGCAAGGAACCAAGACGGCGATAGACAGGGAAAAAGGAGTGAGGGAAGGGCTGGCCAGGCACAATATAAAAAAGATATATGGCCCGTATTTCAGCGACGGTTTGTCTGAAAAAGCTTCCAGAATTACAAAAGAACTTATTTCGCAGAAGCCCGAAATAAAAGGAATAGTGGGCCTGAATGAGGGCAGTACGGTAGGTGTGGCAAGAGCGTTGAAAGAAATGGGACTAAGCGGCAAGATAAAACTGGTTGGCTTTGACAACTCCTTTGATGAAATAAAGCTTATAGAAGAAGGGGTAATTCAGGCAACAGTAGTTCAGAATCCATTCAATATGGGTTACAGAGCTATTGAAATGGCTGTAAAATCATTAAAAGGTGAAAAAATAGAAAAATGGATTAATACCGGTTCTGTAGCCGTAACAAAAGAAAATATGTATAGCAACGAAAACCAGCGCCTTTTATTTCCATTCATAGATAAATAGAAGGCAGGACAGGGTGTGACACAGGGTGACAGGCAGAGTGAGACAGAGTGAGACAGGGGACGGTTCCATGTCATATATGACATGGAACCGTCCCCTGTCTCACTCTGCCATTTTCTTGTTCAGTAAAATATCCAACTATAAAAAGAAAATATTCTATTAAAAAAAGAACCCGTTACTATTATCATAAAATTACAATTCCTCAGCAAAATAATTTACGTTAATGCATGCAAGGTAATACAAATCATTTTATGCCGGTAGATGATAATAGATTTGAGGTGAATAAGTTGAGTGATGTTTTAGTTTTAATGGAAGGTATAGAAAAGACCTTTCCGGGTGTTCATGCGCTCAGGAACTGTAAGTTCGAGCTGCGTTCCGGTGAGGTACATGCCCTTGTCGGTGAAAACGGTGCCGGAAAATCAACGCTGATGAAAATACTCGCAGGAGTATATTCGAAAGATGCAGGTCGAATCATCTATAAAGGCAAGGAAGTGGAAATCGCAAATACAAAGGCTGCACAGGATCTGGGTATAAGCATTATTTTTCAGGAATTCAACCTGATACCCCATCTTACAGTTGCGCAGAATATTTTTATAGGGCGTGAGCCAAGGAAAGGCATAAGATTTATACTGAATGAGAAGGAAATTAACGAAAAAACACAACAGCTTCTGAATATGATGAACGTTGATATAGATCCCCGTTCAAAGGTTTCAGAACTTACCGTGGCAATGCAACAGATGGTTGAAATTGCCAAAGCCCTTTCCCTTAATTCAGAAGTGTTGATTATGGATGAACCGACAGCAGCATTAACGGAATCAGAAATTGAGGAACTCTTTAGAATAATTGGTGACCTTAAGAAAAAGGGTGTTGGAATAATTTATATTTCACACCGTCTTGAGGAACTTGGCGTTATTTCAGACCGCATTACAGTTATGCGTGATGGTGAGTATATAGATACTGTAGCCACAAAAGATGTAACTACCGATCAAATAATAAAAATGATGGTAGGTAGAGAAATATACGTAACCTCAGAGGCCAACAGCGAAAGCTCCAAAAATGAAGTTGTCCTTGAAGTAAAGAATCTCAACAGAGGAAAAGCAATAAGAGATGTAAGTTTTAAGCTTAGAAAAGGAGAGATTCTGGGGTTTGCAGGATTAATGGGCGCTGGGCGTACAGAAGTGGCACGTGCTATTTTCGGCGCAGACCCTATAGATTCCGGAGAAGTGTATATTAATGGCAATAAGGTCAATATAAAGCAGCCAATTGATGCGGTAAAGCATGGTATAGGTTATCTGTCCGAAGACAGAAAGCAATTTGGTTTGATGCTGGATTTAGATGTAGAAGTAAACACTGTAATTGCTTCACTTAAAAATTATTCTAAATTCGGATGGATAAATAAAAATAAAACCCGCAGGGATGCAAATAAATGGATTGAAACGTTAAAAATAAAAACACCTAATCTCGAACAAAAAGTAAAAAACCTTTCAGGCGGTAATCAGCAAAAGGTAGTATTAGGAAAATGGCTTACGAGGGACTGTAATATCCTTATATTTGACGAACCTACCCGCGGTATTGACGTTGGAGCCAAAAGTGAAATATACAAGTTGATGAACAAACTTGCAGCTGAAGGAAAATCAATTATAATGATATCCTCTGAGCTGCCGGAAATTCTTCGCATGAGTCATCGTGTGATTGTAATGTGTGAAGGACGCATAACCGGTGAATTAAGTTATGAAGAAGCTACCCAGGAACGCATTATGGAGTATGCTACCAGACGTTTGAAATAGTGTGCTAACTGGTTCATTTATAAAAATAATGCTAATCTGGCAATACTCATTTTTTAGGAGGTAATTAACTATGGGAAATAAAGGGGCAAAGGGCAGGTCTTTGATTCGTTCTGATGCTACTCAAAAGATCATGGCATTTGGAAGTCTGATTGTATTAATTATTGTATTTTCACTGTCTAGTCCTAACTTCTTTAAATTCAGCAATATTGTATCAATTGTTCTTTCTACGGCAGTAAACGGAGTTCTTGCAGTGGGAGTCACTTTTGTCATTATTACCGGCGGCATTGATTTGTCAATTGGTACGACAATGACCTTTGCGTCTGTTATTGCCGGAGTATTAATATCATTTTGGAAACTACCGGTTATACTCGGAGTTCTTGGAGGATTGGCTACTGGTGTTTTGGTTGGATTGATCAGTGGAACGGTTATTTCAAAGATGAAATTGCCTCCATTCATTGCAACTCTGGGTATGATGATGATTACAAAAGGTCTTTCACTTGTCATATCAGGTACTAAACCTATATATTTCAACGATGCAAAGGTTTATTCAAAGATTGCCATGGGTTCAGTTCTGGGAAAAATAATACCTGGATTCGATATTCCGAATGCAGTTGTCATATTCCTGCTGATGTCAGTTGTGGCAAGTCTGATTTTGACAAAGACTTCACTGGGAAGATACAACTTTGCACTTGGCAGTAATGAAGAAGCGACAAGGCTTTCGGGTATAAATGTTGATAAGTGGAAGATAGCAATTTATTCACTGTCAGGACTGTTTTGTGGTATAGCAGGTATTCTGATGTCGTCAAGACTTAATTCTGCCCAGCCGGCTCTTGGACAGGGCTATGAACTTGAAGCGATTGCTGCAGTTGTTATAGGAGGAACATCCCTTAGCGGTGGCGAGGGTACAATTCTCGGTACAGTAATCGGTGCATTTATCATGAGTGTATTGACAAACGGACTTAGAATACTTTCCGTAAAACAGGAATGGCAGACTGTTGTAATTGGTATAGTAGTAATATTTGCGGTATATGCAGATTCTCTGCGCCGCAGAAAAAAATAATTCAACCACTAAATCAGGTATTGATACCTTTTTCAGGTATAAAATACAAATATAACAAAATTAACAGTAAGGAGGATTCTTTATGAAGAATTCAAAAAGAATAATTGCTTTACTTGTTGGAATGATGTTACTTGTAACATTGTTTGCTGGATGTGGAGGTTCTGAAAGTAAGAACCAGCAAGACAAGAATAACCAGAGTCAACAGGGCACAACAGGTGATGACAATAAGCAAGGTACAGCTGATAATTCAGGCAAAAGACTCTATATTCCGGTAATATCCAAAGGATTCCAGCACCAATTCTGGCAGGCTGTTAAGCAGGGTGCTGAAAAAGCCGCTCAAGAATTTGATGTAGAAATAACCTTTGAAGGACCTGAATCTGAATCACAGGTTGACAAGCAAATTGAAATGCTTGAAGCTGCTTTAAGCAAAAATCCGGACGCTATCTGTATTGCAGCTCTGGATAGCAAAGCTGTAATTCCATATCTCGAACAGGCTCAAGAGAAAGGAATACCTGTTGTTGGATTTGACTCCGGTGTTGAAAGCGACATTCCTGTAGCAACTGCTGCTACTGATAATAAGGCAGCTGCAGCTGCAGCAGCTGATAAGATGGCTGAACTTATTGGCGGAGAAGGAGAAGTAGCTGTTATAGTTCATGACCAAACAAGTATCACAGGTGTTGACCGCCGTGACGGTTTTGTAAACCGCATAAAAGAAAAATATCCTAACATTAAAGTCGTTGACGTACAATATGGTGGAGGAGACCATCTGAAATCTACTGACCTTGCTAAAGCAATTATTCAGGCGCATCCAAATCTTAAAGGTTTCTTCGGAGCAAATGAAGGTTCTGCAGTTGGTGTTCTCAACGCAGTAGTTGAGTTAGGAAAAGAAAAGGACATAGTTGTTATTGGCTATGACGCAGGTAAACAGCTTAAAGATGCAGTTCGTAACGGAGTCATTGCCGGTGCAATATCTCAGGACCCTGTTGCTATAGGTTATGAAGCTGTAAAGGCAGCAGTTATGGCTGCAAGAGGCGAAAAAGTTGAGAAACTTATTGATACCGGATTCCACTGGTATGATAAGAGCAACATTGACTCTGAAGAACTCAAGCCTCTGTTGTATGACTAATTTGAATGTACTCTCTTAGATGGTTGCAAAATGTACAGATAAAATATAAAAATTTATAAATTTTCTGTAAAGACATTCCTGCTCAGTGAAACTGAGTTTGGAATGTCTTTTGCGTGTGCCACGCATGGCACGTAGCTAGGCGGTGAAAGTCCGCTGTGGGGGCAGGCAGTTGCCAACCACTAGCAGACGGCAAGGGTGTCCATCGCGAGGTGGAATCTGAAGGAAGCCGGAAGC
>DUMB01000012.1 GCA_012840085.1 Clostridiaceae bacterium
GCTTCCGGCTTCCTTCAGATTCCACCTCGCGATGGACACCCTTGCCGTCTGCTAGTGGTTGGCAACTGCCTGCCCCCACAGCGGACTTTCACCGCCTAGCTACGTGCCATGCGTGGCACACACAAAATAATAAAAGGCTTTGATAATTTTCAAAGCCTTTTATTAGGTAATGAGATAGCAAGGTAATGAAATAGCATTTTGGAGAGCTTTAGATCTATTTTTATCAGTTCTTAACTCTTAAGCTCGGAAGTCCTGTTATCGAAATGCTGGCACAACAAGTAAATTTAATTTCCTTTAGCATAGGTGTTCAAGCACTCAGCAATTTTCTTTCGATTAAGTTTTCTGCCTATGATATTCAACATCGTACAGCCGTCCTCCAAACTGTCAAACAGTCGGTCATTTACAGTGCAATTTACAGCTATAATGCCATTTAATGACTTTACAAATCCTTTGATACGTGATATTTCACCGTATTCCTCACTGGATGTCATATGCTCGATGCAACACTTGATACTATCTATTGTATAAACCCCTTCCGGATATATCCTTGTGCTCTGAAAAATCATAGTGTGATCTATAAAAGTTCTGGTGTGCATCCGATAAACAAGTCCGATTTTCATCATTTTTATAAAATCTTCATCCTTCAGCATATGGGATGGTGTCGGAAAACACGGCAGTTCCTCATCAATGCCTATGTCTCTTACAATCTTCCTTATATCAGCCTTAGCTGTATTAATGTCAATTTGGGGTGGCATGTCCATTTTTGTCCACAGAATGCAACCTGTAACCGCAAGCTCAGATGCCAGTACAGAGCGTTCCGACTCATTAAACCTGCTAACAGAATGTGGATCAACAGCAGTTATGCACATTCCGGTACGGCATTTATCTTTTAGATCGGGACTGTTCACTACATCAAAAAAGTCATCACCGTTAAAAATTCCGGACGGCTCTACTATAATCCGGTCACAGGACCCGGACAGGTCTCTGATTATGTCATGAAATCCTGTTTTCATTGTGCAGCAGATACAACCGCCTGCAATCTCTGTTACATCTCCGAACTTGCTTTTTAAAATAGCTGAGTCAACACCAGGCGCTCCAAATTCATTTTCCACAACTGCAAATTTAATATTTTGCCGTTTAAGGAAGTCACCGTATTTTTTAATAAATGTGGTTTTCCCTGCACCTAAAAAACCAGTTACAAGGTCAATCTCGGTCATTTTGCATACTTCCCATACGTTTTGGCAATCTCTATCATACGCTGTGCACGATCAAAGGTCGCGTTGGCTGGATATTCACATCCGGTCGCCAGTATAAATCCTCCACCTTTTGCCATGGCATCTATATGTTCACGGCACTGTGCATCCCATTCCTCATCGGTTCCAATAACAGCATTTGCAGGTGTAACACATCCAATAAGGGTGGTGACATCACCGTATTTCTTTTTGCATTCAGCAAAGTCCTTACAGTCATCGGGTGGATATAAGAATGATATTGCTGCAGGCTGCATGGTCTCAATCTGGACGTCAAAATAAATATTGTTTCCGCAGTTGTGCACCATGGTAAGGCAATTCTTCTGACGAATCAACTCAGCAAGCTCTCTTACGAATCCGCCTTCCATCTCCATCCACATTTTCTTTGACATGATTGAACCGGAAGCAAAAAGTGTGTCAAGCATTATGGCGTCAACACCGGTATCACACAGTGCAGAAATATAATCCTTGAGGGTCTCATTAATTTCCTTTGTCGCAGCCAGCACTGCGTCCGGATCATCATAAATATCCATATACAAATCCTGCTGGTTACGAAGCATGGAAAGCACGCCAAGAGGTCCAAATACAAACGCTACTATCGGTTTCTTGCCTTTAAGTTCCTTGACAAGCCGTTTGCACACATCTGTATGCATCATCATACGCTTTGACGTACGGTAATCCACTTTCTTGATTTTTGCATAATCACTTATATCCTTGATAACGCAATCTGAATAATCAGGATGTGCTGCCTCATTTTCGGGGAATATAATTTTCTGCCCCCAGGCATCGCACTCTATAGACAAATCGATCAGAGTAACAACGCAATCAATATCAAACATCTCTGTAGATTTGATAAATGCCTCTGCACAGACCTTTGCGTCTGTTGCCCACTGTTCATATGTTGCATTTACCAATTTTCTTGTAATTCCGGCCAGAATTGGGTAAACCGGTACTCTGTCCGGCTCCTTGTGTGATAATGCTGCCGCAACACGTTCATAAGAATTCATAAGTACATCCTCTCCATTCCTTGTTAAGTCATTATACACTACGCTGATTTTTATATTTACATAACGCAAATCGACATATTAAATTCTATAGGACTTCAGGAAAGGATTCTTGTAAAATCTTGATAATTTTATGACAAACTTATTGTGATTGTTTTTTCAGATACTCATCCATTCGCTTGTTTAGCTATTGATAACCTATATACCTTACTGTTTACATAAAATTTCCAACTCGATCGTTATAGAAAATTACAAAAATGATTATAAAAAGTGCAAAAAAAAAGAGAAAAAGCGAATGCACTTATTCCCAAATGAATTTACCGTTCTCCAATAAAATATCCATAGTAGATGGACATATTATATCCGCCAGTTCTTCAAGATTTTTTCTGCTGCCCACACCACACAATACTCCTACAGCCAAACCTGCACCACTATTTTTTGCAAACATCATATCTGAAGGTGTATCGCCTATTACAGCCACTTCCTCAGGTTTCAAACCACACTTTTCACAAAAGGCATACATTAGGTCAGGGTGAGGCTTGCCTTTTATGATTCCGTCATCGCCACCGATGAAGTCAAAGTAATCCAGTATTCCCAGCCTTTCCATGCAATACTTTGCGGAGTCCACAATATCAGAAGTAGCGATGCCTATATATATACCTTTTTTTCTTAGACTCTCCAGCAATTTATTCAGGTCGCCTACAGATTTTATGTTTTCACTGTATTTAATCATTAACTGTTTCATCAAATCGACCATTTTCTTGTATGTATTCTTGCTGGGGGAGTATTTGATCCCGCTTTTTGCCATTACGTCAATAAATACCTTATTAACGTCATCCATGGTTCCATGTGCTGTTATTCCATCGGGATCAATGCTGTCATGTGAAATCCCCAGTGCTTCCAGCAATTCATCTCTTATTATATTTTGTCTGTCAACCACTCCGCATAAATTAAGCACCTCTTCAACAAAATGATAAGTTATGGGGATCCATAAGGAATTAAAATCTACAAGTGTACCGTCTTTGTCAAATAATACGCCTCTAATGCTCACAAATTTACCTCCTGTGAAATTTACGTTTTCATTCTGTGAATTTTTCGTCTTCAATTATGAGAGCTCTTTTTATCTTGTCTGTACCAAATTTACTTCTGATTTTATCAATGGCTTTTTCCAAATTCTCCTCTTTTTTTCTGTCATGTTCACCCGTTTCTTTGACAAAATCCAGTAAAGGCAACTGCTCAACATACCCTTCATCAAAATTACTTATTCCTATTCCCAGTAGCCTTACAGGGCACCTTGTATTCCAATTTTCTTCAAGAATTTCTGCAGCTGTTTTATATATATCTTTAGTAAGATATGTCGGTTGTATGGATTTTTGCCTGGTTATTGTATGAAAATCCCCATATTTTATTGTTATTGAAACGGTTCTGCCTTTATAACCGTATCTTCTTGCCTCCGCTCCGACTTCCTCAGCAAGTTTCAGCAAAACTATCTTCGCACTCTCTATATCAACAATATCTCTTGGTAATGTTGTTGAACGGCTGATGGACTTACTGCATCTTTGAGGCAGCTCGGAGACCGGTGACGGATCAATGCCGTTGGCCAATCTATATAGTTCGTCTCCATACTTTCCAAAGGCTTTCACCAGTAAATTTCTATTGGTGTTTGCTATATCGCCTATCGTATAAATTCCCATACTATTTAACTTTTCTTCGGTTTTCTTACCTATTCCGTACATTTGCCGGATTGGAAGCGGCCATATTTTTTCCTTAACATCCTCTGCCCAAATTTCAGTTATTCCCATTGGTTTTCTAAATTCAGATGCCATTTTAGCCAAAAACTTGTTTTCAGATATTCCTATTGAACACCACAATCCCAGATTATCATAAATGTCATTCATTATCTTTTTTGCAATTTCAACCGGTTTTCCAAAAAGTGATGTACAACCCGTCAAATCTATCCAGGCTTCATCAATACTGTTTTGTTGAATCACAGGAGAATACTTTGACAATATCTCCATTACTTCTCTTGATTTTTTATTATAAAACTTATGATCAGGAGGAACGAGAATAATACCGGGACAAAGCCTCTTAGCTTCGTGTATAAGCATTGTAGTCTTTACTCCGAATTTTCTAGCTTCATAGTTTGCGGCCAGTATTATTCCCGATCGGTATTTGGGATCTCCGGCAACTGCAGCAGCTTTTCCCTTCAGCTCAGGATTTCTTGACGTCTCACAGCTGATAAAGAAAGCATTCATGTCAACAAGAAAAATGATTCTTTTTCTTGTTTTTTCTGTTTTATCCATTAAAACCAACACCTTTAACACACTCCGTCAGTTTCCGGCTCTTTCCGCATCATCCTGATATATGTGAATTGTTTGCAGCATTCACAATTACATAAGCTTCAATCTTAATTATGTCACCTTACATTATAATTACATTATATTTTCTATTCAAATCTATTTCAATATTTATGTCTATTTCAATATTTATGCTGTTTCAATGGTTGCTGCATCATGCAATCCCAGTTCCTCTATTGCCATTTCCCTGAGCTTGTATTTCTGTATTTTGCCACTTGCAGTCATGGGGAATGAATCCATAAACTTAACATATCTTGGTGTCTTATGTCTTGCCATATTTGTTCTGACATATTCTTTAACTTCCTCTTCCGTCAATACTGCACCATCTTTGAGAATAATACAAGCCATGACTTCTTCCCCGTATTCCTTGCTGGGCACCCCGATAACCTGTACGTCCTTTATTGCCTGATGAGTATACAAAAACTCTTCTATTTCTTTTGGATATATATTCTCTCCGCCTCTTATTATCATATCCTTAATACGCCCGGTTATTTTAAAATAGCCATTTTCATCCATTGTTGCAAGGTCTCCGGTGTGCAGCCATCCATCTTTATCTATTGCCTGTGCGGTTGCTTCAGGCATTTTGTAATATCCTTTCATCACGTTATATCCTCTGACTACAAATTCACCAGGTGTACCTGGAGGAACATCTTTTCCGGTCTGAGGATCAACCACTTTACATTCAATATGCGGAAGTGCCCTTCCTACAGTTGAAACTCTCAGTTCTATACTGTCGTCTACTCTCGTCTGAGTACAAACTGGTGATGCTTCCGTCTGACCGTATGCAATAGTTATTTCCTTAGCACCCATCAATTCAACAACCTGCTTCATAACCTTGATAGGACATGGGGATCCTGCCATTATACCTGTTCTCAATTTGGAGAACTTGAACTTTGAAAAATCTTTGTGCTCAAGCATTGCAATAAACATTGTCGGGACACCATGAACCGCTGTACACTCTTCTTCTTGTAAGACTTCCATGACCTTCAGAGGGCTGAAATAGTCTACACAAACCATTGTTGTACCATGTGTTACACATGCCATAATGCCAAGGACACATCCGAAACAATGGAAAAAGGGCACCGGAATGCAAAGCCTGTCTTCATGTGTCAGTTTCATGCAGTCACCTATGCTCTTTCCGTTATTTACAATATTGTAGTGGGTCAACATTACTCCTTTAGGAAAACCTGTAGTACCCGACGTATATTGCATATTTATAACATCGTGAACATCAAGGCTCTTTTGGATATTCATTAATTGCTCATCAGTCACACTCTTTGCCATCTCATATAGTTCATTCCAGTTGTACATTCCAGGATGGTTCTTATCGCCAATGTAAATCACGTTCTTTAAGAAAGGAAACCTTTCTGTTTTCAGCTTGCCAGGCTCGGAATTTTTCAACTCAGGACACAGTTCATTTATTATATCTACATAGTTGCTGTCCTTAAATCCATCAATAAGGATAAGGGTGGTAGAGTCTGACTGTCTTAACAGATATTCAAGTTCGAAAATTTTATAATTTGTATTTACAGTTACCAAAACTGCACCTATTTTAGCAGTTGCAAACTGTGCCAGAATCCATTCAGGGTAATTTGTTGCCCAAACTGCTACATGATCTCCCTTTTTTATTCCCATAGCTATAAAGCCTTTTGCAACTTCATTGCATAAATCTCTGAACTGTGAATAAGTCTTTCTAAAAGGCCTGTCGGTATACACTACAGCTTCATGATCCGGATACTTTTCAGCTATATTATCAAGTAGATCACCTATGGTAATTTTCATTAATTCGTCCATTTTAACCCTCCATTTAAATATATTATTTAAAATAAAAGCCATCTCATTTTTCTAAATTAAGTTACATAGTATATAAATTTAATATAAATCATGACCACCCGTAAAACGGGTGGTTTGCTCAGCCCTATAAGGGCAAGTTACCGGCCAGCGCCTAAAGACGCTGGCTTTCACTTCGTTCAAGCTACAATGCCTTTGCCACCTTTGCCGCCC
>DUMB01000013.1 GCA_012840085.1 Clostridiaceae bacterium
AAAGCATGACTTTCAGAAAGTTTCCCGAAGGTTTTCTCTGGGGTGCAGGAACTTCAGCTTACCAGATTGAAGGAGCATGGAATGAGGACGGGAAAGGAGAGTCCATCTGGGACAGATTTGTACACAATCCGGGCAGGGTAAAGGATGGCAGTACCGGGGATGTCGCCTGTGATCACTATCACAGGTACGAAGAAGACATAAAGCTGATGAAAGAGCTTGGACTTAAGACGTACAGATTTTCAATATCCTGGCCAAGGATTTTTCCGGACGGCTATGGAAAGCCAAATCAAAAGGGTATTGACTTCTATAAAAGACTGGTATATCTGCTCAATGAAAACGGAATAAAACCAATGGTAACACTCTATCACTGTGATTTGCCTCAAAAGCTCCAGGATCTGGGAGGCTGGACCAACAGGTTTACCGCAGACTGCTTTGAGCAGTTTGCCCGCTGCATGTTTAAGGAATTGGGAAACGATGTGCCCATGTGGATAACACACAATGAACCGGCCACTACAACAATAAACGGATACTGGAGAGGTATCCAGGCACCGGGAATCAGGGACTTGGCAGCATGCCTCCTGTCATCATATATTGTCATGCTGTCCCATGGAATGGCAGTAAAAGCATTCAGGGAAATGGGTTTAAAGGGTGAAATAGGCTATGCGCCGAATTTTTATCCCTCGCATGCCTGCAGCGACAGGCCTGAAGACCTGAGAGCGGCTAAGACCTGGGATAGCCTCATAAATAAATGGTTTTTGGACCCTGTCATGACAGGTGAGTTTCCTTCGGATCTGATTGAACTGTTTTCAAAAACAGGTTTGCTTCCTGAAATAAAGGAAGAGGACTTAAAAATAATGAAGCAGCCAATTGACTTTATCGGAGTAAATTATTATTCCCGCTTTTTATTGGGTTATGATGAAAGCTCATGGCCGTTAAATGATAAGTTCGTAAGCATTCCTAAAGACAGGCTGACAGACGGCGGCGTTGAAATTTATCCGCAGGGGTTGTATGAGATTCTTACATGGCTCCATAAAAGGTATAACGGCATCAAGCTCATAATTACCGAAAACGGCATGTGCCATTTTGACCGGGTTAACAGGTTTGGAGAGGTCAATGACGATGACAGGATAGATTTTTACTACAAACATTTCGAACAGGCACACAGGGCGATACAGGAAGGTGTGAACCTGGCCGGATACTCTATATGGTGTCTTATGGACAATTTTGAGTGGGCGAAAGGTTTTACTGTAAGGTATGGAATAATTTATGTTGACTTCAAAACCCAGAAGAGGATTATCAAAAAAAGCGGATATTGGTATAGAGATGTAATAAAAAACAACGGGATAGATTAGCATACTCATCATTACATGGCACGGAGCTCAGCTTGAACAGTATTGTTTAGCATAACAGGTTAATATGAAAGCGTAGTTTTTATATTATGTGAAACTGCCGGTTTTTATGTGCAACTGCTGGTTTGCACAGCAAACAAATGGCATGAATTGCTGCAATATGATAATTGATTTGCCTGACTACATTTGCCTGATTGCATATGAGGAAAGGAAGAGGAAAGGAAAATGAATTTCGGATATTTTGATTATGAAAACAGAGAATATGTTATCACAAGGCCTGATACACCTTCACCATGGATTAACTACCTTGGACAGGGAGGATATGGCTCTATCATATCAAATACTGCAGGAGGAATGAGTTTTGACGGGGACCCGCAGCATAGAAGGGTTACCAGGTATAAGTATAACAACCTGCCTGCGGATAGGCCGGGAAAGTACATTTACATTAAAGATATGGAATCAGGTGAATACTGGTCTCCTACATGGCAGCCTGTAATGAAGAAGCTGGACTTCTATGAGTGCAGGCATGGCCTGGGGTACACTGTCATTAGCGGATATTATTCAGGAATAGAAGCCAGGATAACATACTTTGTACCTCTTAACAAAAAATATGAGGTATGGAGGATGTTTATAAAAAACAGCTCCGGAAGGGAAAGAAATCTCAAACTTTTTACCTATCTTGAATTCAGCTACAACATTGCATCTGAAGATGTCATATGTGAGTGGCCAAGGTCAAAAGGCGTTGCATGGTATCAAGACGGTGCGGTAATTTTTGACCCGGTGCAGGAAGGGGAGAAGATGTCTTCATTTTTCGGCACGGATACACCTGTTGAAGGGTATGACTGCAGGCTGGAAAACTTCCTTGGCGGAATATACCGCTCTGAAACAAATCCCATTGCCCTGGAGAACGGCACATGCTCAAATTCAAACTGTGAAGGAGATTACAGCGTAGGTTCTCTTTGCTGTCCTCTTTTACTTGAAGCAGGAGAAGAAAAAGAAGTTGTATTTGTGCTGGGTGTAGCAGATGGGGCAGAGAAAGCGGTAAAAGCATTTAAGAAAGCTCTGGACAGAAAAGCAATGGATGACGATTTTGATGCCCTGAAGAAGCATTGGGAAAGCTATATATCAAACTTCCGTATAGAAACACCTGATGCAGATTTAAACAACTTCGTTAATGTCTGGCACCAATACCAGTGCAAAACTACTTTTGACTGGTCAAGGTTTATATCACTATATGAAAGAGGAATAGACAGAGGTATAGGCTACAGAGACAGTATGCAGGATGTCCTGGGAGTAATGCATACGGTGCCTGAAAAGGCAAAGAATCGTATCATCGAGCTGCTTAAGGTGCAACTGAGCACAGGTGATGCAAAATCCGTTTATTATCCTGCGACAAAACTTGCTTCAGGCGGGGGAAGAGCGGATGATCACCTATGGGCTGTATTCTCTGTATGCACATATTTAAAGGAAACAGGCGATTATGATTTTCTGGACGAGACAGTTCCCTATTATGATTGCGGAGAGGCTACCGTACTTGAGCATCTTGAGCAGGGTATCAGGTTCACCATGTCAAAGCTGGGAAGGCATGGAATCCCGCTTATGCTGGACAGCGACTGGAATGACAGCATAAGCCATATAAAAAGAACAGGAGATGTGGAAAGCGTATTTGTATTCTTCCAGCTGGCCCATGCTGTAAAAGAATTGATGGAACTATATAAATACCTGGGTGCGGGAGATAAATATTCCTGGGCAGAGAGCATTTATGAATACTGCAAGTCCAAACTTGACGTGGTATGGGACGGGGAATGGTTCCTCAGGGCATTTGACGGATACGGAGATAAGATAGGGTCAAAAGAAAACGAATACGCAAAGATATTCTTAAATACCCAGTCCTGGGCTATATTAAGCGGTCTTGCGTCAAAAGAGCAGGCAACAAAATCAATGAATGCAGTAAATAAATACATGGTATCTGACTTTGGAGTGGAACTTTTATATCCTGCCGCTCCAGGCTTCGATATGGAAAAGAAATGCTTCATTGCCTTTTCAGCAGGCGTGAGGGAAAACGGAGCAATCTTTTGCCACAGCAATCCATGGGCAATGATAGCCGAATGCCTTCTGAGAAGGGTGGAAAACGCATATGATTATTATTTCAGGCTGTTGCCGTCCAGGAGAAATGACAAAGCGGAAATATGCAAGGTGGAGCCCTATGTTTACTGTTCAAACATACTGGGAAGAGCAAATAACAGGCATGGAGAGGGAGCAAACTCATGGCTTACCGGTACAGCTGCGTGGACGTTTATTG
>DUMB01000014.1 GCA_012840085.1 Clostridiaceae bacterium
ACACATTTTTCTGGGATTACTACAAAACCGTAACGGCGTAAACTTGGGAACCGCCTAGTACGGGACCGTAGGCTAGGTGGTGTGAGAGGTCGGTAGGTGAATTAATCACCTACCTCCTACTCGATGATCATCAGCAGAAGCTTGCCGATGACCTCATCGGCGAAGGATGCGCTCTTGTGTCAGGCTGGCGTTCGATAAACAAGCAGTACAAGGAAAACAAGCATTGAGGAGCGGAGCATATGAAGATATGTGAGCACCGGAAATGCGCAGTTTGACGCAGTAATGCGCCGTTTAGCGGGCGCCAGAGCATCCATGGTAAGGATGAGGTCACTGTTCGATTCCGATTGAGGGCTCCAAATAAAATCAAGGCTTTCAGGACTTCAATGCTGTTATATGAAGTGAAAAGTGCAACAATTTTGCAATAATTGATGTAAAAATGATAAATGGACTACCAAAAAAGCAGTCCATTTGTGAATGATAAAATCTTATTGACCGAAAACTGCCAATAAGATTTTATCATTCACACTTGGTTTTTATGCATGGAATCCAAATTTTCTGGCAATAATTTCATTAAGGCATGGACCCCCTATTTTGTGGGGTCTAGCCTGCCCGGCAATGAGGGCGAGCCCCACTGGGGCGATGGGGGCGATGGCTTTTCCTACAAGTACGGTTAGAGCTGTCCCTCGAACATTATGGTCAACTGATTTAAAACTCTATCCCAGTTCATATATCTTTGTGTCCATTTCTTTATTACATTCATAGATGCCAGATAAAGCATTTTTTCTAAGGCCTGATCCGAAGGAAACATAGTCTTTGACTTTGTAACTTTTCTAAACTGCCGGTGGAGACTTTCGATTATATTTGTCGTGTATACTTCATCTTCATTTCCTCCATTATTCTATGTTATTTTGTCTAACATTTTGGGTTCACATCAGACTTTGATGGACCATAAAATATGCAAAGATAAAAAATTTTTTAAATAGGTAGTAGATATTGAACAAAAAGTATAATATAATATACCATATAGAGATAATTGCCAAAAGAAGAATGCTTTTATGAAGCACAAAAAAATAAATTGAATATTACCGGATGAAGGGTACGGGAGATGCCATTTAATATGGAGCCGAAGAAGTAAGCTGTAAAAGGCGTCAGTTTTACAGTGAATCTTTCAGGCAAAAGGACCGTATCCGGACAAATCTCTGAAAAGCCATGAAAATGGCACCGAAGGAGCAATATATGAATTCGGAAGGATTAGGTCCGAAATATAGAAACTCTCAGGTAAAAAAACAGAGGAAGACGACAGGTAAGTTTATGTTGTCTTCCTTTTTTATTACGCCGGAATTTATTGAAACGGAAGTATTTAAAAAAATAGAAGGAGGCGATAGATTGAAAAAGACGCCGTTATATGATGTACATATCAAATCCGGAGGAAAAATAACTGATTTTGGAGGTTGGGCCCTGCCGGTACAATATTCTTCGATAATTCAAGAGCATCAGGCTGTAAGGAACAGCGTGGGACTTTTTGATGTGTCCCACATGGGCGAAATACTCATCACAGGCGAAAATGCCCCGGAGTATATAAACATGCTGGTAACCAACGACGTATCGAAAATGAAAGATTGCCAAGTTATGTACTCGCCTGTGTGCTATCCGGAAGGAGGAGTTGTGGATGATGTCCTGATTTACAGGTTTGACAGAAGGAAATATCTGATGGTCGTAAATGCTGCAAATACACAGAAGGATTTCGAGTGGTTCAGGCAGCATATACAGGGGGATGTGCAGATAACGGATTTGTCGGACAGTTATGCCCAGGTGGCAATTCAGGGGCCCCTGGCGGAGAAGACACTGCAGAAGGTTGCCGGGGATGACCTGGATAAAATCGGTTTTTATTGCTTTGCCCCTGAAATGAAGGTAGGAGGCATTGATGCGATAGTGTCCCGCACAGGATACACGGGTGAAGACGGTTTTGAAATATACGTGTCCCCCGGAGAGGCGACCAGGCTCTGGGATTTGCTCTTGGATGCAGGAAGGGAGCATGGCATTGTTCCTGCAGGACTGGGGGCGAGGGACACTTTAAGGTTTGAAGCAGCCCTGCCTTTATATGGGCACGAAATCTCCCGGGATATATCGCCTATTGAAGCGGGGCTGTCCAAATTTGTCAAGTTGTATAAACAGGATTTCATCGGAAAGGAAATTCTTGCAAAACAAAAGGAGGATGGCCCATCAAGAAAGCTGGTAGGCTTTGAAATGGTGGACAAAGGCATACCAAGAAGCCACTATGAAATATTCAGTGATGATAAAAGGATTGGTTTTGTCACAAGCGGAAGCTTTTCTCCTTCTTTGGGCAAAAACCTGGGGCTTGCCCTGGTGGATAAAGATTACTCGGAGGAAGGGACGGAATTTAACGTCGTTGTAAGAGACAGGCCGTTGAAAGCGAGAGTGGTGAGGATTCCGTTTTATAAGAAGAAATATGTGTAAAATTTTGGAAGCTAAATATTCATTTTAAGTTTTTATATGCGGAGGTTGATTTTTATGAATATGGAAAAAGGATTAAAGTATTCAAAGGACCATGAGTGGGTAAGGGTTGAAGGCAATGTGGCTTATGTAGGCATTACAAACTATGCGCAGCTCGCCCTGGGGGATATCGTGTTTGTCGAGCTACCGGAGGTTGGGAAATTGCTTAAGTCAGGCGATGTGCTGGGGGTTGTTGAATCCGTAAAAGCGGCTTCCGACATATATACGCCTGTATCGGGCAAGGTGGTTAAAGTGAATGAAGGGCTGGCGGGTGCTCCAGAGGAAATAAACAGGCAACCTTATGAAAGCTGGATAGCAGCCATTGAATTAAGCGACGCTTCAGAGCTTGAAAACCTTATGGATGAAGAGCAATACGGCCGGTTTTGCGTTAAGGAGGGCTGAATATGTCACGGTATATTCCCAACACTTATGTCCAGCAGAAAGAAATGTTGGAGGAAATGGGTTTTAAAGATATAAATGAGCTTTTTGATGATGTTCCTGGGGATATCCGTTTTAAGGGAAGGCTCGAACTGCCGGCTGCCATGTCCGAGATAGAGCTTGTAAAGCACATGCAATGGGTTGCGTCACAAAACAAAAACCTTGATGAATACATATGCTTTCTTGGCGCAGGGGCATATGACCATTACGTTCCTGCTGTTATAAAAAGCTTATTATCAAGGCAGGAATTCTATACGGCATATACTCCTTACCAGCCTGAGATAAGTCAGGGGACGCTGCAGGCGATATTTGAGTATCAGACCATGATTTGTGAACTTACAGGCATGGATGTGGCTAACGCTTCAATGTATGACGGCGCCACAGCCCTTGCCGAAGCCATAACCATGGCGTGCCGGGTTACGGGGCGGAATCAGGTCATCATTCCGCGCACCTTGCATCCTGAGAGCAGGCAAGTGGTAAAGACCTATGCAAAATTTAATGACATCACCGTTCAAGAAGTCGGATTTGAGGATGGGCAGACGGATTTTGAAGGGCTCTACAGGATGGTTTCAGAAGGCACAGCAGCCGTCGCCGTACAAAATCCCAATTTTTTCGGGGTAATCGAGGATATCAGGCAGGCTGCGGAAATTGCACACGGCAAGGGAGCTCTGCTGATTGCGTATGTGGACCCGATTTCGCTGGGAATACTTAAATCGCCCGGAGAGCTGGGCGCGGATATTGTGGTGGGCGAAGGCCAGTCTTTAGGCGGAGCTTTGAGCTTTGGGGGTCCCTATCTTGGATTTTTTGCCGCAAGAAAGGATTTTTTAAGGAAAATGCCTGGCAGGATCGCAGGGCAGACATGGGACAGCTCGGGAAGAAGAGGTTTTGTGCTCACCGTTCAGACAAGGGAACAGCATATAAGGCGGGAAAAGGCGACTTCAAATATATGTTCAAACCAGGCCCTGAACGCCCTGGCTGCCACTATATATCTTGCTGCCATGGGTCCTGAAGGGCTTAAAAAGGTTGGAGAGCATTGTATTGAAAAGTCCCATTACGCATATGAAAAGCTGCTTGAGACCGGCAGGTTTTCCTGTTGTTTTAAAGCTTCGTTTTTTAAAGAGTTTGTGTTAAGGAGCGCTGTGCCGATTGAAAAGCTTAATGGCAAGCTTCTTGAAGACAAAATCATCGGAGGGTACGACCTAGGGGCAAGCTATCCGGAACTTGCCGGCACATGGCTTGTTGCCGTGACAGAAAAGCGGACCAGAGAGGAAATTGATATGTTTGTCAGAAAGGCGAGGGCGATATAGGATGAGAGAGGAAAAGCTGATATTTGAAATGGGCACCAAAGGGAGAACTGCGTATTCTTTGCCGGATCTGGATGTGCCTCGGAAAGGCGTAGAAAACCTTATAGCTTCCGAATACCTGAGGGAAACCGCCCCGGCGCTTCCAGAGGTCAGCGAACCGGAAGTCGTAAGGCATTTTACGCGCCTTTCACAAAAAAATCACGGTGTTGACTCGGGTTTCTATCCTCTGGGCTCATGCACCATGAAATATAACCCTAAAGTGAATGAATATGTTTCAGACATATCCGGCTTTGCCAGGGTCCATCCTTACCAACATGAAGGTACGGTGCAAGGGTGCCTTAGGCTGATGTATGAGATGGACAAAATGCTGTCGGAGATTACAGGCATGGCAAGGGTGTCGCTCCAGCCTGCAGCAGGCGCCCACGGAGAAATGACAGGGCTTATGATAATAAGGGCCTATCATGAACACAGGGGACAGAAGCACAGGAAAAAGATAATTGTGCCTGATTCGGCCCACGGTACCAACCCGGCCTCGGCAGCCATGGTCGGTTTTGAGGTGGTCGAAGTCAAATCCGATGAAAAGGGGAATGTCGATATCGAAGAACTGAAATCCGTCGCAGGCGAGGATACGGCCGGGCTTATGCTTACAAATCCCAATACCCTGGGGCTTTTTGAGACAAATATCACCAAAATTGCGGATATAATCCATTCGGCCGGCGGCCTTCTTTATTACGACGGGGCTAATGCAAATGCCATCCTGGGCATTTCAAGACCCGGCGATATGGGATTTGACGTGGTGCATCTTAATTTACACAAAACTTTCAGCGCTCCTCACGGCGGAGGCGGCCCGGGTGCAGGGCCTGTGGGGGTAAAGAAGGAACTGGTGCCCTTCCTACCGGTGCCTGTGGTGGAATTAAAAGATGAAAGCTATTACCTTGATTATGACAGGCCGCTGTCTATAGGGAAAGTCAAGTCTTTTTACGGAAATTTCGGTGTTATAGCAAAGGCTTACGCCTATATATTATCAATGGGGCAAGAGGGCTTAAAAAAGGCTTCCCAGACGGCCGTATTAAATGCCAACTACCTGATGAAGAAGCTTAAGGAATATTTCCACCTGCCTTATGACCGCACTTGCAAGCACGAATTTGTTATTTCGGCACAAAGGCAAAAGGAAAAAGGCGTGTCCGCCTTGGACATAGCAAAGCGGCTGCTCGACTTTGGCGTCCATCCTCCGACAATATATTTTCCGTTAATAGTGAGGGAAGCCATGATGATCGAGCCAACAGAAACTGAAACTAAGGAAGCTCTGAACGAATTTATCGAAATTATGCGGGAAATAGCAGAGGAGGCTGAGACAGAGCCGGAAAAAGTGAAAGGAGCCCCATACAGCACTGTGGTCGGAAGGCTGGACGAGGCCAGGGCGGCTCGAAACCTTGTACTCAGGTGGAAAAAGGAAGATAAGTGATGCCACGAGAGGAGAGACTGTATGCATGTTTTTGATGTCATAGGCCCGGTAATGGTAGGACCTTCCAGCTCTCATACGGCCGGTGCGGTACGCATTGCAAGGGTGGCAAGGATCATCCTGCAGGAGGAAATAAAAAAGGCTAAGGTTATACTTCACGGTTCCTTTGCAGAAACCTACATGGGGCATGGAACGGACAGAGCGATAATTGGCGGACTTATGGGCTTTTCAACCGATGATATAAGGATAAGGGACAGCATTAAAATAGCTGAAGAGGCAGGAAAGGAATTTAACATTGAAACCGGTTTTCTGGGGGATGTGCACCCGAACACGGTCTTGATTGAAGCTGAAGGGATGTCCGGCAGGGTTGTGTCCGTATTGGGTTCATCTATAGGTGGAGGCAATATTGCAATAAAAAAAATTAATGGGGTTGAAGTGGATTTTTCAGGCCGGTATCATATCTTAATCATCGAACACAAGGACAGACCGGGAGCTGTGGCAGTTGTAACCGGCATACTTGGGCGGAACAACACCAATATCGCAATTATGAAGGTATACCGGTCGTATAAGGGAGGAAAGGCAATAATGGTTATTGAGACTGACCAGAGTGTAGATGAAGGCATAATAAATGAGATAAAAGGCCAGCCCAATATTCTGGATGTGACGAGCATAAATCTCATTTAGTCCGCTATGCTCCCTAAATGCAAGCCGGTACAATAGATTAACTTAACTTGTTGCGCTGACTTGGTATCCTGGAGTATTGGTTGTTCCGGACGGACTTAAGGCGCCTACTTTAACGTCAAGCAGAAGGGAGGCTTGGGATTCTTCGCTGAAAACCTTCGCTTACAAGTCTTCCCGGCAGTTTTATCAAACTCGAGTACTCCCCGGCGATGCTCAAAAACGTGAGGCCCGTTCTCTCCGATAAATGCTTCCTGCCTTGCCGGGGCAGCAAATTAACATAGCTTTATCATGTTTTTGACGGAGGATAAAAATGATTACTTACAAATCGGTACAGGAACTTGTTGACAAGGCCCTGGAGGCAGGAAAGAGTATATCCGAACTTGTGCTTTCGGACCAGTCGCTGCAGCTTGAGACTACGGAAGAGGACCTATATCGGAAAATGGAGGAAAATTTTGAGGTCATGAAGCAAAGCATCGAAGAGGGCTTGAAATGCGGCAGGTCTCCAAGCGGCCTGAGTGGGGGGGCTGCACAGAAGCTTCGATTTGCAGTGAATGCGGGGCAAAACATTGGAGGCAGGATATTTTCTGAAACCCTGGTTAAAGCGTTGGCGGTTGCAGAATACAACGCTTCCACGGGAAAGATAGTAGCAGCGCCGACAGCCGGGTCCTGCGGTATAATTCCTGCGGTGCTTGTGACAATTACGGAGGAGAAGGGACTTTCGGAAGACAGCGTTGTAAAAAGCCTGTTTGCCGCCGCCGGCATAGGGATGGTAATTGCAAACAGGGCGTCAATATCAGGGGCAGAAGGGGGCTGCCAGGCTGAGTGCGGAAGCGCCTCTGCCATGGCTGCGGCAGCTGCGGTGGAACTGCTTGGCGGCAGCCCTTATCAGGCTGCTAATGCCTGCGCCATTGCCCTTAAAAATACCCTGGGCCTGGTGTGCGATCCAGTGGCGGGCCTTGTTGAAATACCTTGCATCAAGCGAAACGCCATGGGCGCTGCCAACGCCCTTGTTGCGGCAGAACTGGCTCTGGCGGGCATCGAAAGCGCAATACCTGCGGATGAGGTTATAGATGCGATGAAAAGCGTAGGGGAGCTTATGCCCGAAAGCCTGAAAGAAACGGCAAAAGGCGGCCTTGCAGCTACACCTTCGGCGAAAAGGATTGCAAGGCAGCTATTTAAAAACGGTTAGTGCTATTTCGGAAACCATACCACAAGATACGCCTCTGAAATTTCATCCAGAACGTTTTCTATAACATGCTCCACGTCCCCCCGGTACCTTGCGGTGTCCCCCTTGTTGAGCAGAGTGGAATGATCACCGGCTGTGACTTTCAGCTTTCCTGATATTACCGTCAGAAATTCTTCCGCTTTCGGGAAGTGGGGCATTGAGGCGTTTTTGCCGTGTGGCTTGAAGATCATCTGATAAAGCTCCAGGTTATCGGTGGTGTGGATTGGAGAATTTATCTTTATTATACAAGACTTGTCGTCGGAAAATATTACAGGCGCGTCATCAGAGCGTATGACTTCTATTATGTTGGCCGGACCGGATTCCATTAGTTCCTGTATGGATATGTCCAGGGCCCGGGCAATTTTCCATGCCGTTATAACGGTAGGGTTGGTCTTATCCTGCTCTATTTGTGAAAGCATGGACTTGGAAACCCCTGAGCGCTTAGCGAGCTCGTCAAGGCTCATGTTTTTTTGTTTTCTCAAACTTATGATATTTCTGCCTATCGGAGGGGGTTGGGTCATAGCCATGGCATGTTGCTCCTTCCTGAAAAAAATTGATGAAATTATTATACCAACTTTTCGAGGCCAAAGTCCATACAATTCAAGTCCATATAATTAAACAAACCGTGAAAAAGTGGTTGACATATTTTGCATAGTATAATATAATGAACAATAAGTTCAATATAATATAGTAAACAATAAGTTCAATATACAAAACTAATGAAGTCTTTTTATAAAGAGGTTATCCCATTGGAATAAAAAACATGTAAATATTATGTGAGGGTTGTGGTTTATATGAGAGCTGCAAAAAAGCTATGTGAAGGCAGGGGTATCAGCGTCGCTGCTTCAGCAACGCCGGAACCAGGTCACGGTCAGGTGCTTATAAAGGTGAAAACTGCCGGGATTTGCGGTACTGATTTACATATTTATAAATGGGATGAGTGGTCTCAAAATAGGGTTAAGCCTCCTTTGACAATCGGCCATGAATTTGTAGGTGAAATATGCGAGCTGGGCAGCGGTGTGAATGGACTGAAAGCAGGACAGAGGGTTTCTGCAGAGGGACATATAACCTGTGGACACTGCAGGTATTGCAAAAACGGGCAGGGGCACATATGCCAGACTGTAAAAATAATAGGCGTGGATAGGGACGGCTGCTTTGCGGAGTATATATGCATGCCTCAGGAAAATGTGTGGCCGGTCCACGAGAGCATACCAGACAGGTATGCGGCGGTATTTGATCCGCTGGGAAATGCAATGCACACGGTTATGGCACAACCAGTATCCATGAAAACGGTGCTGATAACCGGAGCCGGTTCCATAGGGCTGTTTGCAATACCCATAGCCAAAGAGAACGGAGCTTCAAAAGTGATAGTTGTGGAGCCGTCCAGTCTGAAAAAGGAAATAGCTCTAAAGGTCGGCGCGGATGAAGTGCTGGATCCGGGTGATTGTGATATCAGGGAAAACATTCTTGAGATGACTGACGGAAGAGGTCCTGACGTATTGCTTGAAATGAGCGGCAACGTGAACTCCATACGGCTTGGACTGGACCTTTTATGCAACGGAGGTACGGCAAGCCTGCTGGGAATACCGCCGAAAGAGATGCCTATAAACTTAGCGGAGCAGGTGATTTTTAAAGGAATAACAATACACGGAATAACAGGAAGAAGGATGTATGAGACCTGGTACCAGTGCGAGAGTTTTCTCAAGAAGAGCGGAAAGCTTATAGATCCGATCATTACGCACACAGTAGCCCTTGAAGACATCGAAAAAGGGTTTTTGCTCATGGAGCAAAACCAGGCTGTAAAAGTCCTGGTTGAAATCAATTGATATATAAGGTCGTTTTGGCACTGTGTGTATCAACATAAAGAAGGACTTTGAACTGAGAAAATTATGCTGATGCTGCGGCGGGATGTAGGCGAATGCCTTTCGTTCCAGTATATGCCGCCATCGATAGAATGGAGTGAATTAAAAAATGTCGGACAAATTTTATGCAAATCTTCAAAATACATTAGAATCCTTAAAGACATCAGGGACATATAAAAATCTGAAGTATCTGTCATCTCCGCTGTCAAACAGTGCTTTTGTGGAGGAATATGGTAAAGTGACCATCCTGTGCTCCAATAACTACCTTGGACTTGCGGATAAACCGGAAATAATACAGGCGGGCATTGATGCTCTGAAAAAATATGGAGCAGGAGCGGCAAGTGTGCGTTTCATTTGCGGAACCTTCGACATACACAGGGCCCTTGAGGAAAAAATATCAGATTTCCTGCACACAGAGGCAGCTCTTACATACACATCCTGCTGGAGCGCAAATACCGCCGTAATACCCGCTATATTGGGACCCGGAGACGCCGTAATTTCAGATGAGCTAAATCATGCAAGCATCATAGACGGGTGCAGGCTGGTAGGCAAGGATGTGAAAAGGCTGGTATACAAACATTCGGATATGGATTCCCTTGAGGAGAAGCTCAAAGAGGCTTCTGACTGCGGAACAATCCTCGTAGTGACAGACGGAGTATTCTCCATGGAAGGTGACGTTGCCAAGTTGCCTGAAATTGTTGCTCTTGCTGAAAGATACGGAGCTATCGTCATGATGGACGATTCTCATGCCACCGGGGTTATAGGCAAGAGCGGCAGAGGCACTGCCGAATATTACAACATGCTGGGGAAGGTGGATATAATATCCGGCACCTTCGGAAAAGCGCTGGGAGGAGCCGGCGGCGGATTCATAGCAGGCAGGAAGCCTTTAATCGACATGCTGGTACAAAAGTCCAGACCCCACCTTTTTTCCAACTCATTGCCTCCGGTGCTCGCTGCTATAGCCCTTGCGGCGGTTGAATATCTTGAATCCAACCCGCAGATTGTGGAATCGCTTCGCAGCAAGGCCAAATACATGCGCCAAGAGCTGATAAAAGCAGGTTTAGAGCCCCTTGAAGGGGATAGTGCTATAATACCTATTATTGTCGGCGATACTGCGAAGGCTATATGCATTGCCGATGCGATGCTTAAAAAAGGTGTTTATGCTACAGGCTTCGGCTATCCGGTCGTGCCGGAAGGAAAGGCGAGAATAAGGATTCAGGTATCGGATGCCCTGACCTATGACGATATAGATTTATCGGTAAGAGTTTTGTGTGAGTGTTTGCGGCAGTCAGCAGCTGTTTAATCCCATATGTGTTTGATCCCCCTATAGCAAAACAAACAAAAAACAATGAGAGGCGGAATTTAAAGCAGCTGCTGCCTAAAGCCGCCTAAGGCTGTAGTTCCGCAACCTGAGGCAGTTATTGCAGGAATTTTTGTTTATGCTTCAGGCCGGATTTTCATTGATCCATCTGCAAGGAGTATTGTTGACGGTGTACAAAAATATTTTAAATATTCTTTATAATTTAGAAGGATTTTCTCAGCTATTTGTAGAATATAATATTCCATAACCTATCCTACCACACTACCACATGATTAAAGATGATGAGGAGGGCCTTATATATTATGATTGAGCCCGTTAAAAAGGTTATGGTTCATTCGAAAGCTGCAGAAATAATTGAAAAGTACATACATGAGAACGGCTTCAAAAATGGCGATAAATTGCCGTCAGAGCGTGAGATGGCAAAGATGCTTTCTATTGGGCGCAACTCGCTTAGGGAGGCACTCAGAACCCTTGAGGCAATGAATCTTATTGAAGTGCGAAACGGCAGAGGAGTATTTGTCAAGGATATTGATGCCACAGTGGGAATAAATGTAAATGTTACGATTGCAAAAGTTAACTTTCTTGAGCTGCTTGACGTAAGAAAAACCCTTGAAATCCGTGCCATTGAACTGGCTATCATGAACGGCGGCAAAAGCGATATAGATGAGATAGAGCGTTGGCTTCTTGCAATCGAGGATAAATTTAATAAGGGTGTAGTGCCTGTAAACGAGGATGTTCAATTCCATCATGCCATATACCGTGCCGGGCATAACAGGACCCTTTTTGAGCTGGTAAGGCCCCTTGCGGACACTTTCAACAGTTTGTGGAAGCCTTTTGACCACAGGGAGGAACTTATTTTAGAAACGCTGTCCTTTCACAGGCCATTGTTTGAAGCTATTAAAAAACGCGATACGGACGCTGCGATCAGCGCTTTTAAACGGATTATAGATATCGATGAGAAGAAAATAGCCAATATTTATGATAGCTTTGTCACAAGGCCGGAGGAAAAATGAGTTTATGAACATAGAAAATTTTAAAAACCCACCAAAAGAATACCGGGAGGTTCCTTTCTGGTCCTGGAATGACAGGCTCGAAAGGGACGAATTGGTTTGGCAGATTGAAGAGATGGACAAGCAGGGCTGGGGCGGCTTTTTTATGCATTCGCGAAAAGGGCTTGTCACTCCCTACCTTTCAGAAGAATGGCTGAATAGGATACAGGAATGTGTTGAGGAAGCCAAAAGAAGGGGAATGGGGGCATGGCTTTATGATGAGGATAAATGGCCCAGCGGCTTCTGCGGGGGAAAGATACCGAAGCTCGGCAGCGAATACAGGCAGAAAGCGCTTTTAATGCGTGAGGATGAGATTGAGCTGTCCCAGGATGAGGTCCAGCTGTTGAAGGCTTATGCCGCCAAAAAGCAAGGACAAAAGTCCTATGCGGATATTACCTGCATTGACGCAGATTCGGCAGAACGGTGGAAGAAAGACGGCTACACCATTCTGTATTTTTATAAATGGACTCAGCCTATAGGCCCGAACCGTTTTAACAATACGGCATGGGTAGATTTGTTAAACCCCAAGGTTACCGACGCCTTCCTTGAGAGCACTCATGAAGTATATAAACGCTGTATCGGCAGCGAGTTCGGAAAGGCGGTGCCGGGCATTTTTACCGACGAGAGCACAGTCTTATACTGGGCTTATTCTCCCAAAATAGCCTTGCCCTGGTCTGAGCACTTTGAAACCTACTTCATGGAATATAATGGTTATGACATCACCGAAAAGCTTCCGTACCTGTTCATAGACCTGGATGGCTTTGAGAAAATCAGGTACGATTACTGGAAGGTGGTAACAGGCTGTTTTGTGGAGAATTATGTCAAACGCATATACGAGTGGTGCGAGCGGAACAACCTGAAGTACACGGGGCATTTTATGGCTGAGGACTATTTTGAATTTACCATGCAATATTTGGGAAGCCTAATGCCCGCTTATGAGTATATGCATATTCCCGGTGTAGACCACCTCAACAGGAACATAAACGACGTCATGACTGTTAAACAGGTGACCAGTGTAGCCCATCAGCTGGGGAAGGAAAGGGTTCTTTGTGAGATGTTCGGCTGCAGCGGGCAGAATTTTTCCTTTGAGCACCGCAAATGGATTGCAGACTGGAATCTCATACATGGAATAAACTTCATAAACCCTCACCTGTCCCTTTATTCAATGCGCGGTGAGAGAAAAAGGGATTACCCTCCCAACTTGTTTTATCAGCAGCCCTGGTGGGAGCACAACAAAAAAATGGCCGATTATTGTTCAAGGCTGAGTTATGTGCTTTCAATGGGCAAAAGGGTAACGGACATACTGGTCATTCACAGCATCGAGAGCGCATGGTGCTGCTATAATCCGACGGATGTGGTACTCGCTGAAGAAGGCCAGTTTGATACTCCCGACACCTGGATTGAATATAAGCCATCTCCGGAATTCAAGGTTAATGAGCTCAGCTACGGTTTTGATGAACTGATCAACATTTTACTGAAGCTGCATTACGATTATGACCTGGGAGACGAGGCGATAATCGCAAAACACGGAAGGGCGGACGGCAGGATTTTCAGGGTTGGACAAGGGGAATACGGTATTGTGGTGGTACCTCCCAGCATCACATTAAGAAAATCTACAGCCCTGATGCTGCAGGATTTCGTCAATTTGGGAGGTATTCTGGCTTTCATTGGAGAAATGCCGCGTTTGATAGACGGTGCTCCCGATTGTTCGGGCATACTTGAGGCCATCGCCGGCAAGGCTTTTGTTTTGCCGCTGGAAGCCACGGCTATCAAGGAGTTTCTTGAAAGATGCACGGAAAGCCGGGTGTCCGTTGAAGGTGAAGGCAATGAAGCTGTTTGGTATCATTTGAGGAAAGTGGATAACAAGACAGTGGCTTTCTTTGCAAACACCGATAAAGACAGGGAAATAACGGTTTCCATCGATATAAGGGCGAAAGGTCATGTGGAACAATGGGATCCATTTAAAGGATGCGTCCTTGACATTCCTTTTGAGCATGACGGCAGAATGACAAGGATTGCTTACACCTTTCCTCCTGCAGGTTCCTTGCTCGTGGTTATTGACGAAGGGAGGGAGGCAAAACCCTTTAAGGCGCCCCACAAAAGCGTTATTGACTGTTATGAACTTGACAGCCTATGGGAGATTAAGCCCCTCAACAAAAACAGCATTACCCTTGACTACTGCACCTGCAGCCTGAACGATTCCAATGCCGGCGGCTTAATGCCGGTGCACAGGGCCCACGATGCGGTCATGAAGAGCAAGAAGGATTTTGTCCTGTCCTACGTTTTCGACAGCGCGGACTGGGATGGGGACGGGGGCATGCTGGTTGTTGAAAGTCCGGAATGCTTTAACATTACATTGAACGGGGTGCCGGTGAACCGACGCTTCGGTGGCGGCTATTGGGTGGACAAATCCTTTAAGACGGCTGCGATCAGCGATTTGGTGAAGGCCGGTACCAACGTAGTGGAGTTAAAGGCAAAGTGGCATGAAAATATTGAAATAGAATCCATATACATACTTGGAGATTTTGAGGTGGAAAATCAGTCCAACAGGAGCTTTAAGCTTGTTAAACCCAAGACGGAGGCTGTTTCAGGGGATTTAGTTTATAAAGGGTATCCGTTTTTTACGGGCAAGATGCGCTTTTGCCAAAAATGGAGTCTGGCTGAAAAAGGCGAAGGGCAGTATTTCCTGGAGGTCGAACAGCAGGGAAGCATTGTCGTAGAGGCCGCTGTAAACGGCCATATGTCAGAAGCAGCCATAGTCAGGCCATATGTCTGGGATATAACACCGTATATCACGGAGGGGGAAAACCTAATAGAAATTACGCTTACCACTTCGCTGCACAATCTTCTTGGACCCCATCATTCCACGAAAGGTGAAATTACGGTTTGCGCGCCTGCAAGCTTCCGAGATGAGAAAAATTGGACGGATGAATACCATTTTGTGGAACTTGGTGTGCGAAGGGCGCGGATTTATAAGGTTGTAGAGGGAACAGAGAGCGATAAATAGTATTGTCCGATAAATTTTGAATCTGGGGAGATTACGTGATGTCTGATTTATATAAAAAAACATATAGAGGATATTTGATTGACCACCATTCACCCAATCCTCCCATAGTGACTCTTGATAAATTGGATGTGGAGGAATATGAACGCTTTTTCAGGGAAGCTAATATCAACAACCTGATGCTTTACTGCAAGGACCACTGGGGTGTAACTTATTATGATACAAAAGTAGGCAAAAGGCATCCGGGACTGAAGGAAGACTGGATCGCAAAGCTTAAGCCGGTATTAAAGAAGCTGGGAATTGAGTTCAATGCCTATTACAGCATTGAGTATGACACCTATGCTCCAAAGGTCCATCCTGAGTGGAGCGTCTGTAAGCCTGACGGTACTCCCTGTGTTCTTACAGGAAGGATACCCAAATGGGGAATGCTCTGCTATGAAACCGGTTATAGGCAGTATGTGCTGGAACAGCTTAAGGAAATTGTGTCGGTATACCGGCCTGACAGCCTGTTCCTGGACATATTCGGAAAATCTCTATGCTACTGTCCTGCCTGCAAGAGCAAGTTTGAGAAGCAATATGGCTATCCTCTTCCTGAGGATGAGGAAACGCTGAAGATAAAGAACAAGGACATTTTGGGGTTTTTGGACAGCTGTGCCAAGGATATGCTTAAAGATGTCCTCGCCACTGTCAAAAGTATCGACCCTGACTTAAAGGTGACTATAAACTTCGCTGGTTTGTACAGCAAGGAAATCAGGGATATGCTGGACTACCAGTTTACCGAGCCATGGGCCGGCAACTGGCTCTCGGCTGCCTATTCAAGGGATACGGCACCGGGGCAGTATCCGCAGATGGGGCCGGGAGACGTGTCTGAAGTCTACAATTACCGACCCGAGACGGTTTACATACTGGCCGCCTCCCAGATAGCGGCTCAGGGTTGCAGAATTTTCATGTACAGCGGTTCCCAGCATCCTGACGGCACCCTTGAGCATGAAGAGGCAAGGCGCATAGGCGCTGCATACAGGGAAGTTGAAAAGTTCGAAGAATATCTGGAAAATAGGAAGGTCATAGCTGATATAGGAATTGTGCAAAGTGATTTGGCTTCAATTATAAATAATGACACGTCCCTTATCGCAAACGCCACTGAAAGGTTGAAGGCCGGAAGCAAGCACAGGGCTGCGATTTTGGGAGCAATGAAGCTTTGTGATTACTCGAAATATACGTGGAATGTAGTCCCCGAGCAAGAGTTGACGGCCGAGAGGGCAAAAAGTTATAAGGTGCTTGTGCTTCCCAACGTGTACCACATCGGCGAAAGGCTCAAAAATATTTTAGAGGGCTACGTCAAGGCAGGAGGGGTATTGATATCCGCCGGAGAGACTGGGCTTTATGACGGCGAAGGCAGAAGGCTGGATTGCTATGCACTGGAGGATTTGTATGGTTGCAGCTATCTTGAGACGATTGATAAATACGCTTCAAGCGAATGGGGCAGCTATCTGAAACAAATCGGAGATGCGATGTGGAAGTATGTGCCCGAAACTTATCCGCCTGTTTCCGAAACAAGGCACAAGGTTAAGGCCGGGACAGGAAAGCCGCTGGCGTACTTTGTCGACCCGGCGACAGAGGTAACCGATGAAAAATGGGTTAACTGGTGGTGTCCACCGCCATCCTACGTTACGGACGACCCTGCGATTGTGGAAAACCGCTATGGAGACGGCAGAGTGATATTTGCAGCCTTTGATCTGTTTACCATGGAAAATAAAGGATTCCAGCTTGTGAGAGATATGTTCAGGGGATTGCTGGAGAAGAGCATTGAATGCCCTTCGATAAAACTTGAAACTGAATATTTGAATATTTTGGGATATGTCTGCTATGAAAGGGCTGCAAGCAAGGAATTGATTATTCATGAGATGTCCAGGATGGCAGAGCTTGCAAACGGCGATACGCCGGAAGTGGATGGAGGCACTCTTACCGTTTCGTCCCGATATAGAAGGCTGAAAGCCGCAGAGCTTGTTTACCCCGAAAAGAGACCGCTGGAAGTTAAAAACAAAGGGGATTTGCAAGAAGTTAAGCTTCCGGGATTAAAGATTCACCAGGTGATAAGGCTGGTTTATCAGCCGGATTAAAGCAAAAAGGTGAGAAAATTGCGAAATATCAACCTTACATGTAATTGACTATTTGGGGTATTTTCTTTATGATTTACATATAAGGTATATGCTATCAGCCATCATACAGGTTATGAATTGAATTTTATTAATTGATTTAAGGAGAATCTCGTATGGTCACTTCGAGGGAACTGGTTTACAGGACATTAGAACTGAAAAACAATATCAGAGTTCCAAGGGAATTATGGATCTTGCCGTGGGCAAATATGAACTATCAGGAGGAGCTGGATAAAATCAGGCGGGATTTTCCTGACGATATAGTTTCAGTGCCCGGATTCTGTGAAAAGTCACCCAGGATTAGAGGTGACCAGTACGAGGTAGGGGAATACATGGATGAGTGGGGCTGCATATTCACTAACAGGCAGCGGGGGATCATCGGCGAGATAAAAAACCCCATAATCCGGGATGAGGATTGGGCGGATGCAGATGACTTTGAATTCCCGGAGGAATTAATACATATCGACAAAGACAAGATAAATGAATTCTGCCAAAACACCGATAAATTCGTTTTGCCTGCCGAATATGCGAGACCCTTTGAAAGGCTGCAGTTTCTCAGAGGAACGGAACAATTGTATATTGATTTGGCCTACAGACCCCCAAAGATGTTTGAATTTATTGAGAAGCTCCATGATTTTAATTGCCGGATGCTCAGTGCATGGGCGGAAACAGATGTGGACGCCCTGACTATAATGGATGACTGGGGTTCCCAGGTGAACCTGCTGATAAGCCCGGAGTTATGGGTTGAAATTTTTAAGCCGATGTACAGAGATTATATCGAGATTGCACATAAGCACGGAAAGAAGGCGTTCATGCATTCTGACGGCAACATACTGGCCATAATTCCCCATTTGATAGATATCGGACTGGATGCCTTGAACTCCCAGATTTTTTGCATGGGTTTGGAAAACCTCAAGCAATTTAAAGGGGAAATTTGTTTTTGGGGAGAGATTGACAGACAGTGGCTGCTGCCGAGAGGCACCGAAAAACAAATAGAAGATGCGGTGAAATCGGTTAAGGAAAGCCTGTGGACAAACGGCGGCTGTATCGCTCAATGTGAATTCAGCATAGGTGCCAACCCTAAAAACGTTTATAAAGTTTTTGAAGTATGGGACAAGTTGGTGTAGCTCCGGAGGCTTTTACATAAAAGTATATCAAGATTTTGGAATACATGTTGTGAGGGATACGAGCTGATGGAAAGAATTAATCGCATTTCTTTGAAGGACTATATATTAAACTCAATAGAAAAATATATTGAGGAAAATAATTTGAAAGCCGGTGACAGGCTGCCGTCGCAGGCAGAGATATGCGAACGTTTGGGGGTAAGTCGTACTTCCGTCAGGGAAGTGTTGAAGATGCTTGAGGCCAGGAATGTGATAGAGATAGTCAATGGCAAAGGAATGTTTCTGAAAGGCAATGTGGAGCTGGCAATTTCAGCCAGAATTGAACTTAAAAAGGAAAGAGAAGGAATACTGGAGATATTTGAAGTTAGAAAAATGCTTGAGAGGGAAATTATCAAGCTTGTCATTGAAAGAGCGACGGAGGAAGAGCTTGATGAAGTTGAGGAAGCACTCAAAAGCTTGATGTATAGATATGAGAACAACATTGAAAGCAGTTTTGAAGATAGAACATTCCATATGAAGCTTTATAGAATTTGTCACAATAAGCTTATGCTGCAGCTTATTGAATCGCTGATGGAAGCGTTTAACAAGATATGGAAGAACCCTTTGGGAATGGAAAAAATATACACCTCTACTATACCCTATCACAAAAAGGTGTTTGAATATATCAGGCAAAGGAATATAAGAAAAGCCCAGGCTACTAACGATAAAATGTTTGATATTATTATAAAAAAATTGCTTCAGACGGTAAGAAAGCTTTAGCTACTCGCTTATTGTATTGGTATGCGGAAGAAATACCATGATACTGCAGCAAATTAAGATGTGAAAGGGGTGACGCAGCTGTTTACAATTTTCTGCAGTGTCTGGTCTCCCGGCAAATGGATATCAATACGATAGGTTATTTTCATAATAGCTTATTAAATAAAGGAGGTATACAATGAAAAGAAAATCTTTCTTAATAGCTGTTGCATTGGTTGTAGCCGTGGGATTAGCATTTACGGGCTGCTCTTCCAAGGGTGGAGACTCAAAAAAGGCAGGCCAGGAGGGCGCATCCAAAAGTACAGAGTCTACCGGGGCCAAAGACTCCGGAAAGCAAGTCGAACTGCGTTTTATGGATGTAATACCCAATCCTGACAGAGATGCGAAATTCCAGGAAGTAATTGAAAGGTTCAACAAAGAAAACCCCGGCATAAAGGTTACTCTGGAAACAGTGCCATGGGACCAGGCGCATCAGAAGTTGGTCACCCTGGGAAGCGCAAGCAGCATGCCTGATGTATTCGTAATGCATCAACAGTGGAATTCCGAATTTATTAATGCGAAATGGGTTGTAAAGCTGGATGACTACCTTGAGAAGTTTGAGCATAAGGACGACTTTATACCTTATGTCAGCAGTGTTCTGATGGATTATGACCATAAACAGACTTATGGGGGAATATACGGTATTCCTGACGGCTTGACCACCCACGGTATGTTTGTAAGGACAGACTGGGTAAAGGAAATTGGTATGGAGCTTAAAGACCTTGAAACCTGGGATGGCATTTTTGAAGCGGCCGCCAAAATGACCGACCCCTCGAAGAACAGGTATGGATTTTCATACAGGGGAGGCCGCGCAGGCGGTGAGCAGTTGGGAATGTACGTCTACAGCGAACTGGGCGGACATCTCTACGACAAGGACGGCAACTGCTTGCTTAATACGCCTGAAGGCATTGAAGCATTCAAGCGCTATACCGACCTTTACAAGAAGGGGTATGCTCCCAAAGATTCTATCAACTGGGGATATGCTGAAATGGTTCAGGGCTTTACGTCAGGTCTGACCGGTATTCTCAACCAGACTACCGAAGTAGTTGCTGAGTGCAACAAGACCATGGATAAAGACACCTGGACGGTTTTACCGTTCCCGAGAGGCAAGGACGGAAAAATTTACAGCAAGGCTGACTCATTCTATCTGTCAATTGCCGCGAATTCGAAAAATCCAGATGAGGCATGGAAGCTTATAGGTTATATGGTGAAACCTGAAGTAAACAGGGAAATATGCAAAGTCAACCTTTATATACCTGTTATGAAAGGTGCTGAAAACGATCCTGACTTTACGGAAGGTCCTATGTCGGGCTTTTTAAGATCCATGAACGACCCTGGATTTGTAAGGAATCCGTACTATGGCTACTTCCCGGAAGTCGGAGAATTTACAGAGTCATTCCAGGATTCCGAAATTCAAAAATACCTGCTGGGCAAACAAAGTATTGAAGAGACAGTTAAGAACATTTCCGATTACCTGACTAAGTACCAGCAGAAGTTTATGAAGGAAAATCCGCAAGTACCCATTCCGGATTGTGTTGCAATCAATTAAGTTGGAGAACGGCTTTTACGTAGAAGAAGGTAAAGTCCTTCTTCTACGTAATTACCATATAACGATATTGAAGTAGAGATTGATTAGTCAATAAATTGATACCCCGACTGTTGATTTCGGGTATTGGGAAAGGGAGATCTATGGTATTGAAGAAGAAAAATTTAGAACCCCATGCATTTATGCTGCCCAGTTATATCCTGTTATTCGGGTTTATGGGCTATCCTTTGATTAATTGCATCAGGCTGGCGTTCACAAATTACAAAATTATGAAACCTGATGAGGTGTACTTTGCAGGGCTGAACAACTTTAAAGGAATTCTTTCCGATCCGGACTTGCTCATGATTTTAGGCAACTCGGTGAAGTTTGTCGTCATCACCGTATTCCTGCAGTTTGTCCTGGGGCTGATACTTGCTTTGACTTTGAAAAAACCTTTTAGGTTCAGAGGTGTGTATCAGGGCATCGTTTTCCTGCCGTGGGCTTTTTCGGGATTCATCATCGGCTTGACTTTCCAGTGGTTGTTTAACGGTGAATACGGTCCCATCAATGACCTTTTGCTAAAAGCTCACTTGATTACGGAAAAGATATCCTTTACCGGCACGCCGGGATTATCGTTGTTTACCGTTATTGCAGCGCTGACATGGGCCGGTATTCCATTCTTTGCTATTATGATTTTAGCAGCGCTACAATCAATACCAAATGAATTGTATGAGGCTGCAAAAATTGACGGGGGCAATGCTTTGGACATGTTTAAGCATGTCACCATTCCCTGTATAAAGCCTACAATTGTTATTACAATTTTGCTTAGAACTATATGGGTATTCAACAACGCGGATCTTATTTACGTCATGACCAGGGGAGGGCCTGCGAATACATCCCACACACTGTCCTCCTACATGTTTATGAAAGCATACAGCACTCTCGACTTCGGGCAGGCGAGTGCTTTAGGTGTTTTGTTCATGTTTGTCCTGGTGCTATATGTCTTGATCTTCCTCAAAATTACCAGATTTAATGAGGCAGGTGATGTAGGATGATGAATCCAAGTTATAAAAAGAAAATAAGTAAAGGCTTGATGGTATTTGGCAGGGTCCTCATTCTTCTGTTTTTTCTCATCATAGTGGTCGCTCCGATTTATTGGCTTTTTATAACATCGCTGAAGTTACCAAAAGATATCGCGACTCTGGATTTGCAATACTGGCCTAAGAACCCGACATTAGATAATTATGTGGCGTTATGGAAATCAACACAATTTCCTGCCTATCTGAAAAACAGCCTCCTTGTGTCGGTGATATCCGGAGTCATCGTAGTCATTGTATCCATCGGAGGGGGATATGCGCTGGCAAGATACCGCTTTCGGATGAAAAAGATTACGCTTATTGGTTTTCTGGTTTCGCAAATGATACCGATAACTTTGATATTGGTGCCGGTTTTTCTGATATTTTCAAGATTAGGGCTGAACGATACGCTGACAAGCCTTGTCGTGTTGTATGTCATCCTTAATACTCCCTTTTGCGTCATTACGATGCAGAGCTTTTTCATGAACATACCCACTTCGATAGAAGAAGCTGCTACAATTGACGGATGCGGCAGAATGGATGTTTTAATCAGAATTGTTCTGCCGGTCATGCTTCCCGGTATTATAGCCGTATTCATTTTTGCTTTTATCGGGGCGTGGAACGACTTGCTTACCGGTGTAATGCTCATCAACACAGAGGCAAAAAAGACCATACCCGTAGGCCTCAGCGCATATGTCGGGCAGTTTTCCATAGACTGGGGCGAAATGACCGCAGGCGGTATGCTGGCCCTCATACCTTCAGCCATATTGTTTGCGATAGCGCAGAAGTTTATTGTTGAAGGCTTGACTGCAGGTGCCGTAAAAGGATAAGCGTCACCTGAGTTTGGGTTTCATTGAATGATAGACATGATTTTCGAACACAACAAGGTAGTCCTTGTTAAAATATCCGTGTAAGGTATTGAAAATTGAATGTTTAAACAGTTTGCGACAATTTAACTGAATTAGCATGGAGGAAACTATGTACGATATACATCTTATTTGCAATGCGCATATTGATCCGGTTTGGATGTGGACATGGGAAGAAGGGGCGGCGGAAGCCCTTTCTACTTTCAGGGTTGCTGCAGATTTTTGTGAACAAAACGATGGTTTTATTTTCAACCATAATGAGGCGATTCTGTATAAATGGGTCGAGGAGTATGACCCCAAGCTGTTTGAGCGTATCAAAAAACTCGTCCAGCAGAAAAAATGGCATATTATGGGCGGTTGGTACCTGCAGCCCGACTGCAACATGCCAAGCGGGGAGTCCTTTGTCAGGCAGATACTTGAAGGCAGGAAGTATTTCCTTGAAAAATTCGGGGTTAAGCCGACGACGGCAATTAATTTCGATTCTTTCGGGCACACGCGCGGGCTGGTGCAGATTATGAAGAAGGCAGGCTATGACTCCTATATCTTTTGCCGCCCTGAAGACAGCAATTGTCAACTGCCCGCGGACGATTTCATCTGGATTGGCTATGATGGCTCCGAACTGGTTTGCCATAGAGGCTTTAATTCTTACGAATCCCATAGGGGCAAAGTTGACCAGAAAATTAGAAGATGGCTTGATAAATATAAGGGAAAAAGGGTCGGTTTGGTTTTATGGGGAATTGGAAATCACGGAGGCGGTCCTTCAAAGGTCGATTACCAGAAAATAAAAGAGCTTTCGGCGTCCCTACAGGACTACAGGTTGATTGATTCCACACCTGAGGCTTATTTTGATGCCTTAAGGAAAGATACGCCGGATTTGCCGAAATTTGATAAGTCGCTGAATCCTCAGTCTGTAGGATGCTATACATCTCAGAACAGGATAAAGAAAAAACACAGGTTGCTGGAAAATGAGCTGTACATGGTGGAAAAAATGTCATCTGCAGCTTCAATACGGGATCTCATGGAATATCCCAAAAAGGAAATCCAGGAAGCGATAAATGACCTTATGTTCCTTGAATTCCACGACATATTGCCGGGATCGTCTATCCAGGCGGTGGAGGAAGACGCTTTAAGGCTTGCGGACCATGCTCTGGAAATTATTTCAAGGCTTAAGACAAAAACCTTCTTTGCACTTTCAAGAAACCAAAGGCGCGCTGAAGAGGGAGAAATTCCGATTTTGGCATATAACCCATTTCCTTTCAAGGTTAAAGGCATCTTCGAATGTGAGTTCCAGTTGGCGGACCAAAACTGGAGCAAGCAATTCTCTTTCCCGATTGTCTATAAAAATGGTGAAAGAGTGCCTTGCCAGGTAGAACACGAAGCGAGCAATTTCAATATAGACTGGAGGAAGCGCAGCGTATTTTATGCCGAGCTTGAACCCAGCAGCATGAATCGCTTTGACTGCAAAATTGAAATGCTCCCGAAAAAGCCTGAATACACATTAAAAGCCGAAAACGGAAGAATTGTGTTTACCACTAAAGAGCTGGAAGTTGTCATAAACTGTGAAACCGGCCTCATTGACAAATATGCTGTTAACGGTTACAACTTCTTGGCTGAGAACTCATTCAGGGCTTTGGTCATGTCGGACAGTGAAAATTCCTGGGGAAATGACACGCTGTCCTATAAAAATGTTGAGGGTTGCTTCAGGTTGATGAGCCGGGAGGAAAGCACCGAATTTTCCGGCATATCCGAAGGGTTGATAGATTCGGTAAGGATCATAGAGGACGGCGAAGTGAGGACTGTAGTCGAAGCTTTGTTCAGATACAACAACTCTTTTATATGCCAGAGGTATAAACTGCCTAAATACGGCACTGAAATAGAAGTCGATGTAAAAGTATATTGGAATGAAAAGATGAAAATGCTGAAACTGTCGATGCCTACAACATTGAAAGATCCCAAATATATCGGGCAGGTGGCGTATGGAGTGGAGGATTTAACAAATAATGAGAGGGAGCTGGTGGCGCAAAAATGGACAGCGGTCATATCTGAGTCTCAGGATGTCGCTTTTACCTGCATAAATGACGGCGTTTACGGATCAGACTTTAACTACGGTGAAATGAGGATGTCTCTGGTGCGCTCGCCGGGATATTCAGCGGGGTGCTCTGATTTTTATATAAGAGATCCCAAAATCATGCCCCAAGACCGTTTTTCTTTCTATATTGACCAGGGGGAAAGGGACTTCTGCTTCTGGCTCAACGGAGGGAAGCTCAAGGAAAGGATTGAAGAAGTTGACAGGGAAGCTCTGGTGCATAATGAAAAGCCCTTTGTCCTTTCATTTTTCCCTTCCGGCGATGGCGCAGAGGAAAAGCCTTTGATCCTTTTAGAAGATGACGTGGTTGTGATGACCGCATTCAAAAAATGCGAAAAATCCGATGATTACATCATAAGGTTGTTTGAGCCTACCGGCACCGCACGCTCCACCAAAGTGAGCATACCTTTATATGAAATAAACCAGGAAGTGAAGCTGAACGGTTTTGAGATAAAGACGCTGAAGCTTGATATAGTTGGCAAAAAGTTGGTTGAAACCGACCTCATGGAAGGCATCGGCTGAGCTGAAGATTGAGGTGACTAAATACTATATGGAAGAACTTAAAACGCTGTCGGATGAATGGATATGTACACACCTTGGGGATGAATATGAGAAATATTCGGGAGCGGTTGTACCGCCGATTTTTCAGAATTCACTCCATGTTTTCCCTAGCGTTGAAGCAAAAGAAGCTTTCGATAGCAACCGGGAGGAAGGCCGATATTTTTACGGGAGGGTAAGCAATCCCACCGTAGAAATTGTTGAAAGGAAGATAGCCGCGCTGGAACGGGGTGATGCTGCCAAATGCTTCGGTTCAGGCATGGCAGCCATCTCTTCCGCATTGCTTTCATGTCTTTCGGCAGGCGACCATGTGATTGCCGTAAAGAATGTATATGGCCCTACCAATACCTTTTTGACAGAGTATATGAGCAGGTTTAACATTGACACTACATTTGTAGAAGGCGACAAAGTCAGCGAATTTGAAGATGCTATCAGGAAAAATACAACTGTAATTTACCTGGAGAGCCCTACGTCCTTCAATATGATGCTTCAGGATTTGAAAGAGGTCGCCTGTCTTGCGAAGAAACACAATATAACCACTATTATAGATAACACGTGGTGTACGCCGATTTTCCAGAAACCGCTGGAGTTGGGAATCGACATAGTGGTACATACGCTTTCCAAGTACTTTGGCGGACACAGCGATATTATCGGAGGCGTCGTGGTCAGCAGGAAAGACATCATTGACCGTATCGCTTCGCGGGAAAGGGAGCTTTTGGGAGGGATTCTCCATCCCTTTGAGGCATGGCTGGTGCTGAGAGGCATACGTACCTTGCCGGTAAGGCTGAGGCAGCACCAGGAAAACGCTATGAAGGTTGCTCAATTTCTTGAGAATCACCCCAAAGTAAGCAGGGTGTATTATCCGGGACTCCCCAGCCATCCTCAGTATGAGCTTGGCAAGAAGCAGATGAAGGGATATTCGGGTTTGATGAGTTTTGAAGTTAAAACCACATCTGATAAATTAAAGCAGTTTGTGAACTCGCTGAAGATGTTCAAAATAGGTGTGAGCTGGGGCGGTTTTGAAAGCCTGGTTATTATACCCTGCGCGTCATGGAGTGATGATCAGTGCAAAGAATACGGCCTGTCTAAAACTATGGTGAGAATAGCGGTGGGGCTGGAAGATGCCGACGAACTGATTAATGATTTATCCGACGGGCTGGCTATTGTATAAAAGGCTGCGGCGTAAAAAAAGACAAAAGTGCAATAAAGCTCTTGATTGGCAGAAAGCCTGCTATCAAGAGCTTTTAGGTTTTAGTATATTTTTGCGTGAAATAGTCCTGTATGGGAATTGAGTAGATTCAATATTATAAAAGCAATTTCTGTTTTACAGGTTGATCTTTAGATGTTTATTTCCACAGTCGTGGCTACATATACGATATAATACCGGATTTTATTGAAATAGGCGTCGATATGCTGAATATAAGCCAACCTAATGTATTTGACATAGCAAAAATGGGCATGGAATTTGGCGGCAAAGTATGTTTTATATGCCCCGTAAGTTATCAGACTACGGCGGTTTCAGGCACGAAAGAGGATATATACAATGATGTAAAAAAGCTGATAGACAGCTTTGGCCGCTTTAACGGGGGCTTGATATGATGAAGAATATCATTCCATTGGCATGACCGAAGAAAACTATCGTAGTTGCATTGAAGCTTCCAGAGAACTAGGTAAATACACTGAATACTGACAGGACTATTATTCTGTTTTCTAAAAGAGCCTGTGCGTAGTTTTTTCTTTACTTTGTTAAATAAATTGACAAATAAAAATGATTACAATATAATTAAATCAATTAACAAATTCAACGGTTTTTATGATCTTAATTGGCTGCAAGTCTTCAAGATCCGAGCAGTATGTAGAAGAAATGCGATATTGGTCAGGGAAGGAGGACTCTATGGGGAGAAGGGAAGATTTTCAAAAGATACTTAATCATGAACAACCTGAAAAGCTTATAATTGATTTTGGAGGAAACCCGTTATCAAGCATGGAAGGGCAAAGTATGTACAGACTGCTTGAATTTCTCGGATATGACGTGACCGACAAAATAGAGGTCATGCCTTTCGGCAGGGTACGCAGGCTGGATGAAAGGCTGTTAAAGCACTTTGATATTGATACGAGATCGGTTGGTACGATTTTAAGGCCCCAAAAGTCCCTGTACCAAAGAGTTTCCGACAATGAATATATTGATGAATGGGGAATAAGGCGCAGATACACGGGTATGTATTGGGATGTAATTGAAGAGCCTCTAAAAGGTGCTACGGTTGATGACCTTGAAAAATATCAGTGGCCCGATCCTGAATCTGTTGATATGAATGAGATTGAAGAGTATGCAAGACAGGCAAAAAAACTCTATGAAGAAACCGATTATGTAATATGTGCCGAACATCCCGTGTACGGAATATTTGAGCTGGGATGCTGGATGTGCGGCTTTGATGATTTTTTGTTGAAGATGGCAATCGAACCGGATTTTGTAAAGAGGTTCTTCGAAATAGTGTTGGACTACCAGAAGAAGATAATAGAAATATATTACGGTGCCCTGGGCAAATACATACACTATACATCTAGCGGCGATGATTTTGCTACCCAGTCAAGCTTATTTATATCACCGGATATGTTCCGTGAGCTGATCAAACCGTATTTCAAAGAAAGGGTAAGCTATACGAAAAAGTTTACCAATGCGGCGTACCTGCATCATTCCTGTGGGAGTGTGTTCCCGATTATAGACGATCTTATAGACTGTGGGGCAGATATACTGAATCCGATACAGCCCAAGGCGAAGGATATGCAGCCTGAAAATCTGAAAAAGACATACGGAAACAGGATTGTGTTCCACGGAGGTATAGACACCCAGGAAATATTGCCCTTTGGGACAAAGGAGAGCATAGAAAAAATTGTGAAAGATACCATAGAAATAATGAACAGGGATGGAGGGTATATATTTGCAGCAGCACACAACATACAGGAGGATGTGCCTCCTCAAAACCTGGTTTATATGTTAGAAGCAGCAATAAAATTTGGAAAAGGATCTTAAAGGAGATGAAGTCAACATTATGGAAATTATAATTAAACTTCCGGATATGAGGCCAAGGCTAAAAGCAGCGCTTTTTGATTTCGACGGAACCCTTTCGACCTTGAGGTATGGCTGGGAAAACATCATGGAGCCTTTGATGCTGGAGATGATATCCGGAAGCCAACCTGCCGATGAAAACCTGATCGGCGAAGTAAGAGAATACATAGACAAATCCACAGGAATTCAGACGATTTACCAGATGCAGTGGCTTGCAGAAGCGGTAAAAAGGTATGGGAGGAACAAGGGCCTGCCCGATGACCCCTGGTGGTATAAGGCCGAATACAACAGAAGGCTGATGGAAATGGTTGAAAAGAGGAAGGCAGAGATTTTAGAAGGGCATAAATCTCCTAAAGAGTATCTGATTAAAGGCAGCAAAGCTTTTCTTGAGGCGCTGCTTAATAAGGGCATAGAAATTTATGTGGCAAGCGGCACGGACCATCCCGATGTAACAGCTGAGGCTGAAGTTCTCGGACTTAGCGGCTATTTTAAGGAAATAGCGGGGGCGCCTTTGGGCAAGGCCGACTGCTCCAAGGAAGCCGTTTTGAGAAAGCTGGTGGATGTAAATAAACTTGAAGGGCCGGAGCTCATGGTAATCGGCGACGGAAGGGTGGAGATCGCCCTGGGAAGAGAAGTGGGAGCCATAACCCTTGGAGTGGCAAGCGACGAGGAAAAGCGCAGCGGAATAAACGAGACAAAGAGAAAGAGGCTTGTCAATGCTGGTTCCCATGCAATTGTAGGGGATTTTGAAGAATTGGATGCTATACTTGAGTGGTTAAAGTTAAGCTGATAAGCACTATTTGAATCACTATTTGCAAAGGAGGCAATGCATGTGAAAGACAATAATATTATTGGTGACCAGCTTGATTTTTCGAATATAAAAACTTACCCGGTAAAGGAAAGAAGGAATCTTGTAACCATTGAGAATATGGCAAGGCCGGGGGAGGACAGCATCCCGGACTGGGGCGGAGAAGATTTCGATGAGCTTGTAGAACGCATAATAGAGGCCAGGACTGCCGGAAGGCCGGTTATATGGTCGATGGGAGCCCACGTTATTAAAAACGGCCTGTCGAGGTATATCATCGAGCTGATTAAAAGAGGGTTTATAACCCATGTTTCGGGCAACGGGGCGGTCAGCATCCATGACTTCGAGCTGGCATTCAACGGAGGGACATCCGAAGACGTGCCCACAGCGATAGAAGACGGTTCATTTGGGATGTGGGAGGAAACGGGAAGATGGATGAATGAAGCCCTGAAGACCGGCGCTGAAAAGGGCATGGGATACGGCGAAAGCCTTGCGGTTTATGTGGAGAACTATCCGGAAAGGTTCCCTTACAAAGATGACTGCGTTTTCTACCAGGCTTACAAAAACGGGGTGCCAGCAACGTATCATATAGCCATCGGCACCGATATCATCCACCAGCATCCGACGGTGGATTTCGGAGCCATCGGAGCGACCAGCGGAGCGGACTTTCGCAAGTTTTGCTATTCGGTATCAAGGCTCGAAGGAGGGGTGTTCCTGAACTTCGGTTCCGGGGTAATAGGGCCTGAAGTGTTTCTAAAAGCCCTTTCAATAGCCAGGAACCTCGGATACGCTACATACAGGATAACTACAGCCAATTTCGACCTGGTAGATCTTGGCGACTACCGCTCCAAAATTGGATATAACGACCCCCATTATTATTACAGGCCCAGGAAGAACATAGTGAACAGGCCTACCAGCAGGGGTGGCAAGGGCTGGCATTTCTGCGGCGACCATAAGGTGACGATACCCAATCTTTACAAAAAATTGATAAGCAGGCTTCCGGAGGTGAAGAAGGGTGTCATCGGCTGACTTTACCACATTTAACGGTATAGACGGAAAAAGGCTGGAGGAAATTCTAGAGGGCATTTCTAAAATAAAAGTGGCCCTGATAGGCGACATCTGCCTGGATGTATACTGGAGAGCGGATATGACTAAAAGCGAGCTTTCAAGGGAGACTCCCCATTTCCCCCTGCCTGTCGTTGAAGAACGGATGTCCCCTGGAGGCGGCGGCAACGCGGTGGCCAACATAGCAGCCCTTAAACCGGCCAAGACTCATGTATTGAGCGTTGCGGGAAACGATTGGAGGGGAAAGGCGCTGATCCAGGAATTCATAAACCGGGGCATTGACACCAGAGGCATAATCATCAGCGATAAAATAGTGACAAATGCCTACTGCAAGCCCATGAGGAAAGGAATTTCAGACTTGGAATATGAAGACCCCAGGATCGATTTTGCCAACTATGATGTGCTTCCTCCAGAGGAGGAAGAAAGGCTGCTGGCAAGTTTGGAAGAGGTTGCCGGAAAAATTGATGTGTTGTGCGTCTCGGATCAGTTGGCCTATGGTTGTATAACACAGCGGATTAGGGAAAAGATTATAGAATTGGGCAGGCAAGGCCTGACGGTTGTTGCAGACAGCCGGGACAGGATAGCGATGTATACGGATGTCATATTAAAGCCTAATGAAGTAGAGGGGTGTAGGGCGGTATACGGCGGCAACGCCCCTAAAGGGGCAGCCTTTGAGGAGCTGCTTGCTGCAGCAAGACTTCTGTCACAAAGAAACAATTCAAGGGTCTGTATGACTTTGGGTCCGAAAGGGTGCATTTATGTAGATAAAAAGAAGGCTGCATATGTACCCTCTTATGCTGTACAAGCTCCCATAGACACCTGCGGAGCGGGGGATACTTTCCTTGCGGCCTTTTCCTGCGCTTTGGCGGCAGGAGCGGAGGGCTTTGAAGCTGCTTCCTTTGCAAACATGGCTGCTGATGTAACCATAAAGAAGGTTGGGATGACAGGTACTGCAGCCCCCGAAGAAATAAGAGCAAGATATTGTGAAATAAGGAATAATAATGGTTTAATATAGTTTACGGGTGATTTGATGAAGAAACTGTTAGGAATTGATATTGGCGGCACCAAATGTGCTGTTATCCTGGGAAACTATGACTGCGAAGCCACGGGCAATGTAACAATTATTGACAGGGTGGCTTTTCCCACAGAAGTGGATAAAGGCCTTGACCATACCCTAGGCAGGATGATTGGAAGTATTGATGCCATATTAAAAGCGAATAATTGGAAAGCTGAGGAGCTATACGGCATCGGCATAAGCTGTGGAGGCCCTCTTGACAGCAAAAGGGGAATAATCATGTCACCTCCCAATCTTATAGGTTGGGATGATGTTCATATAGTGGAAATGCTTGAAAACAGGTATGGAATAAAAACAAAGCTCCAGAACGACGCTAACGCCTGTGCCCTGGCAGAATGGAAATTCGGTGCAGGAAGGGGATACAGGAACGTGGTGTTCCTTACCTTCGGCACAGGCATGGGTGCAGGCCTTATACTTGACGGGAGGCTTTATACCGGTACAAACGACATGGCCGGGGAGGTAGGCCATATAAGGCTGGCTGACAACGGGCCTGTAGGATATGGCAAATCAGGCTCCTTTGAAGGATTCTGCAGTGGAGGAGGCATTGCGCAGCTGGCCAGGATGAAGGTGCTGGAGAAACTGCAGTCGGGAGAAAAGATTTCCTTTTGCAAGAGCATGGATGAGCTGTATCGCCTTGACGCGAAGATTGTCGGCGATGCGGCTGAAAAAGGGGATGAGCTGGCAAAGGAGATTTACAGGATATCGGGACGCTATCTCGGCAAAGGACTTTCAATACTGATAGATATTTTGAACCCTGAGATTATCATTATAGGCAGCATTTTTACAAGAAGCAGGGAATTGTTGTGGCCTGAGGCTCATGAAGTGATAAAAAGGGAATGCCTTAGCTATTCGCAAAAGGTATGCAAGGTTGTCACTTCGGGCCTTGGGGAAAAGATCGGAGATTATGCTGCCCTGGCGGTAGCTGCAAACGAATAGGAGGAATGTGACGATGAAGCGGGCGGTAAGGGAAATTTTCGAGGAATTGTTTTCAAGAATACCCGAGCTGGAGGTTTGCAAAGAGGATATAGAAAATGCCTTCAGCCTTATAAAACAGTGCTACGAAAACGGAGGAAAGGTGATGACTTGCGGGAACGGAGGAAGTGCAGCAGACTCCGAGCATATCGTTGGGGAGCTGATGAAGGGATTTGTCCTGAAGCGTAAAATTTGCGACAGGGATAAGGAAATAATAAGGGCGGCTTTTCCGGAAGAAGCGGACTACCTGTGTGAAAACCTCCAGGGCGTCTTGCCTGCAATTTCGCTGGTGAGCCAGACATCTATTTCAACGGCTTTCATCAATGATGTAGCCGCCGATATGGTATATGCCCAGCAGGTTTATGGGTATGCCCGCAAAGGGGATATTTTGATAGGCATCAGCACATCGGGAAATGCCGCCAATGTAGCCAATGCCGTAAAAGTAGCAAAGGCTTTCGGGGTTAGGACTATCGGAATGACTGGAAAGGAGGGAGGGCTGCTGAAGGATTTGTGCGACGTCACCATCAAAGTGCCCTCTGATATAACCTTCAAAATCCAGGAGTATCACCTTCCGGTGTACCATGCGATATGCGCCGCAGTTGAGGCGGAGTTTTTCGGTGAACAGTCATGAATAACAGCGCAAGAAATTCGGCTTATACCAAGTCATATAACAGAAAGCTCATAACAGGCATTATTCACAGGGAGCCTGTATCGAGGGCTGAATTGGCGAGAAAAACAGGCCTTACCCGGGCTGCGGTGTCAATTATTGTGGATGAGCTTATTTCTGACGGATTTGTCGTCGAAAAAGGGGTTGCGGAGGCAGAACTGGGGAGAAAGCCGGTGCTGCTGGACATTAACCCCGAAAGCTGCTATGCTTTGGGTCTGAACATATCCAGGGATAAATGCTCCCTGGGGATTGTGAATTTAAAAGGCGAGCTGAAAGCAAGAAAAGAGATAGATCTCTCGAGTGCGGCGGATGCAGGTGAAGCTTTGAAAATTATATCCGAAGAAATAAAAAGGATGCACCTTGAAACAGGTACGGCTCCTAAGAAACTGCTGGGGCTTGGCATAAGCACGCCCGGGCCGGTCGATGTGTTCAGCGGCACTATAATCAATCCTCCTAATTTCGACATGTGGAAAAATGTAAACATTGTAGGGGAACTTAAAAAAGAGTTTCCCTGCAATATTCTGCTGGAGAACAATTCTGCGGCCCTGGCTTTAGCGGAGAAATACTATGGGCTGGGTAAAAAATTCAGCAATTTTATACTGATGGTAGTTGACACGGGCATAGGCTCCGGGATTGTAATAAATGACAAGCTTTACAGGGGATTCGGGGGGTTTGGAGGGGAGATCGGACATACCTCCATAAACGTGAACGGAGACTTGTGCAGCTGCGGCAACGTGGGCTGCCTTGAAGTGTATGCTTCAATGCCCGCCGTTTTAAAGAAGGCAAAAAGAATTGAGCCAGGCATATCTTCCTGGAATGAAATAGTAGATAGGGCTGAAGCAGGTGATACGCGCTTTTTGGAGATAGTTGAAGAAGAGGCAAGGTACCTGTCGGCCGGCATAGTTAATGTCGTCAATATACTTGAAATTGAAGCTGTCGTTCTTACAGGGGATATCTTCTATAAACACGGGATAATCATGGACAGTCTGTCCAGGTATGTCAATGAACGGGCTATGACGAGAAAGGTCCACCGTGTGGGGCTATACGCCTCCGAGATAGCAAAAAATGCAGATATCATAGGGGCAGCCACAATCGTTATTGATGATTTTATTCGTTTATATTAATTATTTATAGATTATTTATATTATTAATGAAGAAATAATACGTAGCATAAAAACTTATGCTGCAACTATTGCAACCGGTACTGCAACGAAGAAGAGATTTGATAAGATTAAATGAATAAATTTGATAAGATTAAATGAATAATAAGAAGATTTATTAGTTGCAAAAGGCTCTAAATAAAGGATCATAAGGAAAGATAAAGTGTATCAAGTTGAATGCTAAATCCATGGCAAGGATGGGGTCACTGTTCGATTCCGATTGAGGGCTCCAAAATAAAATCAAGGCTTTCAGGACTTCAATGTTGTTATATGAAGTGAAAAGTACAACAATTTTGAAACAATTGAAGTAAAAACAATTGATGTAAAAATGATAAATGGACTACTAAAAAAGCAGTCCATTTTATTATGGGCTTTAGCCTGTTGAGCATGAGCGAATTTCTCAGGCGAGAAATGAGCCATGCGAAACAAAAAACCACCCGCTATGAAGTGAACCCCTTTCATTAGTATTTTGTCTAACGAAAGGGGTTCACTTCAGTCTACTTATGGTGTGTTTCAGGTAAAAAACGAAAACACCCGAAAGGCCTATATCACCGATGTATATGCCATTGCGGGCCTTCTGAATTCGGGAAAATCCTTTGAAGTAATCAAGGAGCTGGCAGAATCAGGTAAGCCCGGAAACGCGGCATTTGAAGCGGGCTTCGAAGCGATCAACTCGGTGGTCGGCAACACCGGCACAGCGGTCACCGCGATCACACTGGGCGGACAGTATGAGGGTGCGCTGGCAGATGCGCTGGGAAGTGGATCGCAGCATTTGGGGCTGGCTCTCGCCGCCGTACAGACCTGCTATGACTTTACCTATAACTTCTCCGACAACCAAGGAAAACTCGGCACGCTTTCAAACCTTGTGAAGAACATGGCCAACAATGCCGTGGGGTACTTCGGTTCTGCGGCTTTGCAGGTGGGCTTTGCCGGTGTTGCCGTATTCGATATTGTGTTGTCTACAGTGCAAAGCGATATGATGGAGCTCAAGCTTGAAAATCTCGGGGGTGTCTACCAGTTATTACAACGACGTGGAATCGCCCCGTTCTCTGAAGGATTGGCGCAGGATATTTATCAGCATCCTCAGGGAAAATGCAGACGACCCGGAAAAGGAACAGCAACTGATCAATCAGGAAATCGACAGCTTTTGCGACCGCTTTTGGAGCTTGGATTACGGCAAGGTCAAGGAAATTGCCGCTGTATCCGGATTAAAATATTCCTTTGATGAGCGGCAGTGGACGAAGGACCGGGAGGTGCTGACCAAGCAATACCGGGAATATCTGATGGCCCGTTTGCAGGCGCCTCTTACTTCCGCGCGAAATTACCTGCTTAATCAAGCGATGGAGCAGGCGCAGCGTGAGTTTGAAAAACAGCTTATCGCCATGCGAAAAGAGCTCAATAAAACCGTCAAGGTACAAATCATTGAACAACCCGAAAAAGCGGGTGAATATAAGTACGAGGGTTATACCGTTCGGTTTGCACCCCTATCAAACAGTGCCAACGCAAAAAACTGGACCGGAAAGATGCCTAAGGGCGGCGAGATGAACACTTCATTTACCGTTCTCGGATATATGCAGGCAGGATCCCCCAATAGTCTGGAGCTTTACCCGGCAGGTAAAGATAGCCCGGAAGTTACGGTGTCTTTCAAGGTTTCCTACCCCACCACCACTATCTTCATTTCGGGCAGTGACAAGGAAAAGCCGGAGCAGCAGCCACCGATCGAAAGCAGCAACGAGCCGTCAGCTGTGCCCGAAACAAAGCCCAAACAGGAGTATGCCTAGGTGCTGGTGGAGACAATTAACAATAATTATCAGGAAAATCTCGACAACACAAACAAGAACGGTATTTATGAAGTAAATGCGACGGCCTCTCCGGGCAGCTATACCTATTCATGGAAATATGTCGGAGAGAGCGACGACTTGTACGACCCTGATATGATTCACGGGGAAAGTTATGCCACGCAGCTGACATTCTCGGTTCCGCCCAAAAAGATAAAGGGTGGAGAGACGGTGAGCCTTGATTTCAGCCTCTCTTTTACCGAACAGAACTTATCTTTTTTTGATGGCTACGAGGGTTGCCGGGCTGACTGGGGGAATTTAAGATTTAAGAGTGCGGACGGGAAAAACTTTTTTGAGATATATTCCTCGGTGAAATACAGTGAGAAAAATGTTTTCTCGGTCAGTGGAACCATATCCGCCGTCATCCCCGCTGGTTACTCAGAAGGAGATCGGGAAGAACTGTGGACAGGCGGCTCCAAATCCGGCACATACTACGTTTATGAATGGCGTGCACAGTGAAAGTGTAGGCCATAAGTGAAAGACCCACTGACGGCGCACAGCAGGTTATATGAAATTTAGGGTTCTTTAAAGAGTTGGTTGATAAGAATGGAATTAATCAAAAAATATTCGCATTAGGCTGGCTTGATGCTGCAAAATATTTAAATTTCAACCAAGAGAGAAAAGAACCAAATTTAGTTTACGGAACGACGAAAACCTTCAACCTTGAATGTGTGGCCAACCACATCCAACTGAACATCGGGGACAGGGTCAGATATTACCTGTCCACCGACATATACAGAAAATTATAGGAGGACAATAGTATGAAGAGAATATCGGCGGCCTTCCTTTTGGCTTTAACCATATTGCTTATGATTTTTTCGGTAACCAGCTGGGCTGAAGATGATCGAGAGGGCTACTGGGAGTGTATCGAGGTTCGTCATGAAACTAAGCATTTCAACGAGGAGCTTGTAGATAAGGACTATTGGTCCTACAGCATGAGCGGTTCTGCGGGTACCGGAACATTTACTTCTACTTATATCGGGCCCGGTCAAGAAGATGATTATATGACCAGAGCCAAAAACGGGGAAAACGGAATGGTCACAGGCAGCGTTTCAAAACCTCCGAAATATATTAACGGCGGTCAAACAGTGAAATTAAAAATCAACCTTTCGGTCAGCACTTCGAAACAGCATGCTATTGATTGGGACGGGGACGCCGATGCCTGGTTTGATGAGACCGATATTCCCATCGGTTACATCACTGGTAGTGCATTACGCTTCACGGAGAAGGGTTTCGACGGGGAAGATATAGATTTATCTGCTTGGATTTATGCCCCAACCAACTGGAGGGCAAAGGAATATGGGAACAGACCCAAATTGAATACCGAGGTATCTGCGCAGGCTCCTTATGGCAGCAAGGAAGACGATAAAATATCCATCTATACCCAGGTTGGTATGGGGAACATGGCCTCCAGAACCGAGTATGTCTATCGCTGGCATGCTGAAGGGAAAGCTCCTTTAGAAAATACAAGCCCGGATGGAAAGGGCTCTGACGAGCAAAAACGCAGTGAGGAAGAAAAGAGGATATTGGAAGCCTGGAGGAAGAACCAACAAAATACCATCACGAAGCCTGAAGTGACGCCTGACCCTCAATATAAGGACAGCGGCATAAGATTCAGCGATCTCTGGGGGCAGGTGGCGATCCGCCGCAAGGGAGGGTATGATGATGATTGGGAGTACGCACGCCTGGATACAATAATTTACTATGGCGATGAAATATGGACAGAGGCTGATTCCGGGTGTGTCTTAATTCTGAGAAGTATGAACACATTTGTAGTAAAGGAAAAAACAGTGATGCACATACCGGAAGAAGAGAAATATCCCAGTGCTATAGAAATTTTGAGCGGTAATGTCTGGACCAACTTGAAGAAAATGTGGGAAGGCGGAGAATTTCGCATAGAAATGCAACAAGTAGTAGCCGGTGCAAGAGGCACTACCTTTGCTGCGGAACAGACAGACGAATCATCAGCTTTTTATCTTTTCACAAGCAGTGCTGATGTGACCTCAAAAATAACAGGAGAAAAGGTAACCTTGAAGCCCGGTGAATATGCTGAGGTTGATAGTGACGGCATTATAACAGTAAAAACTTTTGATATACCTTCAAAAGCCAAGGAACTCAGCTTGCCTATGGAGATACTTAAGGATGATGGATACAAAGAAGGTGGTAATTTAAATATGGCGGGCAGTCTGCGAATCATATTACCAGTTGCTGGTATTATTGCTGTTATTGTTGCTGCTGCTATTATCATAAGTAAGAAAAAGAAAGCTGCGCAGCAAATAATCAAGCATACTCTGACACCGGGTGAGGCTGTTCCCAAGGAATACAGGTTTGAATCACCAATGCCGTCTTCCGGAACCACGAAACCATTGGTGGAACCAGCAACGGCCGAAGGCACTGACACATGGATTTGCAGCTGCGGCAAAGTGAATAAAGGAAACTTTTGCATCTCCTGCGGGAAGGCCAAAGGCGCAACAGTGCCGCCAGGCAAGAAACTTTTTTGCGGAAATTGCGGTAGCGAACGGAAGCAGGATGCGAAGTTCTGTGCGAAATGCGGCCAAAGACTGTAATCACGTAATCACGGGGACAGTTCATTTTTAGTATAATCAAAAGAACTGTCCCCGTATCACAGCTCAATGCTATCCCAGCACTCTTTGCTCTTGCGGCAATTGAAGACAAAAAAGATTGTTCTCTGGTTTTGTTTTATTCAGCAAACGGGTTTTTATTTTTGTATGTCAAAATATATCTTTTTCAACTTTATAAAAAATAATAGGCTATGCTAGAAAACTATTTCATTTACAAAATTATTTTTATACTTCAGCCATGTCGTATATTGCTAATACTTGCAATATGCATGATTTAGCAGTATAATTTTGACAATATTTTTAATTTAGGACGATGTGAGGTATGAAGTATATAACTGTTAAGGAAGCCGGTGAAAAATGGGGGCTTGGGATCAGGGTCGTCACACTGTATTGTACCCAGGGAAGAATTGAAGGTGCCGTTAAAAAGGGCAATCTCTGGCTTATACCCAATGATGCAGTTAAACCTGAAGATCGAAGGAAGAAAAAAGTCCCAATTCAGAAAGAAAAGGAGCAATCGGTATCTAAAGATGTATATGACCTATATGAAAAAAACAGGCATGAAGGCCCATGGCCTTTTCAGTCTCTTTATGAAAACAAGGAGCTGTTTATAGAAATTGTGAAGAAATTTCCCTATCCGATGCATATATGTGCACCGGATGGCACGATGCTCTTAGCAAATGAAGCATATCTAAAATTTGCAAAAATATCCAATCCCGAAAGACTATATAAAAAACATAACGTTTTGCTAAATCCAAACCTCGAAAGGTGGGGAGTAAAGGAGTTTGTTATGCGGGCATTTCAGGGAGAAGCTGTTCACGCATATGATGTTAAAGTACCGTATCAGGAAATTATTGAGCGGTTGGGAGATCAAAATGAGTTAATATCCGAAAGCCTGTTCCATAACATGACTGCTTTGCCTATACGCGACAGTAATGATCAGTTGTTATTTGTTGTGTTTATATTTATCACCTCAAGGTCTTATCAGGGGAGAGAAGAGATCATTAAAGGAAAGGAATACATAGACAACCACTGGAAAGAAGAATTTGATATAGATAAGCTAGCCAGCAACGTTCATATGAGCAGGCATCATTATATCCGTTTGTTTAAGCAACATACAGGCATGACACCTTACAACTACTATCAGGAAGTAAAAATCCGCAAACTTAAGGAAAGACTGTGCGATATCAATCTGTCCATAGCCCAGGTCTTTGAGGAGTGCGGCGTGGACTATAATGGAAAACTGGCAAAAAAATTTAAAGACAGGATAGGAATGACTCCTTCCCAATATCGGGCAACAATGGTTCAAAAATAAAAAGAAACAAGTAAAGTAGCTTCCGGCCGTAATGGTTTCGGAGGTCTTTTTTTGTTTACAAGATAGCAATATTGTCCAAAAATTTAGCACTCATTCGACTATCATGGCTGTCATAATTTACGTATAATTAAACCGCGAGGATAATGGGCAGACGTGTTTACAATATTATAGAAATAGTACTGGAAATTAGCAGATTGAAGAACTCACAAAAATGTTAAAGACTCTATAGAATAAAGAAAAAATGCTGAATTTCATGGTGTGAAAGTACATAACTTATCCGAAAAATGGTTTCCATTTCTTTACTATCAAGAATTCCCCGTACCACATAGCGTAGGGAATAGTGACATTTATGAAATAAGGTTATATGAGTTATATGAAAAGAGAGCATTATCCAGACTAAAACATAGGGGGAAAATATATGCAGAAAAACAAAAGGTTATTGTCGCTTATACTTATCGTAGTTATAGCAGTTACGCAACTACCTGTATGGGCTGTACAGCTACATGCGTCTGCTTCACAACTACCTGCGCCGGCGCTGGCCTCAGGCACAGGATATTCAACAGGAAATGCGCCGGGATTTTCAAGTACACTATCCGGTTTTTCAAGCAGGGATGACCTGATGGAGGTTGCGGATGAGGTGTATGAAACCAGTCAGAGCATGGCACTTGCAAGTACCGGAGAGAGTGAGGATCCTGGCCTTCAATACTCCTTATCCTTAAAAATTGAACTAAATGAGCTGAGGCGGTCCATGTCGGTGCAAGCGGATATCAACAGCCTGGGTTTGGATGCTGCGGGGGGTGAGCTGATAGTAACCCTTTATGACAATAAAGACAGGATCCCAAAATTGATTGACTTTTTTACTGCTGAAGTACAAAGCGGTGTCATGGAGGATACGCCGGATACTCCCGAAGCAATAGGAGTTCTATCCTTTGACGGCGCCGATCCGGAAAATCTGATGGTAAGCGGGGTGATCTGCCGTTCCCTTGACGAACCGCTGCCATTGTCGGCTGCAGTGAGTTATGATGAGGATGGTTTTAGCATTGTTCCTGTCTCTTTCTGTACTCTGGCTGCTACAGATGTCACAAAAACCTCTGCCGTACTGCACGGACAGGTGGTGGTGGAAGACGGAACAGAGCTTAATGCGGCAGATTTTGGCTTTATAGTCTTTGACAGCCTTCAAACTGATGCCGAAGAAATGGATGAGGATGGTAACCCTGTCGGCGTGATTTTGCCGGATGTACTGCCTGCGGCATCAATCACTTCAGACGGCCGCTTTTCATTACCATTAACCAATCTGGAATCCGGCAGGGAGTATCAATACATGGCGGTTGGTATAGTTAATAAAACTTATGGAGAGCCAATGAGCTTTACTACAAAAAGCGATCTGCCGGCGGTACAGACCAATGCTTCCGCTGAAATTAATTCGGAAATTAATGTTGTAACATTAAGAGGAACGATAACTGACACAAAAGGGTTTGAGATAAAGGAGAGCGGTGTGATGTTCGGAACCGACCCGGATTCCGATTTAACGCAAAAATCGCCAAATCAATCCGGTCTGTCCGGAGCTATTACATGCTATATCGGACAATTGGATCCGGGAAAAACATATTATTATAGAGTATATGCAAAAAGCTCCGCAGGTATCGGGTACGGTAAAACCTATAGCTTTACCATGCCTGCAGTTCTGCCCGAAATTAGAAGACGGCCTTCAGTTACTTTCGACCCGGTAACATGGAAGGCCACATTTAGTGCTGAAATTCTCAGTAATGGCGGTGCTGAAATTACAGACTTCGGTTTTAGATTAAAAAACATGAATGAGTGGAAGTACTTTCCAGCACAAATAGATCCGGATACAAAAATCTTCACTTTGGAATTAGAAGGACAAGAGCAAATTCCCATTGGCTATATCCAAGTGGAAGCCTATGTGACCAACACGGTAGGAATGGCGACAATGGCTGCTACCGACGGAATTCTGACTCCTTCCAGAGCCCAGGTGAATGCCGGCCTTGACAATACTTTAATAACAGTGTCCTCAGCGGTACTGAAGGGGGATATTACAATAGTACCCGGTTCAGAATGCCAGCAAAGAGGTTTTGAATACAAAGCTGTTTCCGATAATCTCTGGATAGAAGCCGGTATGGAGACAGGAACATTCGGCAGTGGTGAGTATACTTTTACCCTGGAGGGCTTGCGGCCTTATACCGAATATGTTTTCAGAGCAAAGGCACAAACCCTTGCAGGCTGGTCTTACAGTCCTGAAATTGGTTTTACAACCATTTTCAGTGACAATGGAAAAGAAACTGCCTATCAAATGAAGATGGACGGAAAAACCGGGAAAGAAATTTTAGAAATTCTGAAAAACAATTTACACCAGGATATTTCTGAGGCATGCGTGAGCCTGAAGTTCGCCGGATTTGACGCCTCAAGTATTGCCGCTGCTCTGAAACCGGCCCCATATAATGCTAAATATGATGGGGTAGCTAAGGGTTTGCTGACAGCTGGATTTGACGCTTCCACAGCGGCAAAGGCATTAATGTCTGAGTATTCGGACGTCTTTGAGTATATAGGCGGTGATGCTGCCGGGATAATTACAGAAACCCTGGATGAACAGGGTTTCCCGAAGGATGATATAATTAAAGCTTTAAGAGAAGTTTTTAATATTAAAATAGATTATATCGGTTTATATTTAGACGTAACAAACGATACTGTATATGATTCCCTTATCCGTACATATGGAGCGTATGCATTTTCCGCAGATTTCTGGCGTGAACACGATACTGAACAATATACCGACGGGTATATTAGACAACTAACAACAATTTTAAAAAACTGCACCACTTTCAGCGCCGGGGATATTGCGGCTGTGCTTAAGGAGGTTTATCCCCAGATTACCGCAGCTCAATTCGTTGCGAACTGCCGTAATCTTTATCCTGCAGTCAGCGATATGGGTGACGCTTTAATACAGGCTTTTAAAGTAGACCCATCGATGGCGGCAAAGGAAATGTACACATATTCTGACATATATACAATCGAAAAAATTAAGGATTGGCTAATCAATAAACGGGGGCTTAGCGCTTCTCAGACGGTAAAGGTATTGCTGGGCTTGCCCAACACTGAACCTATGAATACCGTTCCTGTGCTGATGAAAAATAATTTGGGTATCACAACTGCCATTGATGCGGCCAAGGCGATGCACGCAGCCGGCTGGGGGGAAGAGAAAGGTTATGGATACTGGCGTCCGCTTAAGCTGCTTATCGATCATTATGACTGCAAACCATCTGATTTGATAGAAATCATGAAGGAGCTGGGGTTTTCTTCTTTAGTTGTAGCCCAGCAAATGGAGGCATTAAAAAATAACAATTATATTACTTCATGGAGAACCGAGTACAGAGCTCTGGGCTATACGGCCTCCGATCTGGCCGGCTGGTGCAAAACTAACTCCTATTATAATGAAGCCGTTCAGGCAGTGATTATCATGGGAGAAGCGGGTTACAGCCTTGACGAGATTACCGCGGCACTGAAGCAGGTCTATGAATTAGATGCCAATGGCGCACTGACAATACTCCAATATGATACATTCACTGATAATGAACCATATAAATGGTGGACTGTGGCACAGGCTATAGCCTCTGTCGACCTTGCTTACAATACCAGCACCCTTGATACGGTAATAGCTCAAATGAAGGAGAACGGGGCCACAGCTGAGCATATCGCCAATACGTTGAAGGAAGCCTTTGCTGTGAAGGAGCCTGGCAATGTGGCGAAGTATCTGAAAGGGCTCGGCTACGGTAAGGACGTCGTGCTCCATGCTCTGGCAAAGAGCTTCAGAACCCTGAAGAATCCAGAGCTTATACAGATGCTTGCGCAGGTTCTTGGGGATAACTTCTCAGAAGATCCGATAAATAATATGGAGCTAATACTCAGCATTTATGAAAGCGTCAAAGGAAAGCTTAACCATGCGGTGAACGGGGTTATTCTGCTGCATGATAGTGGATTCGGACTCATGGATATTACCCGTGTGCTCAAAAATGACATTGACGCTCTGAATAATGTTGCTGCACCGCTGACAGCTTTTGAGGCAGGGCAGCTTCTGCTTGGCATGAAGGCTTACGGGCTTTCATACGATAAGCTTGATATTTTCGCTGCTATTCAGGAAGTATACGGCGTGAACTTCATGCTGGAAACGGTGGTTGATTATAAAAACCATAAAAAATATTCGGCGAAAACTGCCATCACTAAGTTAAGCGAAGATTTCGGCATCGATACGCCTTCCGCCGCAGCTATGTGTCTCAAAGAGGCAGGTTATACTATGGCTGAGGTGCTGGAGGGTTTTATTGACGGATACTCTTCAGAAAAAAGTATCTATAAAATTGATTTACTGAGGCAGGTGTTAGTGGATGTCTATCCTGAGGAACAGGCACCGTTGAAAGCCATTATGGAGGCTATGGGAATAACTGATCCCGGCCATGCTTCTGAGGCCTTTTACAGAGCAGGTTTCTCGATGAAGGAAATTATTATGATCCTGCAAAATGAATATGGACTGTCCTCCGGCGAGGTAACCGAGTGTTTGTATGAAAGAAATTTTGAGAACATTGTGGTGAATGTTGAGGAAGTATATGGCGGAAATGGTTACCTGGACTTTATTCTATACAGAAAGAAGCAAGGAGACGATATTTCACAACTATTTGACTGGCTGTATAAGAAGTTCAGGGTTGCTGATATATCCCAAATTGTGAATACCCTAAAACTTGCGGGCTTTTCAAGCGAGGATGTCATTACTCTTTTGTATGAAAAGCGTAAGGTTTCAGACGACGAAACTATATTACAGGTACAGGATGTTTTCGGAGAAAACAGTATTCAGAGTTATATTAACCATAGAAAAGACAAAGGTGACAATATTACTCAGGTATTTAACTGGCTGCAAAAGTTCGGTGTTAAGGATGTTCAGAGCATTATCAGCTATTTAACCCAGGCAGGGTATTCCAGCAGCGAACTTATCGAGTTTTTGTTCAGCGGGTATAATCAGGTGGATAATGCCATAATTGATGTTGAAAACACCTTTGGCAAAAACTCCATTGTGGATGTATTAAAACAGAAAAAAACACAGGGCTGGAATATTGGTATTCTTTATTCGTATTTGGTGGATACTTTAAAAATTACGAATCTGACCCAAATTGCCAATTACTTGAAAACTGTGGGCTACACAGGTTATGAAATCATGAATTTACTGTATCAGAAAATCACAGACACGAGCCGATATGGAGAAATCATTGCAGCAGTGCAGGCGGCGAATGCGGATAAAGGAACGGATGCAATTCTGGAGTTTCTCCGGGCGAAGAAAGAAGCCGGTGAGGCTCTTAGCCAACTGTATAATTGGCTGAAAGATAAGTTTAATATAACGGATATGACGCAGACAGTCACCTATTTAAAGGCAGTGGGCTATACAAGCAGTGATATTATGGATTTTCTGTATCAAGTAATCACGGAACCGAGCCGTTATGGAGAAATTGCTGCAGCGGTGCAGGCAGCGGATGCGGCTAACGGAACGGATGCAATTTTGGAATTTCTCTGTGCTAAGAAAGAAGCTGGTCAGAGTCTCACCCAAATGCATTATTGGCTGAAAGATAAGTTTAATATAACGGATATGACGCAGACAGCCACCTACTTAAAGGCAGTGGGCTATACAAGCAGTGAAATTATGGATTTTCTGTATCAAGTAATCACGGAACCGGGCCGTTATGGAGAAATTGCTGCAGCGGTACAGGCGGCGAATGCGGCTAACGGTACGGATGTAATTTTGGAATTCCTCCGGGCGAAGAAAGAAGCTGGTGAGGGTCTTAGCCAACTGCATGATTGGCTGAAGGATAAGTTTAATATAACGGATATGACCCAGACAGTTGCCTATTTAAAGGCAGCGGGCTATACAAGCAGTGAAATTATAGATTTTTGGTGTGCCCGTTACAGCGGTGAACCGGATGAGTACGAAGAAGTGATTGAGGCAATTCAGGCAGCCTCCAATACGGATGTCACTCTGGACTTCCTCAGGGAGAAGAAAACTCAGGGTGAAGGTCTAATTCAGCTTTATGGCTGGATGGAAGACAAATTTGGTATAAGCGATATCAATAAGGTTTCTTCCTACTTCCTGGCTTTAGGATACAACAGCAGTGAAATCATCGAATTTTTATATCAGAAGATTAACGATACAAGCCGATATGAAGAGATTGTCGCAGCGGTGCAGGCAGCATCGGCATCGACCGGTTCAGACACCATACTGGAATTTCTGAAATACAGGAAAGGTAAGGGTGAGGGTCTTACACAGTTTTACAGCTGGCTGAAAGACAATTTTGGCATAAGCGATATCAACAGGATTGCTCCCTATTTTATGGCTTTAGGATACAACAATAGTGAAATCATCGAATTTTTATATCAGATGATTAATGATACAAGCCGATATGAAGAGATTGTCGCAGCAGTGCAGGCTGCGTCAGCATCGACCGGTTCAGACACCATACTGGAATTTCTGAAATACAGGAAAGGTAAGGGTGAGGGTCTTACACAGTTTTACGGCTGGCTTAAAGACAAATTTGGCATAGGCGATCTCAATAAGGTTTCTTCCTATTTCCTGGCATTAGGATACAGCAGCAGTGAAATCATAGACTTTTTATATCAACAAATTAACGATCAGGACCGATATGAAGAGATTGTTACAGCAGTGCAGGCTGCGTCAGCATCGACTGGTTCCGACACCATACTTGAATTTCTGAAATACAGGAAAGGTAAGGGTGAGGGGCTTACTCCGCTTTACGGCTGGCTTAAAGACAAATTTGGCATAAACGATCTCAATAAGGTTTCTTCCTATTTCCTGGCGTTAGAATACAACAGCAGTGAAATTATTGAATTTTTAGTTCAGCAGATTAGCGATCCGAGCCGATATGAAGAAATTGATGCGGCAGTACAGGCTGCAATAGCATCGACCGGTTCCGACGCCATACTGGAATTCCTGAAATACAGGAAAAGCAAGGGTGAGGGGCTGATTCTTCTTTACGGCTGGCTGAAGGATAAATTAGGTATAACGGATATCAGTAAGATTCTCCGGTATCTTAAAGAGACGGGCTATTCAAGCTCAGAGATAATCGAATTTGCCTATAGCGGACAGACAAACTTGAATGAGCTTTTGATTGCTTCAATGCAAAACAATTACAGTGAGGATAGTGTTATTGAATTACTTGTGTTTAGAAAAAGCCGCGGCGGCGGTCTGACGGAGCTTTATGACCTGCTTGCCCAGCTTAATATAACTGAAGCCAGGCAGGTAGCCGTCTATTTACAGGTGGCAGGGTTTTCCGGTGCCGAGGTTGCTGCATTTTTCAAACAAAAAGGAATTAACAATAACAATCAAATTATCACTCTTATTCAAAGCGTTTATGGTGAAAACGCCATAGCGGACTTCCTGATTGGTCTGAAAAACAATGGGTACACTGCTGGTGCATGCCGGATCTGGCTAATTGATAAGTTAGGCATTGACGATATTGCCAAAATCACCCGGTATTTGAAAGATGCTGGCTTTAATGATGGTGAGATAATTTATGCATTTGATTCTACCGGTGACGCTAAAGGTTTTGCTGTATTAAAGGCTTTATATCCAGCAGAAACACCGGTGCAGATATTGGCTCGCTTAATGGCTATACCTTCCGGGCCGGTTTATTCTACTCACAAGTTAATATGCGGTCTGAAACAGGAATTCCCCGCACTTAAATATTCCGAAATTATCCTGATTATAAGAGATGCGGGCGAGGATCTTAACAATATAGTCGATTGGCTGCAAATGGTCAACTATGAAGGAGCATATTATCTGGGACTGCCAAAGGATGACCTTGATGATCTGGCTTCCATTCTCGGTTCGCGTAATGAGAATGATCTTAAGCTGGGTACCAGAAAAACCAGCTACATTCTTTCAGGCTTTGGCTATAGCCTGGAGGAAGTTGTTTACTGGGCGAAGTATGCGAAATTTAGCAGTTACGAGGTTTTCAAGATTCTCCTGGATTATTGGGTAGGTATGGTTGGATCAGATAAAATCATAGAGCAGCTTCAGGCAATGGAAAGTAATGGTTACACTCTGACAGAACTTGCAGAGGCGTTAATAGCATACTATAGAGAAGGAAAACTTCCTCCCGGTTCGGGAAATTCTTATTTGGTTGAAAACCCATATGGTACTGCTTCCAATACTATGAAGACCCTGGCAGGGCTGGGAAAGAGAATGCCGGATGTGGTAACAGCGATGATTCATGCGGGTCTTGCTCCCCGTTACTTGATCAACGCTTTGCACGGCTATTGGTATGACCGGTATTACTGGAAGGACCCCATGCCGAATCATTATCCCCATACAAGTGATGAATTTGCGCTCTTAAATATCGTAACCTGGGTTTATAATGCTGTGGAGAGCTTGCCGGAAGAAAAGCTGGCAGATATTGATATAGTTGAAGAAACCGCTGCTGGATTATACACAATAAGGGACACGGTCGGAGCTGAGAATAGCAAAATCTTTGAGGCTATGATGTACATCACAGGTAAAATGACTGTTAACTGGAGTGAAAAGATACCTCAAACCGATATATACGCTATCGATGATTTACTTAATACCGTTAACTCATTTGTCTCTGCCATTGGCAAGAAGGTAAACAATATCCTGGAGCGCGTTTTGGTAGTTAATGCCATGCGTACTGCAGGATATAACAACGATGAAGCAACCGATTTGCTGAAGTCTGTGGTTGGAACAAGCTATTTGATGAATTTCGCTATGCAGGTTATGGGCGGGTACAATATTATAGACTCGTGGAATGCAGTTATGCGGGTTGATGCTTATCGGGTTCAGGTATTAGTAGATGTCTGCTGGACAATTGCGTGTAATGCATATAGATTGGATAAAGCTTACACGGTACTCAAGGATATTAAAAAGGTCTATGACAAGTTAAAGAAGATATGCATGTTTCTTATAGATAAAGGTGTCCTCCAGGCGGCGCCGGGAGATATGACTATGGCAGCATTTGCTGGATTTGCCGAAACAATGTCATCAGGCATGGCGACTGCTGCTGGAATATCCGATATTACTTTTTCAGCAGGTGAAAACAGTACTGTCACTGTCAGAGGAACCGTTTCCTCCGGCGCAGGTACGGAATTGCTTCTCCTTGTAAAAAAGCCGGATGCCAACGGCAATTCACAGAAGGATGTACTGCTTAACTCTCTCACTGACCAGGAGCTCAAAGGGATTATTGACTACTTCGGATATGTCTGCAGCACCGAACCCGCTGAATCGGACGGAGCATCTTACAATTTTGAGTTGAGATACCGCTCCGGAGGCGCACCGGGAAAATATACCGTTCTTATTGGGACGGCAGACATCGTTGAGGCTCATACCGCTGAGCCGGTCTTGTTTACAAGAACTCTTGCCGGGAAGGTATCAATTACCGGTATTGCTAAAGTTGGTGAAACTTTAACCGCAGACATAAGTGAGCTTATTAATGCAGCCGGTACATTGACATATCAGTGGTACAGGGCTGAGCAGCCCATAACCGGTGCAAATTCCAGCACCTATACACTGGTAACGGAGGACATCGGCAAGACTATCACCGTAGGAGTGACTGCCGATGGAATCTATGCTGAAGGCAGTGTAATCAGTGATGCGACCGGAGAAGTAATAAGAACCTATGCAGTAAATATTGGAAGCCTTACAGGAGGAACCATCACTGCTTCCTCAGCCACGGCAGCTGCAGGAGAAACCATCAGCTTAACAATCATCCCGGATACAGGTATGCGTCTTAAGGCAGGAAGCCTGGAATACAACGATGGCACAGGAGACCATAAGATTGACGGAACCAGCTTTACCATGCCTGCCGCGGATATAACGGTGACAGCAGAGTTTGAAGCGATAACTTATACGGTGAGTATCAGGACGCTCTTCTATGGCAGCATTACTGCCACTCCGACTACGGCAGCAGCCGGGGAAACCGTTAACCTTACAATTACTCCGGATGAAGGTAGGCGGCTTAAGGCAGGAAGCCTGAAATACAATGACGGCACTGGAGACCACGAGATTAACGGAACCAGCTTCACAATGCCTGCTGCGGATGTTGAGATAATGGCAGAGTTTGAAAGAGTATATACAGTAAACATAGGGGAACTCTACGGTGGCAGCATCACCGCTACTCCGGCTGTAGCAGCCGCAGGGGAGACCGTCAGCCTGACAATTACCCCTGAAGCTGGTTTGCGGCTTAGGGATGGAAGCCTGAGATACTACGACGGCACGGGATTTTATGCTATTAACGGAACCAGCTTTACCATGCCTTATGCTGATGTCACAGTGACAGCGCAGTTTGAAATGATACCGCCGACATATTATACAGTTAACATTGGGCCACTCTACGGTGGCAGCATCAGTGCTATTCCGACTACGGCAGCAGCAGGGGAGACCATCACATTAAACATTAGCCCTGATACAGGTAAAAGGCTCAAAGCAGGAAGCCTGAAATACAACGATGGTACAGGAGACTATGTGATTAGCGGCATCAGCTTCACCATGCCAGCAGCCAATGTGACAGTAACAGCAGAGTTTGAGGAGGTACCGCCTGCTGTCTATACAATAAGCATTGATAGTACGATTACAGGGGGAACTATAATGGCTTCCCCGACAACAGCCATAGCCGGAGAAACCATAACATTGACCATTACTCCCGATGCAGGGAAACGGCTAAAAGCAGGAAGCCTGAAATACAACGACGGAATGACGGATCATGAAATCAGCGGCACCAGCTTCACCATGCCTGCTGCCAATGTGGCGGTGACCGCAGAGTTTGAGGAGATACCGCCTGCTGTCTATACAGTAAGCATAGACGACATGATTATTGGAGGTACAATTATTGCCTCTCCAAATATAGCGGCAGCAGGAGAGACAATAACATTGACCATCATCCCCGATGCAGGAAAGCAGCTGAAGGCAGGAAGCTTAAAATACAGCGACGGTGAGTTAGATTATTCAATCAACGGAACCAGTTTCATAATGCCTGAGGTAAATGTAACAGTGACCGCAGAGTTTGAAGATATAAAATATACAGTAAGTGTTGATAGTACAATTACAGGCGGAACTATAATGGCTTCTCCGACAAAAGCCATAGCCGGAGAAACCATAACATTGACTATCACTCCCGATGAAGGGAAACGGCTAAAAGAAAGAAGCCTTAAATACAACGATGGTACAGGAGACTATGTGATTAGCGGCACCAGCTTCACCATGCCAGCAGCCAATGTGACAGTAACAGCAGAGTTTGAGGAGGTACCGCCTGCTGTCTATACAATAAGCATTGATAGTACGATTACAGGGGGAACTATAATGGCTTCTCCGAAAACAGCCATAGCCGGAGAAACCATAACATTGTCCATCATTCCCGAGGCAGGCAAACGGCTCAAAGCAGGAAGCTTGAAATACAACGATGGTACAGGAGACTATGTGATTAGCGGATACAGCTTTACGATGCCTACTGCGAATGTGACGGTGACAGCAGAGTTTGAGGGGATACCGCCTACTGTCTATACAGTAAGCGTAGACGACATGATTATTGGAGGTACAATTATAGCCTCTCTAAATACAGCGGCAGCAGGAGAGACAATAACTTTGACCATCATCCCCGATGCAGGAAAGCAGCTGAAGGCAGGAAGCTTGAAATACAACGACGGTGTGGTGGATCATGAAATAAGCGGTACCAGTTTCACCATGCCAGCAGCCAATGTGACAGTGACTGCAGAGTTTGAGGAGATACTGCCTGCTGTCTATACAGTAAGCATAGACAGTACGGTCACAGGTGGAGCTATAGTGGCTTCTCCCATATCATCAGTGGCTGGTGGAATCATCAACCTGACTATCACTCCTGATGTAGGGAAACGGCTTAAGGAAGGAAGTCTGAAATATAACGACGGAGTAGAAGACTATATAATTAGCGGCACCAGCTTCACAATGCCAGCAGCCAATGTGACAGTAACGGCAGAGTTTGAGGAGATACCGCTTACTGATTACGATAAGGTAATGGCGGATATCGCAGCTCTAAGTATCGGATATGCACCAGGAGACAACGCAGCTGCGGTAACACAAAACGTGAGTTTGGCAACCACGGGAGCAATATATGGATCAGTTATCACATGGACATCAAGCAATACAGCAGTTATAAGTAATAGTGGTGTTGTCACACGACCCGGCTTTGCAGACGGAGATGTCACTGTTACTTTAACTGCAACGGTTTATAATAATGGAGCAAGCAGTACAAAAGACTTTGAACTGGTTGTCTTGAAGCTTCCGCAAATAACCTATACGGTTACATTTGATAAAAATGGCGGGGATACTGAAGCAAGTCCAGCTAAAATAGAAGTAATCTCAGGTGGCACTGTAGGAACGCTGCCAACGGCTCCTACAAGGTCAGGTTACACCTTCAAAGGCTGGAATACACAAGCGAATGGAAACGGCACAGTTTTCACGGCAGCTACGGTTGTTACCGGTGCTATTACTGTGTATGCGCAATGGAGTATAAACAATTCCGGCGGAGGCGGAGGAATACCCGTTGGCATCATAGGAATAAACACTCCTATAGAGACACCAAAAACGGAGATAAATGTTGAGGGAAATACGGTGACTGCTTCCACAACGGTTACAGCTACCGAAGACAGCAGTGGTAACGCAGCGGCTATAGTTAGCCAGGCACAGTTAAGCGACGCCATTGATAAAGCGATGGAGGAGGCAGAAAAGCAAGGCGATAGTATGGTAGCCAGGGTTGAAATCAAGGTGGAGGCTTCCGCCGATGCAACAGGCTCAGAAACAATTATACCCGAAGAAGCTGTGAGCCAGGCTTTGAAGGCCGGGATTGAAGCGTTGACGATATCAACCCATGTTGCTTCTATTACCTTTGACGCTAATACACTCTCCTCCCTTTCAGAGGAAGCAACAGGCGATCTGAAAATTACGGTATCCAGAGTGGAGGCATCCTCTCTATCCTCAGAAGCTCAGAGGCTGGTAGGAGACAGACCGGTATTTGATTTCAATGTCACCAGCGGTGGCAAAGTGATAACGCAGTTTGGAGGGGATGTGACGGTATCAGTGCCCTATACTCCTAAAGAAGGAGAGGATACAAATGCTATCGTTATTTATTATATAAATGCTTCAGGAAAGCTCGAAGTGGTAAGTAACTGCATCTATGACCCTGCAACAGGAATGGTCCATTTTAGTACAAGGCATTTCTCCCGGTATGCGGTAGGATATAATAAAATAAGTTTCATGGATGTGCCTGAGAATACATGGTACAGCAAGGCTGTAAGTTTTATAGCCGCAAGGGGGATTACTACAGGCACGGGAGGCGGTAATTTCAGTCCGGAAGCAAGGCTGACACGAGGACAATTCATAGTATTGCTGATGAGGGCATATGGAATAGCCCCGGACACTGAAGTAGAGGATAATTTTGCAGATGCCGGAGACACTTATTACACGGGCTATCTGGCAGCAGCCAAACGTCTGGGTATATCGAGAGGTGTGGGGAACAATATGTTTGCACCGGATAAGGAGATCACCCGTCAAGAGATGTTCACCCTCCTGTACAATGCACTGAAGATCATTGGAAGGTTGCCCGAAGGGACAGCCGGAAAACCGTTATCAGCTTTTGCCGATGCAGAGAGCATTGCTCCCTGGGCTAAAGAAGCTATGACTCTTCTGGTGGAAACTGGTACTATTGGCGGAAACGGAGGAAAACTCTCTCCGACGGGCACAACTACAAGAGCGGAAATGGCACAGGTAATATACAACTTGTTGTCAAGATATAAATTGAGTTTTGATAAGTAAATGGCTGATGCTTGGTACACATGGGGAAAACTGATGCTCCATGCCGTAAAGAAAGGTTATCACACTATTGGAAAGGTAAAATCCAATAGTGTGATTTATCAAACCTTAATGGCTTTTGGAAATGTATTTTAAACTATATGGGAGTTTTATTGTATGAAATTCGGAATGTAAACCGAAAGAGTTGATTATATGAATGCATTGATAAATGAGATAAATTTAATAAAGGAGCATATTGTCTCTCACTATGCTCCTTCAAAGATAATCCTTAAATTATTTACACTCCCAGTTTTTCTTTGATCTTTTTTAATGGCATAAAAAACCCTATTCTTTCAATTCATATCCCTTTGCTGCAAATGCTTCTTTGATTTTTTCCATAGGAATATTCTTCATAGAGGCACCCTTGGGGATAGTCATAAACCTGCCCGCTGTTTTCAGCATTGCAGGATTGGTAATGTTCTCAAATCCCAAGTCTTTCATAATATCAACAACTTCCGGATGTTCTTTGCATATTTCGTAGACGCTTTTGGATAAATCGATAACCGTACCCATGGTACTGTCCTCCTTTGAAGACATTTTTCCTGAGAAGCTGCAAACAGCATTCCCCGATTTTATTCAATATCCTGAACTCACAATAATTCGATAAATAATTCGATATCCGAAACTTACAATTATTATTTATGTTATAAACTTATATTTTATTTATTATTATATCTTTTCTTACTTTTGTTATAACAGATAGCATTTATCCAGTAAATGTTGAATTAGCCTTATTGGCCAAGAGCTGTTGACCCGGCATCGCTGCTTTTCACCGCTTCCCTCTGGCTACAGCTTTTTTTATAACTTCATGTTGCCTTTTGCCTATTCTGTAAAAGCTCAATACCACTATTGCCGCAATTATTATCAATCCCGGTACAACGCCCAGAAGGGCTCTAAGTGCAATAAGGGCTGACCGGGGTTGGGGCATGTCAGCCACATAGCCTGACCATTCCAGTACCTGTCCGGTAATGAAAACTCCCAGTGAGGATGAGAACTGCCTTAAGAAAGACTCCATGCCAAAATATGCTCCCGCTCTTTTTTCACCGGTTTTCATCTCGTCATATTCTATGCAGTCAGGGATGATGGAGTAAGGTATGACGTGAGCGGCTGAAAGACCGATGCCTGCAATTGCCGACAAAGCGTAAATTGTTGCAGGGGTTCCATGTGGCAGGAAAGATATTATCAGCAAAGGCAGTATAAAAACTGTCATACCGACGAAATATGCTGCTTTCTTACCTGTCTGCTTTGCAAACCATACCCAGAAAGGTAAAAATACTGCGGCAACAATGAAAATTATGCCCAATATTATTTCTGAGTAAGCTTCCATGTCCAGTACATACTTCATGTAGAACAGCAGCACCATACTTACTATCTCTATTGCCAACCAAGTAAGCCAACACATGGTAATAGCCACGATAAAAGGTTTATTGCTCAGTGTTAGTTTTATGCTTTCAAAAAAAGAGAAAGTTTTTTCTCCCTTGACCGCATTGTTTTCCCTGCATCCAAAAAACACAAACAGGGGAGAGAATATTATTACAAGCCCGAATACCGCTCCCATGACGGCATAGCCTTTAATTTGGTCAGAAAAAAGGTCTACAATCATTTTCGGTACAACTGCTGCCACAAGGCCAGCCAAGATGGAAAAGACCATTCTCCAGGCGGCAATGCTGGTGCGTTCATCATAGTCATCTGAAAGCTCAGCGGAAAGGGAAGAATAGGGAACTGCTATTACACTGTAAAAAGTAATGTGAAGTATATAAACGATCATTATAATAAGCAGGGTTACAAGCATTGGAGTTTCAACCAAAAGAGGGACTGCCCAAATCAGGAAGAAACTTATGCCAAAAGGTATGGCAAAGTATAAGAAAAAGGGCCTTCTCCTGCCCCACTTTGTGACTGTTTTGTCCGAAATATTGCCGATTAAGGGATCAATAAAGGCATCCCATATCTTTGCAACTAAAAGGGCACTTCCAACCCAACCGGGATTTATTTTTACAACATCGGAAAGATAGAAAAGGAGAAATACACTGATAATTGTATATGCAGCGCTAAAACCGATATCGCCAGCGCCATATGCCATCTTTATCCTCAAAGGCAGCTTGGTGGACATATCAACACCCCCTAGTCTCATTATATATTAAGCAATGCAACCAATCAATTATGATGTCTACTCTATTTATATTCAAATAATTGTTGATTCTTAAGTAAGTAATCATATAAGTTATCATATTTTCTTACCGAACAAATACATTATAAAGTTTTATATTTCATGCCGTCGTTAATAAATATGGAGAAATCTTATCTTATTATATAGATTATATATATAGAAAATCTTATATGGGAACCCATATATAGAAAATTGTATATGGAAAGTCATATAGAAAGTCATACATAGAAAGCTGCATACAGAAAGTCATACATAAATAGAAAGTTATAAGGCTCAAATTTTTACCCATCGTTATAAAATTCAATTATTAACATGGAGTCGGAGAGGAGAGTTACAACTTAGAGCAGGGTTATAACTTAGAGTGAAGTTATACTTAAAGTAAAATTGTAACTTATAATATTTTTCATCGTTGTATTATAAAAATGCAGGAGGGTATTGGATTGATAAAATTCTTGTTCATTATTGCTGCATGGATGAATGTCGCCGGTCGAATCCGATTGAGGGTTTCAGGATGAAATCAAGCCTTTCAGATTTTCAAAGCTATTAATGCTATTATAGAAATTATAGAAATTATAGAAATTATAGAAATTATAGAAATTATAGAATTAATGCTGATATAGAAGTTATGAAGGAAGTTATAGAAAGAGAAAAGTGCAACAATTTTGCAACAGTTGAATAAAAAAGGAATGAGGGAGACATAACTTTTATGCTTGGCAAAATGGGGGTGGCTATATAGATAAACGGCGATATTGAGAAGGGGTCAATCCCGTAATTTTTTTAAACAACTTATAAAAATACTTAGTATTATGTATACCAACCATTTTACCTACTTCAGTTGATTTGTATATTCCCTCTCTTAAAAGCTCTTTCGCAATTTCCACTCTATAGACGCTAACATAGTTAACAAAGTTATCCCCAGTCTCATCCTTGAAAATTTTACTAAAATAGCTGGGACTCATATGTACATGCTCAGATACTGATTCGAGTGTTATATCCATGGATATATTGTCTTTTATGTATTTTTTTGCTTTCTCTATAAGCTTTCTGTTTGCACTGTCTCTTTTCTCATTAATAGCATTAAAGCAAATATCGAGCTTTGATTTATACCATTCAGTAATTGTCTCGATTGTGCTCAAAGTGTTCAATTCATTGCATAGCAGAAATTCGTCTCCAAGGAGGTTTTCAGGTTCTACATTAAGCTGCTCTAATATTCTGTACAGCAAAAGTATAAAGTGAAGATTCAATTTTGAAAAATTCGGTACAGCAATTGCATCACCGGATACAAAAGATTCATACACATTAGATATAAGTGCTAAAGCTGAAGAAAAGTTGTTGGATTCAAAAAAATGAAAAAGTTCCTGTTCGGTTTTAAAGCTAATAATGCTTTTATTTTCTTTGAGGGTGACAGTATTTTCTAAAACGTATTTGTTGTTGATGTTGTTTGACAATTGCCTCAATAAGTCGTTGAAGGTTTGTTTGTACGTTTTATTGAAATGTTCAACAGCGCTGTCCATTGCTTCCTTCAATTCTTCTATACTCAATGGCTTTAGAAGATAGTTAAAAGCACCAAGCTTGACTGCTTTCTGGGCATATTCGAATAAGTCATATCCGCTGACGAAAATAAAAAGTGTATCTATTCCAAATGTTTTTATATTATTGAGAAGATCAATTCCATTCATTTCAGGCATTCTGATATCCGCAAGTACAATGCTGGGTTTTTCAGTTTTGATGATATCAATGGCTTCAATTCCATCGCAGGCTTCCAGGATATTTGTATAGCCAAGCTTGTTTAGCATATTAACCATAGATTGTCTTGCCGGCATTTCATCGTCTACTACCAAAATCAACATTTTTACTCTCCTTATATGCATGCTGATTTATTTTCCGAATAATCAAAATTTTTAGCGGGAAGTGCTATTTTGACTGTTGTAAATCCGTTCAGTCTATATATTTTTAACCCATATTCATTTCCAAAATGGAATTTTATTCGAGCATTCACATTATATATTCCAAGTTTTTCAGGGTTCACATTTGCTGATTCATCCGGATTTTTCTCCAATATGCAATTTATTTTTTCAAGCTCAGTTTCCCCAATTCCAGCGCCATTGTCAGCGATAAATATTAAGTATTTACTTCCTGCCAGTCTGGCAGTAATTTGAAGATCGCCTACACCTCTCTTATTCTCCAATCCATGATAAATTGCATTTTCTACAATAGGCTGAAGCGTAAGCCTCACAATACCATAATCCATTACTCTCTCATCTATGTCCCATGTTACATTATATTTGTCGCCAAATCTGCATTGCTGAAGAAAAATATATCTCTTAACAATGTCAAGCTCTTCTGAAAACTTAATTATGTATTTACCTTTGTTTAGACTGTATCTGAACATATCTGACAAACTTTTGATCATGATGGAACATTGCTTCATATTTCCAGCATCTGAAACTGCTTTAATTGAATTTAGCGTATTAAAAAGGAAATGAGGGTTGATCTGGCTTTGCAGCAATTCAAGTTCAGCTTGCTTGCGTAATAAACTATACTCATATTTTTCCCGGATAAGGCTTTTGATACTGGCAACAGTGTCGTTAAAATCTGCACTTATTTGCGCCAGTTCATCACTGCCTTTAACAGGAACACTGGTGTTAAAATCTCCTTTTTTCAGCTTTTTAAATGAATTTGCAAGGATTTTTAACGGTTTGGTTACCAGAGTCGATGAAAGATTTGAAATTATAAAAGTGATGACAACAAGTATTGCTAAAAGAGTGAAATTTATTTTGCCAATGAAAGAACTCTTTTTGCGGAGAGTTGAAACAGGGAGCATAGATACTACTTTCCATCCAAATTCTTTTGATTCTCCACTGTTTAAAATTACTGCATGACCGTCAAAAACAGTTTTGGTTGGCTGTGAATGGCTTATTTGTGATAGTGAAAATATTTCTTTGTATTGCTCATCGGTAAATTTGCTATTTGAATATACTATACTTCCGGATTTTCCGTAGACAACAATTTTTTCATCATCATCAACCTCTACATTGGTAACAATTCCTGAAAACTTGCTAATATCCTGATCTATCATGATTATGCCGCAAATTTCGTCACTGTTTAAATCTATTATGGCACGGGACAAAGATATGACCAGATTCCTTTCGAAATTATCCTTGGATACGAATTTTTTCTCATGAGGTTCCAGCAGGATGGGATAACCATTGTGGGCAAGGGTTTCCTCAAACCAGGGTTCTTTTGAGACATTGAAAAGGTTAATGTTGCCGACATACCTGTCTATATATAGCTTTACTTCACCGTTTAATGAGATGATACTAACTCCGTAAATACTGTTATTGCCCTGCAAAAGACTCTGGAAGTAACTTTTGAGGCGATTGTATGATGTAATGTAAGCTGTATCCGGCTTGTCCTTCGTTTTCAAAATACAGACCAAATCGTCTATATTGGCATAGACAGCCATAGACTGGCGCAAAAGGTTATTGATATTTTCGTCGATATTTTTGACAATCTGCCCGTCTATCCTTTTTTTGTATTCTATATAATCTTTCTCAATAATACGTGAAGACATGAAATACGATATTATTCCCAAAACGGCAATGGGAACTGTTATAACCAGCACATAAACTAAAAACAGTTTATATTTGATGTTGCTTCTAATATTTTTATTTATATTGGATATTGCACTACCCAGAAAATTAAATTTAAGCATGGAATCCTCCTGAAGCATTGCTTTAGGCCTTAGCCAGCTTTATTTGATTTTAACATAATCTTTATATAATAACAATGGAGCATAGAGGCAGAAAACAACTTCTGATAAAATATTGCACCCTTTCATAAAAATTGATTACTTTTTAGGTTTGCTTCATGATGCTAAAATTAGTTTGTAATGATCATTACAATACAAGTACATTAACCTACGAAAAATAAGGGGGAACCTGTATGTTGAAGCGTATTGTCAGTATTCTTTGTATATTAGTCATGTTAACGGCCCTTTTTGTTGGCTGCGCAAATAATGCGGAAAAAGACCAAACTAAAACTGATAAAAATATGTCCAAAGAAGAAAAAAACTCAGAGGAAAACAAAGAGCCAAAAGAAGTTACATTAAGTTATGTATCGTGGATGACAAAAGGTGAAGACAAACCATTTATGAAAGCCTTTATGGATGAGAACCCCAACATAAAAATACAGGACGAAGCTCTTGATGGTACAGATTATGATAAGCTTTTGAAAGTGAGGCTGTTGTCAGGTGATGCACCAGATGTGATGCTGCTTCAATGGGCTCAGTATAAAAAATATGTAACTGAAGGACATCTGATGGATGTTGCTGACGAACCGGGGATGGCTCTTCTTGCAAAGAAAGAGACTATGGATGAAGTATTTACAGTTGACGGAAAGAAATATGGATTCCCGATCAATGCCAACGGCGGACCGTTGCCGGTGTACTATAACAAGAAATACTTTGATAAGCTTGGAATTACTCCTCCAAAAACAATGGAAGAATTTTATCAGGTGTGTGAAAAAATAAAAGCGGATGGCGTTGAACCAATTGTATTCGGAGGAAAAGATGGATGGCCTACGGAATTCTTCTTCAGGTTCAGGCAATATACCGGTTTACTGGATAAATACCCGGAATGGGGACTGGCATTATACAACGGAGAGCTCAAACCTTCAGAGTTCTTTAAGAAAGAATTTGAAATGTGCGAAGAATTTGTAAACAAAGGATATATAGGAAAGGCCAGCTTGACTTTGACTTGGCCGCAGTCGGTACCGTATTTTATTGAGGGCAGGGCTGCAATGCTTCCCCAGGGGCCATGGGTAGTCGGACTTCCGGAAGTAGCTGAAGCAGATCCTGAAAAGTTTGAACTTGCATGTTTTACTGCACCGGTAGACCCTTACGCTGATGGGAAAAAATACTCAATGAGTGAAGTGGACAGACTCATAGCCGTATCGTCTAAAACAGAATACCCTGAGGAAGCGAAAAAGCTTTTCAACTGGTTCATATCGCCTGAGAATCTGAGAAAGTATCTCGAAAGCCAGTCACTTACAACATTTCTGGATTTAGAATATAATGTTGCACCTGTTCTTCAGGAGCACTTTAAAACATTAAGTTCTGATGAATATGTATTACTCTTCAGCCAAAAAGCACAAATGCCATCAGGATTTATTGCCGATGCGTTTTGGAATGGTTTTCAAAATATACTGGCAGGCTCAACTTCAGCAGATGAGTTGAAAAAGCTTGATGCTGAATTTGAAAAGACAAAGGATGCAATAGTAGTATCGGAATAATATTAATAACATTAAATAACTGCGGACATACCTCTCAGTATGTCCGCAGGACAAAAATTTGACGGGACGAGTTGATATTATGAATTCAAAAAGGCTTATGAAAAGGGAAACAGTATATTCAGTACTTGGTATTATACCAGCACTGACAATATTTCTGGCTTTTACCTATTATCCGCTGATTTCTACACTCAAATATTCATTTACTAATTGGGATGGTTTCAGTAGAAATTATGACTTTGTAGGAATTTCCAACTTTATAAATATTTTCAAAGAGGAAGATGTCATTAAATCCTTCTGGAACACAATATATTTCGCAATAGCAAGTATGGTACTTGGTATTACAGTACAATTAACACTGGCTGTATTTCTATATGAAAACTTCAAAGGAAAAAATGTAATAAGAGCGATATTCTACCTGCCCTGTGTAATAAGTCAGTTAATTGTATCGTTGACCTGGCTTGGATTTTTTCAATATACGGGAGTGATTAATGAAGCTTTAAGAGCGATCGGATTAGACAAACTTGTTGTAGACTGGCTGGGTAATCCTGCTACGGTAAAGAATGTGCTTGTTTTTATTAATACGTGGCAGTGGGCAGGATATGGAATGGTAATTTTCCTCGCGGGCTTAAACAGTGTTCCTGCTGATGTCTATGAATCAGCTTTGCTTGATGGTGCGAAGGGAATAAAAAAATTCTTTTATATAACTCTGCCTCTTATAATGCCGTCGGTAACAGTTACGACTTTTATTGGAATTACAGGGGCTTTGAAAATATTTGACATGCCGTATATACTCACAGGCGGAGGACCGCTCAATGCTTCTCTCACTTTGAGTATGTCCATATATAACAATGCTTTTTCATATGAGAGGTTTGGGTATTCAAGCAGTATAGGGCTGGTATTCTTTGTATTTATTGCAGTCGTAACAATTATTCAGCTCAGATTGACCAGAAGAATGGAGGTGGAACTATAATATGGCAAGGAAGGGCGAAGGACGTATATTCACAATATTTAAATATGCATTTGTATACATCAGTGCGATTATTACAATAATACCGGTGATATATATTATTTTGTGCGGATTTAAGACAACATATCAGATAAACAAAGTTCTTACACTTCCTACCGGTTTATACCTGGATAATTTTCGAAAGGTCCTTGAGAACTCAACTGCTATGTTCAGTTTCATCAATTCCATAATAATAACAGCAGGAACATTAGCTATATGCATTGCTTTTTGTTCCATTGCGGCTTACCCAATGGGACGAAGGAATGACAAGATTTTTAAATACCTTTATATTTTTTTCCTTTCTGCCATGATGATTCCTGCTGTTGCGAACCTGGCTGCCCTGTACACTTTAATGAAAAATATAGGTTTGAAGAACACAAGACTTGGACTGATTCTGATTTATACGGCGTTGCAAACACCTATGGGAATTTTACTATACACAAGCTTTATTAAGACTATACCGAAAGGTTTAGATGAAGCGGCTGTAGTAGATGGGTGCGGATATTTCAAACGTTTTTACCTGATAATATTTCCATTGTTAAAACCTGTGACATTTACGTATGCAGTTATCTCCTCAATTTTTGTGTGGAATGATTTTCTTATGCCGCTTCTGCTTATAACCGCTCCGGATAAGAAACCTGTGACACTTGCTGTATACGGATTTGTCAATGAGCATCAATCTGATTTCGGAGCTATATATGCAATGCTGATAATAGCTATGATACCGCCTGTTCTGCTGTTTCTTTTCAATCAGAAGTACTTTTATAAAGGTATTACAATGGGAGCGATCAAAGGGTGAATTTTACCGGATTGGTTTGATTATTCCCAAATAAAAGATAAATACTTGAAAAATTCGGAATACGTCGTATGTACCGGTAATGCCGGAGTTCACCATTGTTTACCGATAACAGCAAGCATTAGCGGTGTAATAGAAGGGAGATTTATATGTCAAAAAACTATGAAATAGCTGCATATTATTTTCCAAATTACCACCCGGATCCAAGGAATGAAATATGGCATGGAAAGGGCTGGACTGAATGGGAGCTTGTAAAACGTGCAGAACCTCGGTTTGTAGGGCATAAGCAGCCCAAAATCCCATTATGGGGTTATGAAGATGAATCCGACCCTGAAATTATGTCAAAGAAGATAGATGCTGCTGCTGACCATGGACTGGATGCGTTCATATTTGACTGGTACTGGTATGAAGACGGCCCGTTCCTTCAGCATGCTCTTGAAGATGGATTTTTGAAAGCAGAAAATAACAATCGTTTAAAGTTTGCACTTATGTGGGCAAATCACGACTGGATTGACATACATCCTGCATCGAGAAGCAAACCGTATAACATACTGGCGAAAGGTGCAGTTTCTGAAAAAGCATTTGTGGAAGCTACAGATCATATTATAAATACATATTTCAATCATCCGTCCTACTGGAGGGTCAACGGAGGACTGTATTTCTCTGTATATGAGCTTATGAGCCTTGTAAAGGGCTTTGGTGGAAGTGTTGATTTTACTCGGACAATACTGGAAGATTTCAGAGAGAGGGTAAGGAAGGCAGGCCTTGGGGAACTCCATTTAAATTCAGTGGTCTGGGGAATACAGATTCTACCTGGAGAAGAGCAAATTACTGATGTAAATGAAATGCTGGAGAAGTTAGGATTTGACAGTATTACTTCCTATGTGTGGATACACCACCAGCAGATGGACAGCTTCCCATTTACCTCTTATGCTGAATACAGGGAACGTTGCGTTGCTGATTTTGAAAAGTTTACTACGGAGTATAAATTGCCGTACTTTCCTAATGTTACTATGGGGTGGGATTCAAGCCCAAGAACAATACAGTCGGATGCTTTTGACAATTTGGGATATCCCTTTACTCCGATACTGGAAGGTAATACACCCGAGGAGTTTGAAAAAGCATTAATACAGGCAAGAAACTTTCTTAATAAACAACCTGAGAATTCCAGGATTCTTACCATAAATGCCTGGAATGAGTGGACTGAAGGAAGTTATTTAGAACCGGATACAGAAAATAAAATGAGATACCTGGAGGCAATTAAAAAAGTATTTGGGAAAGTGTAAAACTTTTAAGAATACACGTTTGGGAAAATATAGTAATAAAAGATGATAAAATGCAGGAACAAAAGTGAGGAAAAATTATGAATAACAGAGAAAGGTTAAAGGCTGTTTTAAATTATGAAAACTATGACAGAATGCCTGTAGTACATTTCGGCTTCTGGGAAGAAACCTTGCAGAAATGGTGCAATGAAGGCCATCTGAAACCTGAGGAAATTACAGATGTATATGATGGAAGTCCCAATGAGGGATTATTATCACAAAAGTTAGGTTTTGACTTTAATTACTATACAACCTTTCAGGACAACTCTGGATTTTCATCCCTGTTTCCGGCATTTGAGCCGGTTGTTCTTGAGGAATACCCTGATGGCAGCTATAAGACATTAAATGAGGATGGAGTAATTGTGATTATGAAGAAGGGCGTAGTATCCATTCCTTCAGAGGTAGGCCATTTGCTGGTAGACAGGAAGTCTTGGGAAGAGCATTATTTGCCACGCCTTCAATATACAGAGGACAGATTTAATGAGGAAGAAATCAGGCAGGTAGTTGAAAATTCCAAAACCAGGGAGGAGCCCCTTGGACTTTATTGCAAAAGTTTGTTTGGCCAGATAAGAAACTGGATGGGGATTGAAGGTATCAGCTATCTGTATGCAGATGATGAAGATTTATATGATGAGATAATAAGTACTGTGGGAGAGCTCTGTTATAAAGTTACAGAGAGGGTACTCTCTTCAGGAGCGGTATTCGATTTTGGACATTTTTGGGAAGATATATGCTTCAAAAACGGTCCTCTTGTATCGCCGGTTGTCTTTGAAGAAAAAGTCGGCCCTTACTATAAGAAAATTACTGAGTTATTGAACAAATATGGAATCAATATAGTTTCTGTGGATTGTGACGGATATATAGATGCTCTTATACCTGTCTGGTTAAACAACGGTGTAAATACTATGTTCCCTATTGAGGTAGGCACCTGGAATGCAAGTATTAAGCCCTGGCGTGAAAAATATGGCAGGAAAATAAGAGGTGTAGGCGGAATGAATAAGGAAGTATTTGCAGAAGACTATTCAGCTGTGGATAAGGAGATCGAAAGGCTTAAGCCGCTGGTTGAGCTTGGCGGATTCATACCGTGTCCCGACCACAGGATACCACCGACTGCAAAATGGGAAAATGTTCAGTATTACTGTGATAGAATGCGCAGTGTGTTTGGTTAATAATAAATAGGTCCAAAATATGCATGAATAGATTTGTATAAATTGTTTGAATCTGATTGAGGGCTGCAGTGGAAAAGATGTATCAAAAAGGATACATCTTTTCCATTGTAACTACCAGAGATATACACAAAAAGACCAAAGCAGAAATGAGCCGGAAGCAAATCCATATTCAGTATTATCAAAGTTAAAAAAGAGCGCATATATCATATTTTTATATCATACCTGATTACTTACCCGTATGTTAAGATAATTACGACGCGTTAAGTATTTTAGCGAAGGGTAGGTTATAGACAGAAAAATGAAAAAAAAGGTCAATTATTTTGCTAAAAAACTAAGATCGCCATCTGCACTTAATATAATGTACATACCGGCATTAATTTTTTTCATTGTTTTTATTTTTTATCCTTTTGTAAAAGGAATTAGAATCTCCTTCCTTGAGTGGAATGGTTACTCGCAAAACTCCCAATGGGTGGGATTGGAAAAATATAAAAATCTGTTTACAGACCCTGATTTCTATACAACAGTCAAGAATACCTTCATTTACGGGGTAGGGAGTACTTTGTTGCAAAATGTTATCGGTCTGGTGTTTGCATTGCTTCTTGATCAAAAGCTTAAGGGCAATGTGGTTGTGAGAACCGTTGTATACCTTCCCGTTATGATAAGCTCCATAATTATGGGATATATATGGTATTTCTTTTTCAAATACGATGGGGGTGCGGTTAACGATCTTATCAGCTTTATATCAGCAGATTATGAGCCCATAGACTGGCTGGCGTCTGGTGACCGCTCTGTTTGGATAATAACCTTTGTCAACACTCTTCAGTATCTTGGAATTGCTATGATGATATACATAGCTGGTTTACAAGGAATATCAAAAGAGTATTATGAAGCAGCCAGTATAGATGGAGCAAAGGGATTTTCCGTCTTTAAAAATATAACTCTGCCTCTCCTTATGCCATCTATAACAGTCAATATTATTGTAAACATAATTGGAGGATTAAAACTTTTTGATGTAATAATGGCTATGACTTCAGGTGGCCCCGGATATGCTTCCTCATCTATATCTACAATGATGTACCAGGTATACTTTGTAAGGATGGATGCAGGATATGCTGCTGCCATGGGTAATTTCATGTTCATGATGATTACAGTGATAAGTATGATTCTGCTGTTATATCTCCGCAAAAAGGAGGTGGAGTTGTGATGAAAAAGTTTTTCATGTATATTTCAATGTTCCTGATTACAATAATCTATCTGGTTCCATTTTATATCCTGTTGAATGTAGCATTTAAACCTACGACAGATACATCCTCCTTTTGGGTTCCTCCAAGGCAGCCTTACCTGGGTAATTTCATCAATGCATGGAACAATGCAAAGCTGGCAAAGGCTTTTCTTAATAATATTATAATTACCTTCTGTGTTGTTGCTGTTGTCATAATTATAGGTTCGTGTGCTGCATATCCGCTTTCGCGTTACAGAACGAAATTAAATAACATAGTATATATGTTTTGTATTTCATGTATTGTGGTGCCGCCTCTTACAATACTGGTGCCATTGTACAAGCTTATTGTTGATACAACCGGAACGAGCACATATTTGGGAATAATTTTGCCCCACATAGCATTCCAGCTGCCTATGGCTATATTCCTTTATACAGGCTTTATAGGTTCACTTTCCAAAGAGCTTGATGAAGCGGCTCTGATAGACGGTTGCAGCAGGTTTGCCATTTTCTATAGAATAATTCTGCCTTTGCTGAAGCCTATTACAGCAACCATAATAATATTCGTCGGAGTAAATGTGTGGAATGATTATACATTTTCAGTATTCTTTCTTCAAAAGCCTTCCATGTATACCATAACAGTCGGGCTAAGCCAGTTCTTTTCCCAGTTTTCCAATGAGATAAACTGGGTGGCGGCAGGCTGCTTGCTGGGAATGCTTCCGTTAACTACGCTTTATATGTTTATGCAGCAATATTTTGTAAAAGGTTTGACGGCAGGGGCAATAAAGGGCTGAGTGCCTGTGTCCCGGTATCAGGGATTAAAATTGAAAGCGAAGGAGGAACAGGTTTTGAAAGCAAAGCCGATAAAAGTCATACAAGCCGGCAACTTTGCCAAATATGGAAAAGTTATTGAACTGACCAGCAACCATCAAGATGGTTTTGATATAATCGTTACCAGTGAAAGCCCGGGGTGGAGAATTGCAGTTTATGAGGTACAGCGCAGGACAACCGGCTTCATGGAAAACCATCCAACTTCAAAAGAAAGCTTTGAACCACTGTATGGGACTGCACTGCTAATACTTGCTGAAAATTCAAACCCGGAAGATTTTGAGGTTTTTCTCCTTGATAAGCCTGTATGCCTGAATGAAGGCATATGGCACCAGATCATTACACTTTCAGAAGTAGCTGCAGTAAAGATAACAGAGAACCTGGAAGTAAACTCGGAATTCTATTATTTTGAGAACGAACTTAATCCCATGATTTATTTCTGAGATTCAACTTGCGGAACATAATTTGATCCAGCTTGCAGAACAAAATTTTTATGGATTAAACCTTTCTAAAAATTGTTTATAGAAGGAGGAATTACATTGAACAATGAGAATTTTCATCCAGTATTGCATGAGCCTCCTTTAGCTCACGCTCTTCACAAATGGGACGAAAACTCCAGGTGCCTGACATATGAATATAATGGACGGAACATTATTACTGTATACATTCCTGAAGGTGATGATATTGGCTTCAGGCATGGTTCGGACGGAAATCTCCAGAGTCTGCCTTTAACTCAGCAGATATACATCATGGTTGAAAAAGCAGTGACTGCAAAGGTAACCATATCCTTAAGCAGTGAATCCGTGAATATGAAACCATTCCGCGCAGGTCATGAGCAGGCCATTCTTGGCCAGCTGGGACGTCCTTTAATATATGGTGTTAATGGTATGTATGATATTCTTCAGGACCTTTTCATAGATTGGCACGGTTGCAAGTGGAAATGGACTTCCGGTAGCATTTGCCGGAATCCGGATGGAACAACGAGTGTTGAAATGGAAGTTGAGCTTGGACCTAAACCATGGTTTATCAATCTTAGGATGCATTATTACAGGATGCACCTTGGTTATTCCTATCACAAGTCATGGGAATGGCGCCCTGATCCCAAACCGATTGCAGGATGGTGCTCATGGGAAGCTTTCAGGCGTGATGTCAACCAGGATAATATTGATGAAGTATCGAAGTTTTTTTCAGAAACACTTAAAGACTATGGTTTTGAGTATGTACAAGTGGATGACGGATATCAAAACATGCCTATTCCTGTGAATGCGAAAGGTTCGCTGGCAGAGGGGTGGCTATGCACAAACAGCCAATTTCCGTATGGGCACAGGGGGATAATTGACAGTGTAGAGAAAAACGGACTTAAGCCCGGCATTTGGACAAATGCCAATATCACTAATCCGGACTTTGCTGAAGAACATGGCAATCATTTAATAAAAGACAGAGACGGGAAAAATATGCTTGGAGAATGGATTGATTACCTTTTGGATTGTTCCGATGAAGCGCTGGATGAGCATGTAGCTCCATATTACAGAGGGTTGAAGGAAATGGGCTATTCATATTTCAAAACCGATGCCATTCGGCATTTGCTTTATGATGGACTGCATGAAGCTGTAAGACAGGGCTGTATGACTAATTCTGAAGCTGAGAAGAGGTTCCGTGCGTTCATGGAATGCGCACGAAGAAGTATCGGAAATGATGCATATTTCCTTGCATCCTGGGGTGTGCTTTCTGAAGTTATAGGAACTGTTGATGCCTGCCGAATTGCCATGGATGCCAATCCTACATGGGCAGGAATACGGATGCAGCTTGTGGAAACAGCAAGATGGTTTCATGTTCAAAGGATACTGTTCACCATAGATCCGGACCATATATGTTCCAGAGCGAAAGTGGAATGGGTGAGAAGTGTATGTTCACTCACATCCCTCAGTGGAGGGCTTTATACGCTGAGCGATTCCATAGAATACTATGATGATGAACGGCTGGAGATTATTAAAAGGACTTTGCCCCCGCTTGAGTGCACTGCTGCAGAAACGGGTCCGCTGGACCTTAGTTTTCCTGCATTTACCTGGACTAAGCTGCACGGATTTGCAGTACCAAGGGAGAACCCGGTCAAAGCTGAGGATGTCTCTGATTATGATGCTATAAATATGGCTGGTGTATATCCCACTATGCATGACAATCATCCTTTTTCCTCCCTGTGGGCATTTCATTTTGATAAAGGCTTCAGAAAATGGTGTATTGCTGCCAGATTTGCAACGGTTCCACTGCGTGCTTCATCTGTGAACCTTGAAGATCTGGGATTGAAGCCAGATGGGGAGTACGCTGTCTTTGATTTCTGGGAACAGGAATACCTGGGACGGGTTAGAGGAGAATTGGCATGTAAAGAGCTGAAACTGGGCCAATGCCAGATATTATCGCTGACTGCTGTAAAGGAATATCCACAGTTTATTGCATCAAGCCGCCATGTAAGTATGGATGCTGTAAGTGTATTAAACCAAAAAATCGAGAAGGGTTTACTGAAGCTTGAAATATCAGGAGTAGCGGGTGATAGTGTATCTTATTGGTTTCATGTTCCTGAGAGTATCAGTAATGTTGATTTGAGAGCGGATAATGCTGAGGTAAGCTGGTCCCGCAACGGTGAAGTAGTTAAAGCAGACATTCATTTTAAAAATACACATACTGATATTATTTTGCTGTACAATTAGGAGGGAATTTGTAATGTCTGTATTATTGACGTAGATTACAATTGTGGTATAATCTATAGATGTTTACATAAAACTTACAAATTAGCACGACTTTTTCACGGTGGAAGATAAAAAAGGTCTTAAAAATTATAATTGGCATAGAGCCAGGTGATTTGTATGAAGCTGGCATACACTCTGCGTTTTAGACTTTTATTGATATACTTCCTTACAATTATTGTACCTGCAATAATTGTCCTTTTTACAATGCCTGTTTATTATCAGGGTCTGATATCAAAGGAGGTGGAGACACTTACCAATAGTGTCATGTCTGCCCTTACCAAGACTATTGATACTTATCTGGACGATCTAGAAAGGCTGACCATTACTCCTTACTACAACGAAGCATTTATGGACTCTCTTGAGCTGATAAACAGCGATGAGTATGATAATTTAGATTATTATTCAAAATTTATAACTGAACATGAACTCATAAATAACCTTAATTATTACATACAAATAACGAGAAGGGATATCCTGGGAGCAGTAATTGTCACAAGCAACGGAAAATTCTTCTGTGTTACAAAAAAACAGGGCTTTACAACTATGCCTGAAGGCTATAATTATAAAGAGGAGAACTGGTATAAACAGGCTGTGGCTGCTGACGGAACCGCTGTAATTATCAACAGCCACCCACAGAACTACTTGTCTGAAGGAGCTGATAACAAGGTTTTTTCTGTTGCGCGGCTTATTAAGGAGCCCAACTCGAAAAAACGGTTGGCCGTGCTTTTGGCAGATGCCGATACGGTTGTTCTGGAAAATGTCCTTTCAGATGTTGACTTTGACATAAGTTCCACCGTAGCCATATTTGATAATGAAAGCAATCTCATATATTCAAATAAGGTAATATCTGAATCAGTGATACAACAGATAAAAAACGGTGAGAAGTATGTAAATGATTCTGATGATACTTTTACTGTGGTTTCAAGGCTTGTGCCAAAATCAAACTGGAAGCTTGCAGTCATATTATCCAATAGCAGCCTGAACTCGAAACTCAGGCTGGTTAAGATGGTAAGCATATTATTTACTTCCAGTCTGATAATAATTGCACTTACACTCTTTACTATATTTTCAAGTTTCATAACCAAGCCTTTTAAGAAAATGATTTCAGTGATGCAAAAAGTTGAAATGGGCGATTTGTCGGTGCGGTATTTAAATGAAGGTAAAGATGAAATATCCCAGGTAGGCAATGCTTTGAATAATATGATTATCAAACTGGAAGAAACCATAGAGAAAGTTTATAAGTCGGAAATCAACAAGAAAAATGCAGAGTTCTTGGCATTACAGGCACAAATCAACCCGCACTTTTTATATAACATTTTGAACAACTTTATCAGCCTGAACAGAATAGGAGCAAAAGAGAAGCTGGAGAAATCCATTATTTCGCTCACCACACTTATGAGGTATACAATAAGTAATGCAGACTACACTACAATTTCAAAAGAGTTCCACTTTTTAGAGCAGTATTGTGAGCTGCAAAAGCTGAGGTTTAGCGAACGTCTTGATTATTATCTGTATTATGACAACCGGATAGCAGAGTATAGAATTCCCAAGCTGTTACTGCAGCCTCTGGTTGAGAACGCGGTAATACATGGGATAGAACCTCTTGACAGGAAAGGTAAAGTCAGTGTATCTGCAGTTATCAAAGAATATTCCGGGCAACGCTTTGTGGAAATTTCGGTTACTGACGACGGCTGTGGCTTTGATATCAGTTTGAAAACTCAGAAAAGTATTGGAATTGCCAATGTGGAAGAAAGACTTAAAATAGCCTTCCCGGACTCTGCTATGAAAATAGAAAGCGAAATTGGAAAGGGAACGGAAATAATAATCAACATTCTGGAAAAGGATATGGTGGTATGAGGGTATTAGTTGCTGATGATGAATCCTTAATAAGAGATGGCTTAAAGAGTATGCTCAATGAGCTGGAAATTCCGGTTGAAGTAATTGGAGAAGCAGCAAACGGCAGGGAGATGGTGCAGCTTGTTAAAGAGTTAAAGCCGGAGCTTGTCTTTGTAGATATCAGGATGCCTGTCATAAACGGCCTTGACGCGATTGAGGAATGCAAAAAGTTTGTACCTGATACATATTGGGTGGTGCTTACAGGTTTTTCAGAATTCGAATTTGCAAGGACGGCAATAAATTTAGGGGTCTCATATTATCTCATGAAACCTGTAAGTGTTGAAGAGCTGGACAAAACAGTACGTGACATTTCCCAAAAGCTTAAGGAAAAAGCACTTATAAGCAATAAGAAATTTGAAAGTGAATTGTCATTACTGTGCCATGACATTGTATTAAATGAAGAGCTTGATACGTGTTACGGGAATCTCTTGCCCTCATACAGGTGCGCAACCCTGGTGATTGACAGTCATTTGAAGGAAAAGTCCAAAGCAAAGCGGCAAGTGGGGTTTTTTAATATGATACGTTCACTTATTGAAAAATCCATTGACAGTATTATGAAAGTAGCCTTTTTTTCGTTGCCAAACGGAGATATTGCAATTGTAATTTCATTGGAGGGTTCACATGAAGGACGTATAAGCAGACAGGCTGACAGGTTTTTATCCGGCCTGGCCGATATTCTTAAAACTGCGAACGATGATGATTTTGCAGCAAGCATTTTATTGTCTGAAGTATGCCATTCATATGAAACGGTGAGAAAAAGTCTGAACCAATTACAAAACCTTTCAACAATAAGGCCAATAATTGGCATTGGAAGAATTGTACCGGTAAACATGCTTAAAAAGGCTTTTGAGAAATCAAGTTCAGAACTTTTGGAAGTATGCAACACCTTGATAAAGATTGCGGATGCTTTCAAGAACAGGGAGTATTTTCATTACATGAAAATGGTTGATGCCCTTGAAAAGCGGTTGCAGCAGGTAATTCTCCCTGATAATAAAGTGAAACAGAATATTGCCGGTTTTCTTTCCGTCTCAATGAAATTAAGCATAAGAGCAGATTATAATGCAGCCATGCTTGTCAGGAGTCTTCGCTCCTACGGTGAGAGTGTCCTTTCGGAGGGCGTGGATGAGGACCGTGTAAATATACTTATCAACAGGGTCATTGACTATATTGAGCAAAATTATATGAATGACATTGGTTTGGCAGAAATAGCGGAAATTCTTGATGTGACACCAAATTATCTTAGTTCGTTATTCCACAAGAACATGGGAATTACTTTTATCAAATATCTTACAAAAATTAGAATGATAAAGGCAAAAGAACTCCTTGTAAGTTCCTCTCTTCAGGTGCAGCAGGTGTCGGAACAGGTAGGCTATTACAGCACACGGCATTTCACTAAACTGTTCAAGGAATACTATGGATACTATCCTTCAGATTGCAGAAAGGCACAATGTTAAAAAAGAGCGCACTCATTATAGCTTTGTGACATATTCGAGAAATTACCGTTATGATATTATATCAGTGTAAAGGAAGGATATATAACAAAGTATCTAGTAGCCAATACTGTGTAAATGTTCAAGATAATTTAGCTTCTTTACTTAGTTTATTGACCATTCAGATATATCAATGAACTGTAGCTTGATGAGTGGTGAACCTGCATGCATGTGCTTGACGCGCGGAGCATGTTTGCTGCAGTGTTGACTTTTTTGCCTGGCTATTTTTCAAATTTGGTCAATGCTAAAAAACTTTCTGCAACCGGTTTGTGCGCTGAATTATCTTGGCGAATCAATTCTTAATATTCTTAATAAAAAAAGGAGGAGTACTATGAAATTAAAAAGGTTTGCTGTAGTCTTATCAATACTTCTGCTAGTAACTTTTGTATTTACTGCATGTAACAAAACTCAAGATTCTTCAGGTAAAGGTAATGAGAATAATACAACAACCCAGGGTGATACAAACAGCTCGAATGCCGGCAGTTCAGAACCGGTAACCCTTACTGTACAGACTAATCTTGTCGGGGAACATGCAAAGATTCTGGAAGATATGATGAAAGCATACTCTCAAACACATACCAATGTCACAATAGACTTTAGCGCTCCGGGCAAAGAGTATGAAAACATGATGAAGGTTAAAATGGCATCTAATGACATGCCGGACATGTTTTCAACTCATGGCTGGTCTAAAATCAGATACGGAAATTATCTTGCAGATCTGAGTGGCAGGGCATGGGCTTCAAAAATAGTGGATTCCTTCAAACCGGTTATTTCTGACGATTCAGGGAAAGTGTATGTTCTTGCATTTGACCAGGATAAATCAGGTCCTATCTATAATCCTGATATATTTGAAGAATATGGAGTAGAAGTGCCGGAGACATTTGATGAGTTGATGGAAGTATGTGAGACTATTAAAACAAAGAGTGGCGGAAAGGTTACACCTATTGGCTGTGCTGCTGAAAACTGGGAAGAGGCTCAGTTCTTCGATTTCTTTGCAACTGCATTATTGATAAGTCCCGCTGAAAACTATGCATCACAGCTCCTGGACGGTACATTTGATTGGACCAAGTGGGATCTGCTTGCTGAAAAGTGGCTTGAAATGTATCAAAAGGGATATATCAACAAAGACATGCTTACCGCAAAATATGATGATAATGCAAAGGCATTTGCTGAAGGAAAAATTGCTATAGGCTTATATGGACCATACTTTATTGAAGAAGCAAGAAAAGTAAACCCGGATGTTGCAGCAGACATGATGCCGATACCTGCTATGGTAGAAGGAGACACTCCTACTTTTGCCGGTGGAGAAAAATCAACAATTGGAGTCTGGAAGGATTCCAAATATCTTGACACTGCATTGGATGTAGTAGACTTCTGTGCTCAGCCTGAAAATGTACAAAAAATGTGTGAATTTACAAAACTGCCTCCTGCTATTGAGGGCGTAACAGCTGATCTTGGTGAGCTGACCGGAACATATGAAAAATATAAGGATATACGTACATTTGAATACTTTGACAGAGTTTATCTTCCAAACGGAATGTGGGATGTAATGTGCAAGAACTCCCAGTCACTTATCGGAGGAAAGATTACTCCCAGACAGTTCTCTGAAAACATGCAGAAGGAATATGAAAGACTCAGAAAGGCACAAGAATAATCAATGGGTGTCAAAAGACAGGCTTATTTTATCGGAACTATACGACAAGGTGCCTTCTATACAGAACTTATCATCGAGCAAATACTTACTAAAAGTCAAAGGGGCCTTGTGCCCCAATTGACTTTTACAGGTTGTCCACGCTAAAGCAAAAAACATACATATGCTAATTCAGAAAGTGTATTAAAGATTTAGAAAAGGAGGAAGGACAATGCCAATTAAAACAAGAAGAGCTTTTGCCCTTTTGGTTGCCGTAATGGTGTTATTTGCATCAATTCCTGCATACTCACCTGCTGTATATGCAGAAGAAGGCGAAGAGCCAAATCTTATTAATTTATTGGCCAATGCTGATTTTAGCGCCGGCAGGAGCGGATGGAATTTCACCAGTGGAACAGGAACAGCAACAAACAACCCTTATCCCAATCCAGGTGGAGGTACCCATGCTTTTCTTGATGGAAGAAAAACACTCAGCCAGGACATTGTAATACCAAAGGATGCGATTTACAAGGTCAATGGATGGATTTCATGCGGAGGGCCGGGTGCTGTTTTTGGTATCCGGAAAAAGAACGGTGAGATAATTAAGGAAATAGCCCTTGACAGCGGTCCTTATAAAAACTATGAATTAACTGATATATCGCTTAATAAGGGCGATGAAGTACAAATTTATATTACTGCCGGTAACTCATGGGTCAATTGTGATCTATTCTTTTTCGGAAGCGATTCAATTATTGTGCAAAACGTAAACATTACAGGCAAGGTCAGATCCAGCACAGGCGAATATGTCACTGAAGGCAAAATCACTTTCAGAAATAGTGAAGATGCATCCAAAGTATATAGTACTACAATCCTAAGTGACGGATCATATAGCATTGATGGCATTGTTACAGGCAATTACTCTGTTTTGGTTGAAGTTAAAAGATATGAAAAGATGACTTTTAATATGCTAGCAATAGATGAAGGTGAATTACCCGAGATAACTGTTACCAGGAAGCAGTACGAAGGCAATTTACTGGTCAATCCTGATTTTGACAATCAGGCTGAAGGCTGGACAATCAGAGGCGGTGGTGCACATGCAACAAATAATCCATACCCGGCCGGTGGAGGTTATCATGCATACCTGGACGGTGGCGCCCAAAACCGCATATCACAGGAAGTAGTTATTGACGTAACAGGTATCTATAAATTCTCTGGTTGGATTTCAACCGGCGGTCCCGGCTCCAAAATAGGCGTTAAGTATAAAGACGGTGATATTATCAGTGAGGCTTCTATCGGCAGTGATAGCAGTTATAAAGAATATGTCATTAAGGATATTGCTTTGAAACAGGACGATGTTGTTGAGTTATATGTAACAGGCGGCCAGTCATGGGTTAACGCAGACCATTTTTCATTTGTACTGGATAAAGCTAAAATTGTTAACAGGATTGCCAACGGCGGATTTGAGGAAGGTACCGGTTACTGGACATTTACAGGTCAAACTTCAATAGACTCTGATGCTGTCAGAACAGGAAACATGAGTCTTAAAATGGTTGCAACCAATTCGGGAACCACCGGTGAATATACGGTTGCGGAAGCAGCTCAAGATTTCCTGCCGGGACACAGCGGCATATATTATCTGAAAGCTTATGCCAAAGCCTTGGATGGTAATGTAGCTGCAGTTGAAATATACAAAAACGGTGTAAAAATAAATGAAGCTAATATAAATACTATCGGAGACATTTTTTCGGAGGTTCGTATAGATGATATTTCCGTTGAAGGAAATGATTTAATCGTCGTCAAATTTATCAGCAAAGAGGGTACCATTTATATTGATGATGTTGAATTTATGCTCGATATATCCAGGATTCCGAATGAACCTCCAGTGGCAAGTAATGCGGTAATAACAGGAAGAGCCCGGGTAGGGTATGACCTTGTAGGAAGCTATATTTATCAGGACCCAGATGGTCATGATGAAGGTGACAGTATATATGAATGGTATATTGGTGATAATGACGAGTATACGAAAATAGAGGGTGAGAATAATAACATACTCCATATTAAAGAAGAATACAGGGGTAAGCGTATTATATTCAAAGTAACAGCAGTAGATGTTTATGGAGGAAAGTCCGATACCATAGCAAGCGAACCTACGAATATTGTTGATAAAAACTTCATAAAGAATCCTGGATTTGAAGAAGATTGGGAAAAATGGACTTTTGAAAACAGTGCCACTATAAGGAATAAATCTAGTGCAGGAGTTTTAGGCACTTATGACGGACTTGTTGTGGGGTATTTAGCACCAAATGCTAATAGCCGGATCAGCCAGGAAATTAATATCGAGGAAAGTGGAGAATATATACTTTCAGCTTATATTGGTTCGGCTTATAACGAAAGTGGTTCTAATGCAAAGGCAACTATAACGGTTTTATCTTCTGACGGAACTGAAATAGTGTCATCATCAGGCGGCGGCAATGGTGAATACAGTAAGGTTTCTACTGAAAGTTTTATGCTTGAAAAAGGTGAAAAAGTTAAAGTAATAATAACTGGCAGTAATGACGGATATATACAAATTGATGAAGTTGAACTGATGAAAATCGGAGAAGCTTCAGAGTTTAACAATATATTGCGCTTTGTTGTAAAAGATATGATTGGAGAGGCTATCATATCAAAGAAAGAAGCCAGGATTGAATTTACAATGCCGTACGGAAGCGATGTCAGTGCATTGAAGCCTATCGTAATTGAAGTGTCCGAAGGTGCTTCTATTTATCCATCAGCTGACGAAGTACAGAATTTTGAAAATCCCGTGCAATATATTGTAACATCATCGGACAATGTAGAAAAGGTATGGACGGTAATTTGCAAAATTGCAGACAAATCTCCTGTGGCGAAATCATCCAATGAAAAATTGCAACAAGCCTTTATGTGGAGTGTACAAAAGGCTTTGCAATGGGTACAGACTGGTAAAACCGGTGTCATTAATATGTATGAAGGCTCTGCCGGTGAGGACGGGCATGAATATATACCCTCATATTGGGCTGGATATAAGCACAGATCTGGTTTCTATATAAGAGATTATGCGCACCAGGTGGCAGGAGCAGCATTTCTGGGCTTAAATGAAGAAAATTACAGTATGCTGAAGGCATTTGCCGATACATCTACAGAAGCAAGAAAATGGTATTCTTTATGGGCATTGAATTTTGATGGAAGCCCGCTGCTTATAGACTACAATAATGACAACAACTTTGTCAGGGAAGTACCTGCAATGTTTGAGCTGGTTGAAAAAGGCTGTGAACTATATAAGATCACTGGTGACCAGCGTTATATAAGTGAAGATATGTTAGCGTTTTATGAGAGAATAATGAATGAGTTTATAGAATTGCATGATACGCAAATTGTAAACGGAGTTGCTGAGGGTACTAATAGAGGTATATTTGCTGGCAGTGCTACTTACAATGAAATGGGTGATCATCCGATTGAAGCAGGAGATGGAATTGCTTGCCAGTACAGAGCTAATGTTGCTTTAGCTGAATTATTCGAGCAAATCGGCAATGAAGAAAAAGCTCAGAAATACTATGAAGCCGCAGAGAGATTAAGAAAATACTTTATAGAAGATTGGGGAATACCGCTGAACGAAGAGCTGTTCTATAACAGGGGATATGATATTAATGGTAACAAGCTGGATTCCTTTGCTAAAGAAGGAAGCTGGTTTATGGCTATGAAAGGTATTACACCACCTGGTGAGAGGACTACCGGATTCCTTCAGTATATTCATGAAAAAATGCACGACGACAATTACAAATCCCCTAATATAGAAGCTTATACCTATTTGCCTGATACGTTCTTCCCATATGGTGAAGATGAAAAAGGCTGGTATTGGATGGAATACATTATTGATCGACTGGATGAAGATCATGTTGTTAAAAGCCAGGGGAAAAACGCAGATTATCCTGAAGTCTCGTTTACTCTCGTCAGCCAGACAATAGAATGGCTTCTTGGAGTTAAAGTTAATGTACTTGAAGGGACTGTAGAAACATTATCCCACCTGCCGGAAGCAATAGCTGATTTGGAGGTTGATTATATACCTGTTGGGAACAACGAAATAAAAGTAAAACAAATAGGTACTGAAGAAACAACATTTTATGCATATGAAAATGAAGAAGGAAATGATATTACCTGGATTGCCAAGTTCGCCGGGAATTACGACTATATTAACGTAAATGGGAAAAACATCCCGGCAAAGAAGGTATTTGAAAATGGCAGGGAAATTTCATATGCAGAGGTGGAAATAGAAAAGGGCAAGACTTATGTAGCCAGACCCGCAGATAGTGAAAGTGAAGCAAAACCATTTATCATCACTCCTGTTGGAGGACTGGTAAAGGAAGGCGGAATCAAAGCTACAGCAAGCATCAGCCTGAACCCTGAAGCTGAAACACACACTGGTACAGAGGTGGTTGTATTCCAGCTGATGAACGGAGATACACCTGCAGGCATTATAGCTCTCGAAAAGGATATTACACAAACAGAACAGATGACAGCATTCTTCAATGTAGATCCTGAAGCAGGTGATTATACTGTAGAAGTATATGTATTCGACAGATTTGATAACAGCAACCAAAGTGCACCGATAATACTGGCAGACAGAGTAATAATTCAGTAATCAGTCTTAAATGTAACTATGATTATTGGACCTGGTTCTTCCAGGTTCAATAATCATAGTAAAACAAACATATTGAATAATTATTATACTCTTACATTATTGCATCCATTATTTTTTATAAAGGATTGATATGATGAAATATAAAATAATCAGAGCTTTACTGATTACAGTTCTAATACTTGCATTAACAATTTCCAATGTTTTTGCCGGTGATATAATCAAGCTTAACAATATATCTGACAAAATTCCTGGTGATAGTGTTACAATATCCGGAAACACTACTTTGCCGGAAATTTCTATAAAAGTTATCAGCCCAAACAAAACAGTGCTATACATTAGTACTTCAATGGGCGGTGACTTTACACATACATTTACACTTCCAAAAGATGCAGCGCCTGGTATATATGAAGTTGTGGCAGGAGTGGGATCAACCATAGCCACTGCTACATTTGAAGTAACAACAGAAAACCAGCCAAAAATAATAAGCATTGATGAGGTAAGCGTGGCAACTATTGCGAAAACAGCGCCGGTGCTTCCTACTAAAGTAACAGTAAGATACGATAATAATACCAGTGGGCAAGCAGCTGTAACGTGGGATTCCATAAATCCTTCTCAGTATGCACAGGCAGGTACTTTTACTGTGGAAGGTGTAGTTGCGGGAACAAGTATTAAGGCGAAAGCAGTTGTAACTGTAACTGCTGCCGGCGGCAATTCAGATGGCGGAAATACAGGTGGAGGAGTAATACCGTCACCCCCTCCCATATCAGAAGATGAACAGCCTGGAATAGAAATACCAGAAACTGATCAACCAGAAACAGAAGCACCAGGAACTGAACAAGCGGAAATAGAAATACCGGGATCTGATAAACCGGCAGATGAAGTGGTAAACTTTAGCGATTTGGAAAGTGTACCATGGGCTAAGGAAGCTATCGAAGCTCTTGCTGCAAAAGGAGTCATAAGGGGCCCGGGGGATGGAACTTTCAGGCCTGACAACAAAGTTACAAGAGCTGAAATTTTAAAGATGTTGATGATGGCATTTGGTTTTGTAGATAAAAACGCTGTAAGTACATTTAGCGATGTAAAAGAAGGAATGTGGTATTATGAAGCGGTAGCAACAGCCGAAAAGCTTGGTATAGTCAAGGGCAAAGGAGATGGCAGCTTCGGAGTGAACGAATACATAACCAGGCAGGATATGGCAGTAATGGTATATAGGGTCTCATTAATCCTTGACATGAATTTAGGCACCGGTTCAAGTGAGGTTCGGTTTGTTGATAAGAATGATATATCTGGATACGCATTGGAAGCAGTAGCGGCAATGCAAGAAAAGGGTATCATTAACGGAATTGGAGATAACAGGTTTGCCCCAAAGAATAATGCGACAAGAGCAGAGGCAGCTGTAATAATCTATAGACTTTATAAATTACAGACTAAATAAGATATTTAAGCAGCTAATACCTTCCTTTATATTTGTTCTCATTAACAGTAGACAAGGAGAACATGCAATATGTCCCGGCTGTATCTGCTTCAAATACAGCAAAAAAGAGTAAAAAAGAGGTAAAAGAAATGCAATTTAAAAGAGAATTGACGTAACGTATACTGGTAAGCTTATCGGGGCATATTTGTAAGCTTGTAATTTGTACGAAAAGAAATGAAATGAAAATGTTGATTACTTCGAGGGAGGTGTCAAAATGAGAATACTGAGATTAGGAGGAGCATTGTCATATATTAAAAGGTTAATTATAAGCACAATCATTATTGCTATGGCTCTGGTATCAATTATAGCGCCTGTTTATGCAGAGTATTCACCAGCATCAAATGATCCTGTTAAACTTGACGGTATACCTGACAAGACACCAGGCGATGCTGTAACGATAACAGGCAGCACAACCTTTGCAGAGATAACCATAAAGGTGCTTGCGCCAGACAAGACCATATTATATGTAACCACTGTTGCAGGAGGAAACTTTACAAATACGTTTAGACTTCCAAGTGATGCAAAGCTTGGCATATATGAGGTTGTGGCAGGAGTAGGCTCAATAGTGGCGACTACAACATTTAGAGTAATAGAAGAAACTTCTCCTGTGATAGTAAGTATAGACGATATAAGTGTGACAACCAAGGCAGGAACAGCACCTGTACTTCCGGCAGAAGTGACAGCAAGATACAGCGATGGAAGCAGCAAGAGTGTATCAGTGGTATGGGATGAAATAGATCCATCACAGTATGCATCAGCAGGCACATTTACGGTAGAAGGTACTGTAGAAGGAACGGATATAAAAGCAACAGCTGTAGTTACAGTAGAAGAAGTGCCTCCTGTGATAGTAAGCATAGATGAGGTAAGTGTTACAACCAAGGCAGGAACTGCACCTGTACTTCCGGCAGAAGTGACAGCAAGATACAGCGATGGAAGCAGCAAGAGTGTAGCAGTGGTATGGGATGAGATAGACCCGTCACAGTATGCATCAGCAGGCACATTTACGGTAGAAGGTACTGTAGAAGGAACGGATATAAAAGCAACAGCTGTAGTTACAGTAGAAGAAGTACCTCCTGTGATAGTAAGCATAGATGAGGTAAATGTGACAACCAAGGCAGGAACAGCGCCTGTACTTCCTGCAGAAGTAACTGCAAGATACA
>DUMB01000106.1 GCA_012840085.1 Clostridiaceae bacterium
AAGGAAGGGATATTGATGGCCTATATAGAACTTAGAAACATCACCAAGAGCTTTTTCGGAGTTAAGGCATTATCCGATGTAAGCCTGTCTTTTGAAAAAGGGGAAGTTCATGCGGTTGTCGGAGAAAACGGCGCAGGAAAATCCACAATTATGAAGATCCTGGGTGGCATATATTTTGCTGACAGCGGAGAAATTTGGATTGATGGCAGGAAAAGGAACATTGATAATGTTCAGGATGCCATTAACAACGGTATCAGCGTAGTTTACCAGGAATTGAACCTGATGCCGGATCTTACGGTGGCTGAAAACATTTTTTTGTATGATTTGCCCGTTTCCCGAATGACGGTTGAAAAAAACAAGCTGAATCAGCAAGCGGCCCAGCTGTTGCAGGAGATGGAGCTGGATATTAAACCAACTGAATTTGTAAGCATGCTCAACGTTTCTCAACAGCAAATGGTTGAAGTCGCTAAAGCTTTGTCCCGCAATTCAGACATCATCATCATGGATGAACCTACCGCTGCGTTGAACAATAAAGAGGTTGAAACTCTCTATCGCATTATCAGAAAGCTTAAAAGTCAAGGTAAAACAGTTATCTACATTTCACATAGATTGAAAGAAATATTTGACTTGTCTGACAGGGTATCGGTTCTGCGGGATGGACGTTATATAGGTACATATAATACCAAGGACATCGATCAAAAAACACTGGTTGAAAAAATGGTAGGCCGTGAGATATCCAGTTTTTATACTACTGCAGATCACGAGCCCGGAGAAGTTGTGCTGGAGGTAAGAAACCTTTGCAAGGAAGGGTATTACAAGGATATTTCCTTTAAATTGCGAAAAGGTGAACTTCTCGGTATTGCAGGACTTATGGGCTGCCACCGTGAAGAAATAGTCAAATCCATTTATGGTCTGATGCAACCAGACTCCGGTGAAATTTTACTCCATGGAAAACCTATCAGGCCAAAATCCCCCTCAGAGGCCCTTAAGCTCCATATAGGTTATGTTACTGAAGACCGCAAGAACTCCGGTATTTTCGGTCTGATGACAGTAAGAGAGAATCTGACGATCAGTGTTCTAAAAGTTTTATCCAAGTTTGGCATTATTTCTGGCAAGGCCGAGCAAAAGATGCTGGATGAATATACAAAAAGGATGAATATGAAGTACAGCAATGCCTTCCAACGAATTAACAGCCTGTCAGGTGGCAACCAGCAAAAATTCCTGTTGGCCCGGGCCCTGGCAAGAGGCTGTGAAGTGCTTATCATGCTTGAGCCCACACGTGGTATTGACGTAGGTGCCAAAGCGGAAATATATGCAATGCTGGAAGAGCTGGCAAAACAGGGACTGGCTATTATTATCGTGTCTTCTGAATTACCTGAGATTATAAGCATTTGTCACAGAACTCTGACAATCTTCCAGGGAACTCTGACCGGAGATATTCCGAAGGAAAAGATGGAAGAAGCATTCATTATGCAGTGTGCTACAGGTAATACAACCTGTTTTGAGGGGAGGAAATAGTATTGAGCACTAATGTAAAAAGATTCTGGCATATCTGGGACAAAATCGGCGTGCTGTTTATTTTGGTTGTGGTTGCTATCGTATTTGGTATTATAGATAGCCGTATTATTGAACTGCCACAGATACTGGATGCAATATCACGTGCATCAATAACAGGTGTTGCGGCAGCTGGGATGACCTTTGCAATATGCGCAGGCGGTTTTGACCTTTCTGTAGGTTCCATACTTTCATTGATCGCATGTATCCTTGCCATGAATATGGCGGAAGGAATGAACCCATGGCTGGTAATGTTTATAGGCATCGTGGTAGGGTGTATTTGTGGCATAATCAACGGATTGATTATCACTAAACTTAAAATACAGACTTTCGTTGCCACACTGGCAACTCAAATGGCTTTTGCAGGTGCTGCCCTGGTTTATACTCAGGCAGTGGCCAAGAACATCCCTCTGAAATACGGAGCGACTATTCGCTACCTGTATTCAGGAAAGTTGTTAGGAATAATACCAATGCCGGCTGTTGTTCTGGTATTGGCTTTTGCGATTACATATTGTGTATACATACAAACACCTTTTGGAGTAAAAATCAGGGCTATTGGCTCTAATGAAGCTGCAGCCCGTGCAACAGGAATCAAAGTTGACAGAATCACTATTTTCGTATTTATCATAACCGGTATGACAGCTGCTCTGTCAGCAATTCTGCAGGTTGCAAAGCTTTCAGTAGGAGATCCCAATGTAGGTACGGGATGGGAGATTAATCCTATCACTGCAGTTATCCTTGGAGGCACTCCTCTGGCCGGAGGAAAAGGCAACATATGGGGAACGTTGATAGGAGCTATCCTGGTGGAATTCGTGAAAATGGGGCTGAACATACTTGGTGTAGGTGAAGCAGGTCAGAAACTGGCCATAGCAATAGTTCTTATTTTTGCACTGACTGTCAGTGGAATAAAGTTAATTATGCAAAGGGAGGCCAGTTAAATGAAGAAGAGATTCAACATAGATTTCAGAGAGTTGGGAATTCTTTATGCGCTGATCATTCTCTTGCTTGTCTTGTATTGTACAAATGAAACTTTCAGAAGCATGATGATTTACAGGAACATACTAAGGACAGCGGCAATATATGCCACCTGCGGTATTGGAATGACATTTGCCATAATTAGCGGTGACTTTGACTTGTCAGTCGGTTCCCAGATGGCTTTGGGGTCGGTTGTATTCACTACCCTGCTGACCTGGGGAGTCCCAATGATTGCAGCAATACTTGCAGTATTGGTTCTGGGAATGATAATGGGTACATTTAATGGCATACTCATTGCAAAAATGCGTATTCCTGCTTTTATAGCCACACTTGGCATGCTGATGGCATACAGGGCACTTGCGCAGATGATCAACGGTTCACCCGTTACAGTGAAAAACAAGACTTTTCTGGCATTATCCACAAGCAAGTTTCTGGAAGTCCCTATTCTCTTCTGGATAATGGTTGTAATGGCTATTTTGGGAACAGTTGTATTGAGAAAAACAAAAATCGGAAGGAACACACTGGCAATCGGCAACTCGAAAGAGGCAGCCAGAATAGCAGGTATCAATGTAGGAAACACACAGATAGCGATATACTTTATCGTAGGATTGCTTACAGCGGTTGCGACACTGCTGGGTACTGCACGAAATGGTGCATCAAATTACAATAACTTTTCCGGATATGAGTTTACGGTAATATCTGCGGTAGTATTGGGAGGGACAGCGCTGGCTGGAGGTAAAGGCAGCATTTTCACCACAGTAGTGGCATCAATATTCCTGTCAACTCTGAACAGTGCATTACCAACATATGGAGTTAACGCATATGT
>DUMB01000015.1 GCA_012840085.1 Clostridiaceae bacterium
CGCAAAGAACACCTGACACATTGGCGGAAAGTCCAATGCCAAATAACTTTGCCGGGTTATCTGTGTTATCTGGTGATCCAGCATTTCTCCAAGGATACTCCACCAAAACAGGTCAAAAATACCGCAGGCGCCGGGCATAAGCGTATCCACAATCAGATAATCGTAAGCATTTCGTTCCAGCAGCATAAAGCTGATGAATGCTCCCATAATCATTGCCATTCCAATATACAATATTCTGGAACGCTTTGCTTTCATAGGCAGGTTGCGCATAATAGCAAGCGCCACGATATAAAGCACGGCCAATACCAGCTCACCTGCCACGTTAGATGCTCAAAAGCAGGGTTGATTACCTGATACATCAGTCCGGAATTAATTGTAATGATAAAGACAAAAAGACACAGCAGTATTAGTGGATTTTTAATGCCGCCATGCGTCTTGTTTTTAAATGTTTTGTTGTGCTCATTTTCCTGCCCCACCGGCAGTATCCAAATGAAGGCTATACCGATCACAAGGCAAAGCATCGCTAGGCTTAACCCGATAAACGGTGAGCAATTCATGGCAACCACGTTGACTGCAATCATCAACAGATTGGAATAAATTAAAACATCTGCGCAGGACTTAATACGCTCGTTCTTGGGCGCAAAGGCTCTGAGAAAAAATCCCCATGCTGCCACCGCACAGCCGCTAAAGTATGCGCTGATGATCAATCCGCCCAACCATAGAGAGGAGGGAGCAAAAAAGAAGGGGACGGTGGCAACAAGGCATACGCCCATGCCGCCGAGCATTATGTTTTTGGCGGCCACTTGGGATCTGACAAACAGACCGCAGATGAGAAGCCCCATGAAATGTGCAATCATAGCAGCCAATATGAAAGCAGAGACATTTACTCCATGCATTTCCAGCAGGCTATACAGTACCTGTCCCTCAAACAGAAAAGAGATCAGATACGCAAAGGAAAATGAAAATGCCGCAATAGAAAGTCTGCGGGGATTTAACAATTTATGTTCGTTCATTTTATTCCCTCCAGCTCAACGTAGGTTCCGTCTTTTTTATGCATTTGTAAAATCCGTTCGTCAACTTTCAAATCTCGTTAACATCAGCAATGAATATTTTTGTTCTGTCAGCATGTACAGACATATATTCTATTCTATCACACTCAAAATCAATCTGATGGACTTGTTTTCAAAAAGTAAAAATTGTTAATGTTTCTAAGCCTATATTATTGCACTTAAAATCTATAACCCCATTATTTACAGCTTTTTCAGGGGCATTACTTTTCATCCCTTGTTATCAATACACGACTCTCAACATGGCACGAGTTGATGGAATTGATGTCTGTGGGCTATTTTTTATAATATCTGTTCGAGGAAAAATGTCAATGGGTTTTTTGTAGCATCAATGTTCATTCTCTGTTAAAATTCTAAATAGTTAATACCAGCATATTTTTTGTACATTTCCTCAGTATGTCTTGTTAAATTCTATCATACACATAAATAAACAGAAATAGTCAATCAGGTATGTACTTCACAAATACATAATCATTCTCTACTTTAAAGTTATCTAAAATATAATCAAACGTTGTTTTTATTGATGTATCGATTAAATTGGAATCTTTCATATGATAAAAAAGTTCATAATTTTCATCATCAGTAAGTACCATTATTCTAAATTTATTCTGGTATGAATAGCGTTTTGCATCTTTCCTAAAAGTATGCTAATCGTAAACTGCAGTAATGCTGGTATCATAATACTCTACAAAACCTATTATAAACATGATTATATCAGAAGTTATGATATTATTAATGAAAAATAACCGCAGTGATGATATTTCCTCACTCACTAGCGGCTATTCTTTATACACTCTTAAATTTAGATGTCTGTCTCAATGCTGGACTTGAACTCTGCAACTAGCGATCGTCATGTACTGTTCTTTTCTCAATAAGTCGCCTAACAAGCTGTTCATCATACCCTTGTAGTTCCACAGACTGATTATGCAAAAATTCCTTTGTTTTGGAAATCAATATCCTTACTAAAATAAAGCATTTCTCTAATGATTAATGTATTGTATTCCATTATTAGCAAGACTTTTAAATCCTGCATCCTTAAATACTTTTTTATCACTGATACAATAAACAAAGGTTCCGTTCATTGCCATAAGGTAATACTTTTCATATCTTTTTTCATATTCATAAAAAGCCGTTTCCGCATTTTCCTCTGTTAAACCATAGCAGATATCAATAAATTCATTATCTTTCGTGGCATAAACTCTATAACAGGAAATATCAGTATCAAAAACGGTATCATAGTATTCAATATCGTATCCCTTATCCTCAAGATTCTGAAGTAATTGCTCCTTCTGCGGAACAGCATCTTCCGGCTTAGTTTCTTCAACTCCATTTGAAGTTATATTTGTTTCTATGTGGGAAATCCCGTAATTTCTTTCTATATTTTCTTTTCTATCATCCTTTTTTATAATATATACCGATACAAATATAATAGCAATAAAAGCAACAACTACTACAGCAGGTACAATTACATTTCTTTTATTCATATCAAAACCTCCTTTCCTTTAATATCGTTATATACTATATTGATCTCTTTATCTTCGAAGCACAACACGATGTCCATTAAATTCTCATTAACCTTTATTTTCTTAAATTTAATCATTATGCATTTTCGGTTTCAATCTTCATATATTTTTTCACCTTTTTTTAATCCTTTATATAATCCAATACTGCCTTTTCTATTTCTTGTTAAGGCCCGATCATCATATGCTCTCCGTCTTCAAATGATATAAATCTGCAATATGAAACCTGCCAGATGCATTTCCAACCTGACCACACATACATTTTATTACATCTATCCTGTCAATTCAACCCTATCACTTACAGTGCAGTTGATATGTTCCCGCATAAGGTTCTCCGATATTCTTCTTCCTTCAGCATTCAGCCGCAAATACTTGCCAGTCCTGCCTGCTTAGTCAATCTCTGACCTTTACTGCATCTTCTTTGCAGGAGCACAACTTCGCTTAAGCTTATATGCTTCCTCTTTACAGTTTTCTGTACAAAGTAGGCTCTCTCCAGTTCCGGCAAATACTTACCTGACGTGTCGTTACCTCTACACCGCAGGGTTCATTGGTATTGCATTTAGGGTTCTTCATACCGTCTGCTGTCTTCGCTGTTGATGTCTCATCTCGACTCCCTGTTGTTCCCTTTCGGGAATGTCAATAACGGCTATGGAACAAATCCAATACATGAATAACTTGAAACTGGTTATTATATTCCTTTACGAAAATTCGTGAAAAATCCTGTCGATTAACAACAACTTCAGTTGAAGGCAAAGTCAGTGTAATAAATTTTGTTGGTGATATGAGGAAATAACTCTTTCTTGGCAAGAATTAATAACATAATGCTAAGGAGGAGTTTTGTTATGGGTACTATACCTGTTATGGGTACTATACCAAGAAATGTACTGCGGGCAATAATTAAGGAGAATGACTTTAAAATCCGGGTGGGATTTATTCATACCTTAAAATACCAAAAGATAGAAATGACGAATATGAGCCTAAAATAATCCCCAAATACAAAAGGGATATTTCAGGCATTGAGGAAAAAATTGTGGCTCTTTATGCAAGAGGCATGTCAACAAGAGACATCCATGAACAAATTAAGGATTTATACGGCATTGAAGTATCTGCAGAGACAGTAGTTCCCTTGTCTCGCACAAAGCTAAAATAGGCACGAATAGTTATTCTATTATTTTATAATCTTTTGCACATCTAATTAATCCTGTCAAGACTTCACTAAACTCAATTCCATGCCTTTTTGCTTTTTCACAGTTCATCCATAAGTTGTGTCCTGCAGGTGCATCTTCTACTATAATATCCTTTTTAAGTATACTGATAAATTCCTTTGTTATCTCATACATTGATTGTGTAGTTTCACTGCCAAAATTATAAACGCCTCCTGGTAATGCAATTACTTTATCAATATTTTCTGCAACTTCTTTCAAGTATGTAATTCCTCTGTACTGCGAAGAACTAAATGAAACCGATTTTTCTGCATTCAATAGATTTGTAAAATAGTTACCTTTATGCGAATGCATATCATACATCCATTCTGCTCTCAACATAACAGAAGATGGAAGAATGTCTAATACTCTTTGTTCCATTTCTAGTTTGTGCGATGCGTAAATGTTGCCTGGATTAACAACATCTTCAGAATAGGGACCCTCTTCAGAACAGGCACTATAAACCTGATCAGAACTGAAACAAATGAGCTTTCTCCCTTTCGATGCCTTAGCTATATACAATGGTATTTGCACATTTGCAAAATAAGACATATCAGGATTGGATTGGCAAGTTTCTATGTCAGCTATGGCAGCTGTATGAATAATCACATCTGCACCACTTTCTTCAATAATGCGCTTGATATCGTCTTGTGTAGCATTTCGAAGTGACGGTGCCGGAATGGCATCTTTTAATGTTTCCATCAATTTATGTCCTACAAACCCATTTGCCCCTGTAATAAGAACCATATTACTCTCCTAACTCACACTGCTTATAACAATAACTAACCTATAATTTATCTTCACTGTTTTAATCATATTCAAAGCTTAACACATCACATGTTATTGGTCAATTAAAATTACTCCGACCAAACTATCTATGTTCAAACAAAAAAACAAAGTAACACTTAAGCATTTATAAGATTAATATATTGTACCTCTCTTACTTTTCAGTACAGCAACAAAAAAGCCCAAAAACCGTTTTGGGCGTGAATGTTAGTGATTTCGACCTGAATGGTAATATTGTTATTAAAACTTACCGCTGGAGCCTCCATGGGTTCTTCCTGAAGAGGATACGTGAGTACTTGATCCTGTTTCGCTTTCTTTTGGTTTTTCCGTTTTTGTCACCACACTATAAAGATATAAATCCTTATTAGAAGAGGGAGACATAACAGTGCTTACCAGGTAATTGCCCGCCACTCTTTGTTTGGATACTGATTTCAGGCTGCTTTTCATTCCCCCTGTAACAATAGCACCTATCAGTACTCCCCCCAGGATTGAAATTAGTATCCAAATAGGTGACATGGGCTTTTTAGGCAAGTTATTCGTATCATATGGCGCGCCAGTTTTTGCTTGAGTAATGAAGTTATCTGCCAAGTCTACAAATTTATCAAAGCCTTCGTAGTAATCTCCATCGCTTAAGTGTCCTATAATATTATCCACAATATATTTTTGCCCAGCATCTGTAAATGCAGTGATACCATAGCCATGGGTAGATATGGCCCACTCTCTTTCTTCCATTGATAAAAGCAAGAGTATGCCATCATAGTTAGCTCCCATTCCAAACCCATTGTAATCAAAAGCATCATCAGCATATTCAGTTGCTGTATAGCCTTCCAATGAATCCACCGTAAAAATAATTACATCAAGATTTTGTCTTTCCGATACTTCATCCAGTTTTTCTGTAAGTTTTTCTGCCTGTTCTTCTGTTAATAAACCGGAAGAGTCTACTAATCTTGGCAATTGTCTTGCATCTGCAGTGACTGCTTCTCCATATGCCGACAAAGGCACGATAGATAAAAGGAGAAGTATTATCAAAAATAAATTAAGTCCTTTTTTCATCTTTATACCCTCCTAAATAAATAATCTTGCCAAGACGAAAATTGCAACCGCCCCAATTACGCTGAATATGCTGAAGTATTTCCAATAGGCTCCTTTATCCACAGGAAGGTCTCCAACAAATTTTCCTGTTTGCCCATTCATTGCAAAGGTATATTTATTTCCATTCCATGTAGTGTTTAGCACCCATACCGGATAGAGGGCATATTTTGCTTTTCCATTTGCTAAATGTATGCTTGTGTTCTCTTCTACAACAGTGGAATATCCTTGTACTGTTGATCTAAACTCATCTGCTACGCTTTTCTTAATTCTTTCATTGGCTCTGGTTACACACTTTTTTTCATCCACATCATATTTATCTGCTAAATAGCCCGCTAAATATGCTGTTTGGAAATCTACTGCTTCCTTAAAATCATATGGTTCTATGGATTCCATCAAATCATCATCCATTTTTGTTGAGCCATCTACAGGTATCTTTTCAAATTTAACAGCTCCTGATCTTATTACAGAATAATAGCTGGTTTTGGTATAATTATAATTATTATCACTATAATAACTAACCTTACTGGCTTTATATCTTATAGTGGCATTTGCCTCTGCATCAAATAACCAAAATGGAACATATATACCTTTTATTTCATCAATATGATTTTTGTCTTTGAAAATCTTGGGTAAAAGTTTTTTGCCTTTCAGATGATTATATAGACCTTCTTTGGCCGCTTTTTTATCTAATTTGAAAGGTATGATATAATCTGGTCTAAGTGCTCCTGAAAATCTGCCCATAACAACAACCGGGTTGTCACAGAAGGGGCAGCTTGTCGCGGATGTAGTTCCATCTACTACAATTTCTCCTCCGCAAGATTTGCAGCTATAGACCGTCATATTGTCTATTTCTCCCTCTGCCCATTGTTTTCCGGCAGAAGTTTTCCAATTTATATCATCAGGCGTTTCTTTTTTTAATACTTCATCAAAGGCCTTAAGGGTTTCCATTTCAAACTCGGTATCGCAAAAGGGGCATTTCATCTTTTGGATACTTGAATCAAATCTGATGGCTCCACCACAGGCCGGACATTTATATTCCTGTAAATTTGCCATAATTACAACTCCCTGGTTAGAATAATTAAGATATTAAAAAGGTTTTCCACATTCCGGACAGAATTTTGGCAGGCTATTCTTGTTCTCCGGTTCATATCCGCAATTTGCGCATTTTGATGAAGGAGCCGGTTTGCCGCAGTTAGTACAGAATTTCCCGGAATTGTCTTCCCCACAGGAGCATCTCCAAATTCCCGCCGGGGTTGGTTGTGGTTTTCCACAATTGGAACAGAACTTTCCTTTGTTTTGTGTCCCGCAAGAACAAGCCCATCCTCCTTGAGGGGATTGTTGTACCTGTGATGACTGTTGCTGCTGTCCCATTGTAAAAAGATTTTGCGCATTCATTCCGCCGGCTTGCTGAGCCATACCAAATCCCATAAAGCCTGTCATGGCCCCTGCCAGATTGCTTGCTGCAGCTTTCATTGCATCTGACTGGGCACCTGCTAAAGTAGCTGCTGCCATTGCCGGGTCACGCATAATGGCTGTTCTTTGTGCCTGTTTGATTAGTTCTGCATCTTCTTCTGGAAGTGTAATTGGATTTAGTGCTATGGATACTACCTTCAGCCCTCTAATTTCCCCCCATTTTTTTGAAAGGGCAGTGTTCATAGCATTAGCCAATTCCTCTGCATATCCCGGTAATGCTGAAGGTCTGACCCCAAGTTTTGATATTTCTGCAAAGGCCGGCTGAAGGGCTGATATGAATTCTGTTTTCAATTGGCTGTCTATTTCATCTCTAGTGTACCTATCAGATACATTTCCCGCCACATTTGTATAAAACAGAATCGGGTCATGAATTCTATAGGAATATACTCCGGAGCACCTTACAGATACATCAATATCCAGGCCTATATTATTATCGACTACTCTAAAAGTTATTGGATTTGGTGTGCCAAATTTGTTGTCTACTAATTCCTTGGTGTTAAAATAATATACTCTTTGATCCTTACCGGTATCTCCTCCATATGTAAATCTTTTTCCTAAAGTTTTGAAAGTTTCCTTGATGCTTTCACCTAAAGGACCTGTGAAAACACTTGGCTCTGAAGATGCATTATAGGTATATTCACCTGGTTCTGCACAGATATCTACAACTTTACCTTGTTCAACAATTATCATACACTGGCCATCTGCCACTACTATGCCGGAGCCATTTGATATGATATTGTCATTCCCTTTTTTGTTTGAGGATCGTTTACCTATTACTTTTTCTCCCTTTACCATCATTACTTCCTTTGGTAAGGCTTCGCAGTAAAAAAACTCTTTCCACTGGTCTGCCAGGGTACCGCCAACCGCACCTATAGCTGCTTTAATTAAACCCATTATTTTGTCCCCCTATTTTTATATTTCAACTGTATATTATGTATTGATGAAGATTTTACACTGTCCTAAGTTATATATACATCCATTGTACTTCTTCTTTGCTGCCGAAGTTTTCCGCTGCGCTTACTGTACACGGCAGCAGCGTCTATATCATACACATGATGATAATAATGCTTATTAAAGCGTAAGAAATCCTTCTTCATCATGTTAAATATATCAGCAATCTTCCAGTACAAGCCATATATCGCACGAAACATGTTTTTTTTGACATGAAATATAGATTTCGGCTTTATTTCTCAGGCATCAAACAAATGGTCTTCACATGACCCGATATTATGGAATTGATGTCTATGGGCTATTTTTATAGCATCTTTATTGCAAATTTCAATAATGATTTGTGTCAAAATAAATATGTTTCATGTAAAAGATAGCTTTTTTTACGAAATTTTTGATATTTTTGACATGCTGAAAGGCAAAAAACCTATTAGAAGGAGGCTTAACATGAAAAAAAGAGTTATTTCCCTTTCTTTAGCAGCAATTATGCTGATATGCATGCTGCCAACTGCAACATATGCAGAAAACACATCGGAGAGCGAGCCCATGTATCTTGGTACGGAAGCGGAATACCAAACCGCATTTGATACCATATTTGACGAAAACGGCTTGTATAAGGTACAGGTAGGTTTTAACAGCAAAGATGGTGTACTCAATGGAAAATTCGGACTTGTAAACAAATATGGCAACTTTGTGGCACAACCAATCTATGATGAAATAGAGCTCTACGCAGATTATGATGCTATACCCGAAAAAGGCAACAGTACTGTTTTGCCGATTTATTTTATCGGCGGATACACCCAGGCTATACGGGATGGCAAAATGGGCCTTCTCAACACAAGAGGAGAAGAGGTTGTTCCTTGCCAGTATGACTTTGTAGGCCTGCCCTCCGAGGGAATGTGCCGCGTTCTCAATCAGGTGCCGGGCAAAGAAGATTTATGGTACCTTGGCTATTGGAGCATTGAGCAGAACAAGGAAGTTGTAAAACCCGGTAAATATATCACAAAAGAAAAAAATACCATAATCGGAGTTGCCCCCTTAGATAGTAATGATTATAAAAGGAAAAAGGCGGGAGGAGATTATCTTGCGGTTAATGACTTTATAGAAGGCCATGCCCTGGTATTTACAGAAAAAGCGGAGCCTGTATTGCAGTCATATAAGGCGACGATTATTGACAAAAACGGTAAAGATGTTTTAGGCAAATCATATTTTATCTATGATTATGGCAATACATATGAAACCTATGTTCAAAAAGGTCCATATTTAGTCTTCCACGAACCTATAAAAATAAAAGACCGTACATTTACAAAGATCAATGATTCAAGCTGGAAAATGACAGAAACTTTTGAGACGTATGCCACCGGATTTGCCGGACCTTCCGGTGTTTTAATCAAGCCTACCTATACAAGCGGCATTAATGCATCACCCGGCGAAGCGTTTTTCTATATCGATCCCGCAGTATTTCAGATTAACACGAAGACCAAAACAATTCTGGCCAGTAATAACATGAGGCCGGATAAGCTTTATGGTACCGGATATGGCGTTATAGATTTTAACGGCAAAACAGTTATTCCCTTTGAACAGGGAGAACTTTATTATAACGAAAAGGAAAATGCCTACTCCGGCAGAGAGGGCAGATTGTATACATCGAAATATAATAAGCTGGACTATGATAACTCAGCTGTTTCCTTTGTCAACGGTTACATTACAGCAATGAAATATGGTGCTTACAACACAAAAGAATCATACACGCCAACCACATATTACTATGTAAAAGCTGATGGCTCTTCTTTAAATTTAACCCAGAAATTCGGCTGGAGTCTCAAGGATGGATATGAAATGAGCGATTTCAGTACAACCGGATATGCGTGGATTCCAAATAAAGATAGAACCAAATGGGGGCTCATCGATTTTAGCGGAAAGGCTATACTGCCCTTCCAGTATGATAAGGTAGATTATACTTTCTGGACTAATGAAAAAAACGGTTTTACTGTTGTAGAACAGAATGGGAAAATGGGGCTTGTTAACGCACAAGGTAAATTGGTTATTCCTTGTTCCTATAAATCAGTTTCTACTGCTGGCGGCAAGGCTGATGTTGTACTCACCGTATTTGTGGAAAATGACAGTGGAAAATCAGGAATTGCAGACTTTATTACCGGCAAAATCTTAGTACCTATTGCCTATGATTCTTTTGGTGCATTCAGAAGTAATGGACAGATTGTTAATACTTATTTTGAAATGGGTGTCTACTATGCGAAAAAAGATGGAAAAACATATTTAGTAGACAAAAATGGCAAGGAGGTATTTTCAACTACCCTAAGCTTTAATGAAGCAACAAATGGTCTTTACTCATTTAAAGATGGGTTGTGTGACAATCGCGGAAGGCTTATTTTCCCCGATAATCTGCGAAGGAATACAAACCTGGAGATTAATAGCAGCTTTACCATTTATGTTAAGGACGGGAAGGTTTACAGAGCTTCTGCAAATTACTTAAAGAGTACTTACGGCTATAAAACCTATGTGCCGGAAAAGGTAACAGCCACCCCTTCCTCTACCAGGCTTGTGGTAAACGGCAGGAATGTGGCTGTTGATGCTTATGCAATAGGTGGCAACAATTATATTAAGCTTCGTGACCTTGCCACTATGGTGAACAATACGGAGAAGAACTTTGAGGTCACATGGGATGGCTCAAAAAATGCCATTAACCTCATATCAAACAAAGCGTATACCAGTGTTGGGGGCGAAATGGTAATAGGCGACGGTAAAGCCAAAACTGCTAGCCGCACTAATTCCAGAATTTTCGTTGACGGCGGAGAGGTTTCCATGGCCGCCTACACTATTGACGGAAACAATTATTTTAAGCTTCGGGATGTCATGCAAATCTTTGATATCGGCGTTGGCTGGGATGGCGCTACAGGAACAGCCACAATTAACACCGGAGAAAGCTATGCCCTTACCGCTTATGAGCAAAGCAAGTATGAAGCTCACCAAAAGGCCTATCAGGAGGCCATCAAAAATCCATATCAGCCGATGCAACAATATAAGGAGCCTTTTATTCAATTCCAAACCACCCCGGCAAAGCGACTTTACAAAGTGGGTGAGCCTTTTGAAATCGGAGGCCTCAAAGTGGTAGATGTGGATATTTACGGTGATGGGGTTGATATTTCAAACGATATTGAATTAAGGATGAATAACACAAAGATTTACGATGGCTACATTTTCAAAGAGGCAGGCGAAAAGACTGTCGACTGCTACTATGAGGGCGAAAAGCTCAACAGTTTCAGGGTCTTTGTTGTACCAGATAATGATAGTATACTGGAAAGCGGCAACTACTATTTGCAGATAAATGGCATGTACATTTATCCTGTTTATGCCGGCGGGTACTGGTTAGAGCTTTATGATACTAAACCGGAGAATCCGTTTACTATAGAGCTTGTGAGCTTTAGTGACGAAAAAGGGCCACAGTACACCATCTCGTATAATGGTAATTTCTTTGTGCAATATGGGGGGAGTAAAGATGGTCAACAGCTTCGGTCAGGTAGTGAGTACCCGTGGCGTATTGATAAGTATTCCACGTATTGCACCATCCGTGACTACATCACTCAAAAGCTGATGGTTGTTACCTCAGGAGCAAAGTATGATAATAAAACGAAAATCATTGTATGGACTCATACAGACTCGGTACCTGAACACGCAAAGATAACCTTTATCAAGGCGGATTAATTCTTAGCCGGTGGTTTGATTAAGCCCTATAAAGGCTTGGTACTGACGGTTCTGCCCGCGCCCGAAATTACTGCCAATCGCAAGGCTATTACAAAGGCTGCCCAACCGGGCGGCTCTTTTATTTCCTGTTCTTTGCCTGCTCACCCGTAAACGGGTCCATATACTCTTTTATGCTGATTTGCTCCGCCGGATGACCTTCCTGTATAGGGGGTACGGACAATTTCAATAATAGTTTCTTATCTATTCCTATATATCAACCTCCAATAGATATTCTGCAATTTGGAAAATATGTTCTTGTCTATTACTCGGAAGTTTTTTAACATAATTTTCTAAATATAATCGTAATACCTGTTCAGCTTCCGATAAATTTACAGCTTGAATGTCCGATTCAAATGGGTGTCTTTTAATCATCGCTGCAATCTCAACATCCCCGAGATTATTAAACAGCGAGATGAATTCCTCCTCATCTAGCTGTGCATCAATTAATAAATCTTCAAGATCATCAAAGGATTTCACTTTTTCCCTTATAATTTCCAACTTATCAGATGAATATCGGCAACTAAGCAGTTCTTCTATTAATTTTCTATATTCCTCATCATCCATTTTAACACCAGACTTAAATTGGATTTTAGGTTCTAAATCCGGATTTTTTGGTGTTATAAACACTTTATTAAGAGTATTTAATTTCAGTGCAATTTCTATATTCAATACAATCCTTGGCAAACTTTTTTCAATATATTTTTTAAGTTAATAATTTGTAATATTTAACTCTTCAAATATATCTTCAGCCGCCTTAAAGAGATTTAGCATAAGTGTATATTTATCATGTTTTAATAATTTCTCATATAAATATTGAATATCTTCCCGCGAAATATTTAGTTCCCTAATGTTACGGCTTGCAAGAGAACATCCCAAAGCCGCTATTAATACTTGTTCAAAAATATTAATCAATAAATCCGGATATCCTTTGTCATACCCATAAAGCAAGAGTAAGCTTGCCATTGAGAATGTAGTCATATTTACGGATTTGAGGTTTTGAAGCCCATGAGTAACGTTTTCGTTCCTCTTCATATTCGACATGACAAGCTAATCAAGCCTATGCTAAGACAGGACATTTTCCGCAGCGACTGATTCAGGCTACCGCACCCTTATTAAGGCACAAAACACTCATAAATATCCTGATGTTATCGAAACATTTCCTTTACATATACAGGAAAAGATCTCACGGAGTTATGGGTGTAACAAAAAGCTATTCGGTGAACCATGCCAGAAGGGCTGTCACGGCTTCAGCTTTCCCATGGATGAATCTATAGCCGATATAAGTCAGCATATCAAAGTATGGATTGACAAAGAGGTGTCATGCTTAAGAAGGAGAATATGAGCACCTGAGTAGGCTAAATGGTCCTGCTTTGTTACTGAAACTTTGTGGCAGATTCTATTTTGAGTACCATTCCAGGAAAACTTTGGAAAAGGTATTGTTGTCTGGAAATATATGTGATAAAATTCCAATAGTTTCCTATATAAATTACGTTACATAAGAGAGATAAAAATGCTGTTGATCGTATGTTGCTTACTTATCCAGGTCTGCATTGTTTTCACAGACATATCAAAAGCAGGCAGTTGTTCGCTAAAATCAACGGTCACGCCTGCAACAGAACGATATAAACTTTGAGAAAAAGAGAAAACCGAAAGCCAATGCAGATATTGCAAAAAACCTTTGACTTATTAGCATAATCAAACTAAGGGGGATTTATCATGGGAAAACTCAAACTCATTCGAGTCATCAGCGTGCTGCTTGTCATGATATTGTGCCTCAGTGTGATACCGGTCACAGGATTGGCCGCTGATAAGACAGATGCCAAAGACAAGAAAACTGTAACAGATAAGGCGGACGCAACAGATACAGCAGAGGAAATACAACTTGACAACTTTCAGAAAGCGAACTCCTACAATGACGATACATTCTCGCATGTGAAGCCCGATGACTGGTTCTATGAGAATGTAAAGACTGTATACGAGCTTGGGCTGATGGTTGGAAAGAGAGCAAACAGGTTTGATCATGCGAGCGGCGTTACGATAGCAAAAACACTGGCCATCGCAGCCCGTCTTCATTCCTTCTATCACAACAGAAAAGCTGATTTTGAGCAACCCACACCCTGGTATAAGGTATATACGGATTACATCACGGAAAACGGTATCGCTGGTATCAGCAGTATGGACCTGAACGTTCCGGCAACAAGAGCTCAGTTTGTCCAGATCATAGCAAATGCTTTGCTTGCCCCAAAGTGCTTATTTATGAGATGGATCATAAAAAATGTATGAGGGGGGCCATAAAAAATGGGTCTGAATGAAAGAATCATTACCGTTAAAAGAAGGAATACGGTCGTACTGAGTGTCCTTGCAGCCCTCCAGGTTATTATGCTGCTGATAACCAAATTTATTCTTGATTCGTTCCGTTCTGAATTAAATTTCGAAGACATTATAAATAATATAGTAATTGCGGTTCTTGCCGTATGTTTTATACTGACAGATATTTATTTCTATGTGAAAAGGATTTACAGAGTCGGCTGTTTACCCTGTGATACGCCGATAAAATGTGTGGTTGAAGATTTGGTATTTTTTTCGCATACGGATGATGGCGTACGTAGATATAAGGTATATCCTATCGTTAGAAACACAGAAACGGGTCAATTGATGTTTACATATGACAACTACTGTCTGGGCAGCTATACTACACGTCACTCCAGTATAAACAATGCCCTGATAAGTGCCCGTATTTACCGAAAGGACAATTCTGTTGTTAAGACAGGAGATACCGTACATGTATACATTCTGAAACCAGTTACGGTACAGGTGCAGATCGATGAAGGCAGAAACATTGTGAAGCTGAACAGGGCAAAGTACAGATTCCTGCATGAGAATGAAAACTACAAAGCTGATGTTTTCAATGAACTGCATTTCTTTGAGGGCCTGATCGATGTGGAATGTGGTGAGATTGAAAATTAAAATACCACCTCTTCATTGCATTAGGATAATGTTCTTGCCTTTTGTCTGCGACTTCTTTCATGTTTGCGTATCCTACTTCTTCGGTAGGGGCATGATAGATAGTCTTCAAATCAGCTGCAAATGCCTTTTTGTCCTTATCAGCAATATACTTTAGGGTGCTTCTAACCTGGTGCACAATACAGCGCTGATATTCTGTCTGATGATAAGCTACGGCAATGGATTCCTTAATGCCTGTCAAACCATCAGCACACAGAACTGGAATGTCTTTTACCCCTCGATTTTTAAGTCCGTTTAATACACTAAGCCAATATTCACTGCTTTCATTTTCTCCAATAAAGAGCAAGACATTCTATGAGTATAACTGAAGTGTGCTTTGCTTGTTTTTGTGTTAAGAAACACAGCAGGGAATTAATAACTATGAAAACTTGTGAAACATAATTTTTTTGTGCTTGCATATAATAGCAGTTACAGTAATGCAAAGAGTAAGAAGCAAAATAACCGCTCCATTTTTTGAAAAAATTATGGGAACAACACCAAGCGATAGATTTCCCACTGTATGAAGCAGTATACAGCCAAACACGCTGCCATTGCTCATAATATATATTAAAGTTATTAAAACAGAGATCATAACAGTATATAGAGCATATCCCAAAATTGCAGGAATACTACCGAAAGAAGTCAAAGCATTTTGTGTTGTTCCGTTTATGAAAAATAAAGGTAGATGCCAGAATGACCAGACAATTCCAAGCAGCACTGCGGCTTTCAATGGAGATAAATATTCTAGCATCTTCTTAAGCGCAAATCCCCGCCATCCTGCCTCTTCACCCAGTGGCCCCATAAAAATAAGAATATACACAAAAGCAATAGGAATGAACCAAGGAGAAAACTGCATCTGTGGAAGAGTGCTCACTGAAAGATAAAAAACCAGGCATGAAACCGCCGATACTACTGGCATTACTAAGAAGATAAATAGCAGCCATTTTACACTGATATGCATATTTAGCAATGATTTTAATAATGAATGCACTTCAGCTTTTCCGCCGAATATGTATGTAAAGAAAAAACCGGCTATAGATGGAACAAAGGTTCCAACGGTTATAAAAAAATCATAAGAGAGCCTCATAGGGATACCATGATTTTGTATCAGAAAAGCAGGAACCCACAGAAGCCAAGTGAAAAAAACAGTAGTTATAAAGAATAAGATAACTTCATGTCTCAATTTGTGGCTGTCCGTCTGTTTCATTTAACATCCTTCCTTTTGGCAGAATGATACCGAAGCAATCACCGTATGTATTATTGTGTTTATAATTTCACCGGTGGATTCAAGCGGGATAAATTCGTGATTGCAGGCTCTAATTGTCAATTTTAGTTACTTATATTCATTCGGGACTGGAATATTAAATCTCTCGCACAGCAATCTTACATCATGAACATCATTTTCATCGTGTTCATATCCCAAGTGAATAAAATTTGATTTTCAGCATCTATACACTTTACTATTATCAAATATTTTCCCAATACCGCTGAATATGCCTGATGGATATGTTTCTCCCTCAAAAACAAGGTATCCTTATTCGCTAAATTCAAATAATTATCCTACCTTTAGCGTATCTAAACCGTATGATATGTAGTTGTATACGCTTCTGTAAATTCAACAAAGCCTTTTTCTTTTATTTATAATATATCTATAAATTTTATTATATCTATAAATTTTTTACTATTGATTTTTTCCACGAATAAATCGATATCGTTGTACACCCTGGTTTCCATTTCTAATAGCGCATCAATTGAATTCACGCATCAGTAAGGAACTAAGTTAATATAAGTATTGTATATTAAAATGGAGTGTGCCTGGAGATAATCTCAAGGCACATTTTTCTTATTAAAATCTTTTCAATATTCTCTTAAAATCATATTAGTTTACTCGGTAGCCTTTATCTAAGTACACCTAATAGCTTGCCTTTTAAAAAAGGAATCAAAATAGTTTACAATAGAAATACCATAACATCCTTCATCATTGCTTTTTCACACCAATTCCAGACCAGTCCACGGAATATCAATTCTTCGTATATCGGCGTAAATTTCACATCTCATCTCCTGCCATTTCGCAGGTGAAACCCGTTCTTAGCTTTCGGCAATAAAATATCTTGAAATGCTTTATCATGCTCGACAAGAAAAGAATCTTCAAATCCTTTTTCAGTATTACTGATAAAATACGACTTTATATATTTTATTGTATCTGACGGAGCTTCCAAAATAGTATCGCCGATTTCGATTGCTCGCTGTAATAGGTCAGAACTATTTGTAATTTCGCTCACTAATCCAATACGCAGTGCCTCTTTTGCATCAATTTTACGACCTGTTAGACAGAGGTCTCGTGCAATACCGTCTTTAACTATCCACCTTAGAGGAGTATAAAGCGGAGGTGCGCCGAATTTTACTTCGGGATGCCCAAATGTTGCAGAATCAGAACATATCCGTATATCACAAAGGGTTGCTAAATCAAATCCACCACCCATTGCCGCTCCGTTTATGGCAGCAATCGTTGGCTTTGAAAAATTCCAAATGTCTCTGTGATATTTTGAGGAAGTTTCAAAAAGTGCATCAAATATAGCAGGATTATTAAACTCATCTAAATCGAACCCGGCTGAAAATGAACTACCTGCTCCGGTAAATATTACAACATTTATATCTGATGACTGCTCCAATTCATATAAACAATCAGAGATCTCAATTCTCATCTGAATGTTTATAGCATTTCGTTTTTCAGGGCGACTTAAGGTAATTACCCCTATGCCGTCTTTCGCCTGTCTGTACTGAATAGTGATATATTCCATGCTGCACCTCCGTCTTTTTATATGCGTTGAGCAGACAACTTGACTTTAATTCAGCAAATCCGGTAAAATCAAGGCTTACAACTTTGTAATCAATACCACGCTCTCCACATGGGTTGAGTTGATGGAATTGATGTCTGTAGGCTATTTTTTATTGTATCTGTACGTGGTAACATGTCAATGGGTTTTTGGTTGATTTTTTAAAAACCGCTGTTCAAGGGAACGTATCCACTGAGTAACCTTAGGAGAGTTCTTTCCCTTCATTTTTCCATGATAATTGCTCTGCTTATCTTTTGAATTATCAAATTGTAACAAGCAACAGGGGCAGTTCTATTTGCTTTCATCTTTATATCAAAAGAAGTATTTATGTCATCCTCACCACTGAAAGCTATTTTGAACCCCACGCCTAGCGCTGGAAAAAGATTAAAGTCTTGTAATACAGTCTAGTTTTCCATTTACAGGAATACTCTAACGGAATGAGGCACACGTATAGAGATATTCTCCTGCAACATATGCATCACATTGAGTGTGCGAATTGATATTTGCTACACTAATTCTTTTCATCTTTGCCATCATCGCGACAATCTTCCTCATTGTTTTCGTCCTGGATATCAGTCTCCTTGTTAGAGTGCCCTAAGGCTATTCCTAAACACATCCCTATAGAAAGACCTACTGCCATCCATAGTCCGATATTATTAGTTGCGGCTCCAATAGCCGTTCCGATGGATAGCCCTAGACACATTCCAATAGACAACCCGCTTAATTAAATATTATCTTTTTTATCCTTCATGTCATTTCACCTCAAATAATATTATATGAATTATCGCTCATCCGTCCAATTCACATAGGTAGGTTCTTTTGACATATACCAGGGCTTCCATCATCTGCATGATGGATTATTTCTCGTTCACCCTTGATAGAGTAGAGCAGTGGGGTTGCCACCGTCCCCTCATCAAACCGTACGTGCGGTTTCCCCGCATATGGCTTTCCGATATTCTTCTCCTTTCAGCATTCAGCCGCAAATACTTGCCAGTCCTGCCTGGTCAATTCTCTGACCTTTGCTACTATTAACTCAACAAGGGCTAAGTTATCGATTAATTTAAATACATCATTGTGCTTATTATTGACATTTCTATTATACACTCTCCAAAATATAGTGATTAAAGCCTCTTCGGCTTAGTTTTAGCCCATAATTGAAAGTCTTCTGCTGTAATTATGGTATAGCCAATAGTATCTAACCAGACCTTATAGGGAGGGGCTAGTTCTGATGCATATTTTGTCCAATCAATTGCATTGTACAAATGTCCTAAGCGATACATCAAGTGGTTAACCTGCTTATCTTTTGTACCAAGTAGTTTCAGTGTATCAGAATCACTAAGACATATTACTACACTCCTAGCAAGCTCCTCAATCTCATTACGTTGATTCACATACTGTGACTCAAGTGCAAGCTTAACAAGAGGATGATTAATGTTAGCGCACCTAAATGGCGATTGAATAGACAGGCATTCCTTTATTTGTCCGACAAATGGTAAAAGAGGCATAACCCCAAGGGTCATATCTAGAGTATGTTCCCATGGAGCATTATCATAATTATCGGGTTCTTTTAATTCTAAGATTATTTTATCTTCCTCAAGTTTAATATTAGACATACCAAGAACAGTGCAATTTATATTGGATGTTATTCTTCTACCGTAACTTACAGCTTCCCACTTTGTTAAATTATCATCAGGCGATACTGTCATATGGTCCAACGTACTAAACTCATATGAAATGTCTGACCTACTTGGTATTATCTTACCTAACTCAGAGATTCTTCGCCATTCAACTGAATTGCCTTCCGATATTAATGGTACCATTATATTATCCCAGATCTCTCCTGATCTTAACCAAGGAACCCAAAATCCGTAAATTGTGGCTAGTTGCCAAAATAACTCTGAATTTGGTTCATGATCAAGGGATAATAGAACCTGCTCCCATAATCTACCTTGTGCTAAAGAAGCCATCCTTTGTATTCTCTTCCACGCAGGATCATAATCAAAGGAACGCCTAGGTGGTACTCTTTCTGGTGTAAGTGATGGTTTAATTAAACCCCTAATGTCAAGGATAAATGATTCTTCCCCTAAATGAATTACATTTCCTCGCATCCCTAATCGATGGCATTCTTTATCTCGGCCTGGACAGCCGCACACCAGTATTCCATCAAGACAAGTCTGGTTTTCTTCCCAAAAATAATGCATTTCGAGTTCTTGACCAGTTAGTGATACCAGTTTAGGCTTGTAATCTTTTTCTGAAGGCTTCCATGATGCTTCATCATTTGACAGTGTTAGCTTTCCTGTCTCATTTGTCAAGAAACTAGCTCTTATGCATCCATTAAGGTATGGATTTATATCAGCAAATTTTTGCTCAAATGTTATACAGTGTTTAATATTGTTTTTTTCCATTATTGTTTTAGGAACTGATATATTGGGTGGTATAATAATTGAGTCTGCAATTTCTGGTATCCTACAGTGAGCTTCAATAGGGAACTCACAAGCCAAAGCATACCCATTTATTACTTCGATAAGTTTTACTTTATCCTCCCATTCATCTATATAATCAGGTTTCTTACGCCCTACAATTTTAATAGTAGTTCCTATAGGTTGATCATAACTTCCTTTCCGTATGATTACAATTCCACTTAATCCATTGATTTCTACAATTAAAGGCTCACCATACCCTCTATTTTGTCCATAATCTTTACGTGTATATATTGTTATATTATCTCCTATCATAAAGCAAGACATAAAACCGATACCAAATTGTGCACATGGCTCAAAATCCGCACCTGATGAGTTGAAAGTAGCTCTTTCCTGGCTAAATTCAGGAGAGCGGTAATAACTTTTTCCAGCATTAGTCAAGTATCGTGTTATTATGTGCTCATCCATCCCAACACCATTGTCAATGCACGTAACAACCTCATAGCCATATTCATTAACAGAATGTTCAAACTGCACTTTCCCTTTATCCCATTCTATGCCAAGATCACGCTTTATTAATGCTTTTCTATGTCTTAACGCATCAAGAGCGTTTTGCAATAATTCTCTTATGCATAAGGAAGGTGATTGATAAAGATTATCTGTCATCAATAACTTAACAATTTCATCTCTAGAAAGAGAAAATTCCAAGTCATGATATATGTAATTTCCATCTTTAGCTTCTATACGTGAGCGATCAACCCTCAATGGTATATCTATGTAATACTTTTGAACATTGTGCGGAAAATTACGTAATACCATATAAGCATTCGAAAGTTCCTCATCTATCCAATCCATGTAGTGTCTTGCAGCACGCTCATAAATTGGGTGCTCACATCTCATTGTAAACCTAATTAGCTCTGGTGTTATTACCCACCCTTCAACTGATCTATGCTTTTCCCATTCAGCAACACTCACACTGTTTGTAAAATGTATAGTCCGATATAAAGAATCTGGGGTTCGATCACGATCAAAATCAAGTATATCAGCAAGTCTTAGCAAAATAGCAATAAAAGGTACGTTAACTAAATAAGTGCCAACAGATTCATCATAGTTATATCCATTTGCTGGGCTGAGGCTTAATGCGGGTTGAGTATGTGATAAACATATCTTAGCGGTAATATTAGATAAATTAACACCACAGACTTCCCATCGTTTATCCTGGCTATATTGTGTACGGACAAAATTTGCTGACCTTTCTCCATGTATTCTTCTTATATAATCTGTAAGCAAAGCATCGAGAAGTTCACAATCTGCACGACTACATCTTTCTTTTTCTTCATGACTAAGATTCCGATCTAATAATCGCTGCCTAATTTCCTTTATATTAGGATGTTCAATAATCCAGTTATTCTTAAATAATTGGAATTCTGAATTTGTATCAAGATTTGCTATCTCTGCTGAGGAAAGTATCATTCCCTGATCATGGAAGAAAGCAGATAATATCATTAATGCCACTTCAACCGGATTAAGTATATTTAGTACCTGTTCTGGCAATAAAAGTGCCATTAACTCGGTCACTCTTAACAAATGAACTTCGTCATGAAGTGTATATTGGGAATGTAAAGTGGGAAAGCTTTTCATGCGGTTTGAAGCCTCATCGCAAATACCTATCAAATTTGATGCCAAAACCTTAGCGACTGTTTCATCCTCACCAGTAAAGCCAGAGTTTAGTTTTTTCCATAGAGTAGTATCTTGTACACTATGTAAGTTAATAACCGATGGCATGCATATATCCCCCATTTTATACGTTTTAATGATCAGATATTCAATACATGGCAATTATAATTTATATAATTAATGCTTTTCAATTCTAAACAAAACATATCATTTCCTGTTATCAAATGTAATTATAACACCTAATTCTTTCATTGGAAAGTAATGGTCTTATGACACGCTTTTCAAATTAAATTATGATGTAAAGCCTATTTGAGGCATGGCTATACTTGCATAGTGCTAACATCCATCCTGTCTCCTCAACCCTATAAAAAATGCCCGTTATCTAACCTATCAACTCAACCCTACTCATTTTTGACTCAAATTTCACCCAAGAAATACCCCCTCGATACTTTCCCCTGTACACATTTTTGCCCTTTAGGTTGAGCAGACAACCTGGATGCAATCCAACAAACCCGGTAAAATCAAGGCTTACAGCCTTGTAATCAAGGTGACACTCCCAACGTGTACCATCCAGGGAAACCAGTCAATGAGATGGGATTCTGATGCACTTTTTGTTGAATGAACAGATAGTAGTATTTTCTTTATGTGGTCTTTGCTTACTTATTATGATGTAAATGGTAGTTTTTTGGCTGAATTAACTCAGAATTACCTATCTATCAATTTTAAAAGTTCATCCATATCTTTCTTAATCAACGGAGACATGCTATCCTTATACTTTGATAAATCAATTGTTTCCAACTCAGCCTTTATCGCTTCGCTCAATTCTGTCCTGTATAAAACAACTTCATGCAAAGCCGCAAGGCACTGCCTGACCACTATTGGTTTATCATCATGCAGCAAGGCAAGCATAACTGGAAGTGCGTTTTGTAGTTTCCCGTTTTCATCCCATCTCGCCTGAGCACAGCACAAAGCAAATCCCCTTGCTCTTACATATGAACTCTTAGCATTCAAGAGTCCTAAAAAATCCTCAAAACAGGAATAGTATTCATCTGATACAACCGATCTTGCTCCAATTTCCTTAAACAGAGCATATGCTTTTTTATCATCTTTGTCTTGCAATGCTTTTATTATATTGTTCACAAAATATCCTCCGTCTCCTTATTATACATCTTTATTCTATTTTTAGAGCTTCAAGAACATCCTATGTCTATCGCCTGTATAATCTATTTTACGCAGATAAAATCATCTGGAGTTTTTGTGGGACAAAAGAACAACCGTCTCCACATGGTTTGAGTTGCCATTATTTATGCCGTGGCATGGGGGAACAGGTCGACCGTTTATTAGCATTCTCTCGGTATGTGGAAACATATCCATAGCGTTTTTGGTGCTATCGGTAGACGGGAACATATCCACCTTTGCCCGTATTGTATATGAAAAGGGTACTTAACTAGGAAGCACCCTCAATCATAAACACTGCTGTAATTAATAGTCTTTTTTCTTTACTGGAATCCAGATTTCGCTTCGATACTTTGGATTTCCAGTGTCTTGACTCTCGTTCCACAAAATTTCAGGGCCTGGGGCTGCCTCATACCCTGAAGACGGAAACCACTCTGAGTATATCCTTCCCCATACATTTTGAAGTGTTTCCGGGAAGGGCCCAATGGACTCAAAGACTGCCCAGGTACTATCTTCTACTTTCAATACATCAAATTCTGCTGTTTCATCACTTGAAGTTGCTACACCAATGTAATGATCCAATTCACCTTTTTCTTCCATTCTTCCTTCCGAGAAGTTCGTAGATGCACTAATAATCCCTGTTGGTTCTACATTTGACATCACTTTCAGTTTTTTGATAATCTCAGGGGTTAAAAGTTCAGTCATTTTTGCAATTTCCGGATTAACACCATTAAAACTAATTGGTACTCTCTTCTTGAATCCTACGATCTTAAAAGGTCCTTTTTCAACAATACGATAATTCATTTCGCATCCTCCTTTAATTGATAATTGAAAGGTCATTCTAGGATAGGCTTTAAGCTGAATATTCGAATTTCTTACTTCAGAGGGAAGAATACCATGCATGGAATGAAAAGCACGTGAGAATGAATCAGCTGAATCATAACCATATTTGGCAGCAACATCGATTATTCTCAAACTTTTATCTTTCAAATCAAGGGCAGCCAGAGTTAATCTTCTCCTTCGAATATATTCCGATAAACCAACCCCTGATAAAAATGAAAACATCCTTTTGAAATGATACTCTGAACAGTAAGCAATTTTAGAAATTTCACTATAATCGATATCCTCAGTTAAATGCTCTTCAATGTATTCCATTGCTTTATTCATATTACTTAAAGAATCCATCAAACAACCTCCTTTCATCATCAATATTATCACAGGATGAATTTATTCATCCGATAATCTGTGCACAGCTTTGTCGGTAAGCAGATCAACTTCAATAATCCACTTAATAGCGATAACCAATGCTTTTGGCAGCATCATACATCCAACCTGACCACACAACCTCAACAACACCCCGAAAAAACATCTAAATCGTGCACTCGCGAAGACTGACATCTAAATCGACCACTCACCGAGCACTGACATCTAACCTGACCACTTAACTGTCAAATGCAGCCTTTTTGGACATGTTTTCATGAAATGAAAAATTTTGTTTTCTTCCGGTGGTTTTTAAAGCCATATATGCGAAAAGCCTTGATATACAAGGCTTTTTCACACACTCACTCTTTTACCCTTGACATCAATACCACGCTCTCCACGTGGCCCGAGCCGCTTGGATTGATGTCTTAGGCTGATTTTTTGAACCTTACGTTTACGGGAACATGTCAATGGTTTTTGGTTGTTTTTAAAATAATCTAGGTATGCGGAAACATATCAACAAAACACCGTGCTATTCGGTTCTATTGTTCACGACTAAATATAACTGTAATCGTTGTACCCTTTCCAGGCTTGCTCATCAATCGAATCTTTGCATTATGGA